>NZ_JBNPLT010000001.1:0-358083 GCF_050313615.1 Prevotella sp. SGI.167 | reverse complement strand
CATCAATATCAATGAGGCCAATACCCATGATTTCGAGACCATGTTTAACAGACTGTGCACATCCTGACCAAAAACGACCGATATGTGGTGTTTTCTTGCCAGCTTTACTGATGTAGCTGGGATCAATGGCAATAGCCCATCTTCCCTGTTTACCCAAGAAGCGCTTGGCAAGTGAGACATTAAGTTTGAGCCAATCAATGCACTTCGACTTTTTCAAGCCGAATGCGTTGCGATAGGTTTGCTCAACATGCAAGCCATACCTCCCCATTTGGGTGAAATTTATCTTTCTTGGTATTACCATGAACAAAATTATCACCTCGATGAGTATTTTCTCGAAACTTTTTGTTATCTTTGCAGCTGAATCTTCAACTGCATCTTTAAAGATATCCATATATTGGTCAAGTCCTGTATTCATGTAATATTGTATTTGTCGTGATCTACAAAGTTACTGAAAATCAGCGACTTGACCAACTTTTTACAGTTAAGTTTTCATAAGCACTTCTTAATATAAGTTATTGATTTACAGACGATTAAATATTAATTTAACGCAGTATTGATTAATAAAGAATATACTACCGCTGATATATGCGCAACAAATTGTGACGCTTGTGATTCATTTCCCTTGAAATCCTTAACAAATACAGCTAAGGTATAGCAGACCTTATTAGGCAGACATATATAGGCTACATCATTCTGAGCTGCAAGAATACCATTTTCATTGACATAACCAGAACCTGTCTTATGTGCTATTACAACCCCTTCTTTATCAAGAAGTGGAGCTACTATCCTATCTATACCTGTTTTACATTCTTTCAATGCATTCTTAATGAAATCTTGTTTCTCATTACTGATAAGACTTTCTGTAAACAAACGATTCATCAACATTGCAGCACCAAGAGGAGATGTGTAATTAGAGTAAGCTTTGTCATGGTCAGCGGACATTTCCTCTTCTGTATAAGCTATCTGAAAACTCGAATGTGGTATGAGTTTCGCTATAAAACTGTCTGTTTGTGCAGTATTGAGCATATTCTTAAACATGATATTGCTTGCATTATTGTCGCTCTGGGAAAGAGTATAGCGCAACAGATCTCTTACTGTCAACGATATAACTGGTGCTGAATAATCTTTCATCATAGGGCTCCATGTCTTTGGATCAAGTTTTTCCCTATTTATCTTTACCAAGGTATCAAGGGAAAGGCCTTTTTTGTCAAAATCATTGCAAAGAGCTAATGCCTGATGAACCTTAAATACACTCATCATAGGATAAATGCTTTTATTATTAACACTAACCGTATCTGTGTTATTAATAATAACCGCCACACCAATTTCACCAGGACAAGCCGAGACAATCTGAGAAATGCTATCAGTCAAAACATCTGTTAATGGAGGATTCGCGCTACCTTTTGTAGCTGATTTATGGGACAATGAGAACACCAAGATGAAGATGCAAACTAAAGCTATACACAAAACTACGATTTGCTTTTTTCTGTTTTTTTTCATGTTCCTTAATTCCGCAACACTATAGTTTAACATTATTTATAAGTGCCTGAGCAACAAAAAGTTACCCAGGATTTTGCCATGTCACAATTTTCACTTACCTTAGTGTTGCGAAAAGAAGACAAGCAAAATTCTGATATGGCATGGCAAAAGTACAAATAAAATCTGAGAAACTCACTCCTTTTGGGGGAATTTTTTCGATTATGGAGCAATTTGATGCTCTTTTAGCTCAAACCATAGATTCCACCTTGGGATTGAGATGCACTATGTTTGGTTATCAATATAGCGAGATTCTACGCTCTCTGATGTGCGTATATCTTTGTGGTGGCTCATGTATTGAGGATGTTACAACTCACCTGATGAAACATTTGTCTCTTCATCCAACTCTTCGCACTTGCAGCGCAGACACCATATTACGTGCTATCGAAGAACTGACTTTTAAGAGCATCACCTATAAGTCTGCTTCTGGCAAATCCTATGATTTCAATACTGCAGACAAGATGAACTGCTTACTGGTCAATGCTCTGCTTGCTACTGGTCAATTGAAATCCGGTCAAGAGTATGATTTTGACTTTGACCATCAGTTCATTGAAACAGAGAAGTATGATGCAAAACCAACCTACAAGAAGTTCTTGGGCTATAGTCCAGGCGTAGCTGTCATTAACGACATGATTGTTGGTATTGAAAATAGAGACGGCAACACAAACGTACGCTTCAACCAAAAAGAAACTTTGGAAAGAATCTTCAAGCGATTGGAGGCTTCGGAAATATATATTTCTCGTGCCCGCATGGATTGCGGCTCATGTTCGGAGGAAATCGTAGATATGGTAGAGGCTCATTGCAGGCATTTTTATATTCGTGCCAACAGATGCTCTTCTTTCTACGATTCCATGTTTGCCTTAACTGGATGGAAAACTGTTGAAATCAACGGTATTGAGTTTGAGTTGAATTCTATCCTTGTTGAGAAATGGAAAGGAAAACCGTATCGTCTTGTCATACAGAGACAAAGGCGAATAGATGGATACCTTGACATTTGGGAAGGCGAATATACCTACAGATGTATACTGACTAACGATTACAAGTCGAGTGCAAGAGACATCGTGGAATTCTACAATCTTCGTGGTGGCAAGGAACGCATCTTCGATGACATGAACAATGACTTTGGCTGGAATCGATTGCCAAAATCGTTCATGGCACAGAATACTGTATTCCTGCTTATGACAGCTCTCATCAGAAACTTCTACAAAGCTATTATGCAGAGATTGAAAACCCATGAATTTGGATTGCGTGCCACCAGCAGAATCAAGACCTTTGTTTTCAAGTTCATCTCTGTTCCTGCGAAATGGATTAAGACATCACGTAGGCATGTATTGAACATTTACTCAGACAACAATGCTTATGCCAACCTGTTCAAGACAGACTTTGGTTAAAGACCATGCTTTTCTGGTTAAACCAGCGTATTACCTCAAGTCGCTTTATGGGGTAAGGGGATTTTGTGTCTGCGACATTTCTGTTGTGCAAGAAATATGTACGATAAAATGAATTTTGTCGCTTTGCAAGCAAAATCCCACTAAACCCTATAGGTTGCGGATTTGAGGTAAAGAAGGTTACACAAAAGAACAAATAGCGAAACTTATGTTTATAAATGGTCGTCATCGTAAGACTTCTGACTATTCTCTATATTGGCGAGCCGGAAACTCCATTGTCGTGCAGGTCTTGTCCGCAGTCTTTACTGCAATAATCAAGCAGTATCCAGATTCATTCGGAGAATTTGCCTGTATGTCTCTTAAAGAGTGAAAAACTGCCACGAAAAAAGAGTATCAACGTCGATATTATGCCAGTCATAAGGAAGAACTACAACGCAAGAGCCGTGAGTACCACAGACAGCTAAGAGTGAATAAAAATAAGTGATTGTGGAAAATATTTGCAAAGTTTTCTACATAAAAAAAGTTAATTAAATCGGCGGGGTGTTACACATATCGCTGATTTTTTGTATTTTTGCACCATTAAAGAAAGGAAACGATATGGCAGAAATAGCAAACCGTATATATGAGACAAGTGAAGGGCAGATTCTCTTCATCTCAGACTTCTCGGACATCAATGATAATGAGAAGGTGGTAAGTCGTGCACTTTCTGTAGAAGAAAAAAAGGGAAATATAGTTCGATTAGCTAATGGGGTTTATCTTCGCCCTAAGAATACCCGATTTGGGATAGTCTATCCATCAATAGATGAAATGGTGATGGCTATAGCCCAGCGAGATAAGGTACAAATACAACCTTCAGGAGTTACAGCGCTCAACAAACTTGGACTCTCAACACAGGTGCCTACAAAATATACTTATCTGACATCGGGAAGTGGAAGAGTCTTGACTCTTGGAAATCGGACTATAGAGTTGAAGAGAAGTGTTCCTAAGAACTTTGCTTTTCAGACAGTGTTGGCAGCGCTTCTTGTACAAGCTCTTAGAACATTAGGACAAAAGAATGTAGGTAATCAAGAACTCTCTACCATAAGAAAATTGGTCAATGAAGAGGAACATAAAGACTTGTTTGTACAAGACCTTACTCTCATGCCAGTATGGATGAGAAAGCTGATAACTGATATAATAGATAAAAACGAGCATTATGACACTTTGGTTAAATCACACAATAGATGAACGAATAGCAATGTTGCAACGTGCGGAAGAGAAGTTTCGTATTAATCAGGTTGCAATTGAAAAGGACTGGTGGGTAACTGTGGTGCTCAACGCTCTTTTCAAATGTTCATGTGCAGATCAACTCATCTTTAAGGGAGGTACAAGTCTCAGTAAAGGATGGAATTTGATAGAAAGATTCAGTGAGGATATAGACTTATCTGTAAGCCATGAATTCTTCGGTATAGAGAAGACGACAAAGAATCAGCGTGAAAAACTTCGCAAGAAGGCACGTAGGTATTTTCTTGATACAGTTTCAGCAGAGTTGGATGAAAATCTAAAGAAACTTGGTGTGGAAGGATACCATATAGAAAATGTAGTAGAGGAAATTGATGAGGATGGTAAGGCAAGTCCCGTTGCAAGTGATAAGGATCCGTCTGTCATTCTCGTTCATTATGAGTCTATGCTTGGTCATACGATAGAGTATATTCCGCCAAGAGTAAAGATAGAGATTAGTTGCTTGTCTATGAACGAGCCTACGGAAGACCGTTTGATTTCATCATATATTGAGCAGACTTTCCCAGGAGAAGATGAGGCGGCTACAGCTACTATCAGGATAGTTGTACCTACACGAACATTCCTGGAGAAGGCATTCTTGCTATGTGAGGAGTTTCAGAAACAGTCTCCTCGTTATGTCCGAATGTCTAGGCATCTTTATGATCTAGAACGCTTGATGGATACAGAATTTGGCAAACAAGCCCTGCTGGATATGGACTTGTATGAGCGTATTGTTAAGCATCGTTCCATATACTATGCTGTAGGGTATGTAGATTATTCTAAGTTGATGCCGAGTGAGATTGATTTCGTTCCTAGGCAAGAGTTGATGAAGGATTGGGAGGGTGATTATGCAGAGATGTGTAACCACTTTATCTATGGTCAGACTTTATCTTTCGAAAAACTTTTAGAGCGAATCAAGGAGTTGCAAGATAGGTTTAGAAAAGCCTTTTAGCGACTTTTACTCCTTAATAAAATGTTCAATAATAAAGTTGGAAGACTATAAGTGCTTGGTATTCAGCCCTAATATTCCTCTGGAATGACGACGAATATTAAAGTCGATGATAGGGCTGCTCTTTTCTTAGGGCAGCCTTTTTCATTTCTATATATAATAAAATCGTGCTTCTTCCGTTATTAGATTGTGTTTAAAAGATTTATCATATTATGTTTGGTGCTGGCGGATGCCCAGTGTTCCTGGGCGCAGTATGACGCTTCTTTCAGTCATTACTTCGACATGGAACCTTCTTTTAATCCGGCAGCAGTGGGTAAGCAGGCAAAACTGAACTTGACGGCTGCTTACGCTCTGGATATGGCAGGATTCGAACACAATCCCCGTACGATGTATGTGGCTGCGGATATGCCTATTTATGCGCTGAAAAACTATCATGGCGTGGGAATCAACCTGATGAACGACCAGATTGGTCTTTTCACTCATCAGCGTCTTTCCTTACAGTATTCTCTGAAGCGACCGCTCCTGGGGGGTATGCTGGGTATAGGATTGCAGGGTGGCATGATCAGCGAGAAGTTTGACGGTAGCAAGGTTGATGCCGGAGAGTCTGGTGACCCTGCTCTTGCCACCTCCGATGTAAATGGTAGTGGCATGGATTTGGGCGTAGGTCTTTATTATATGCGCGGACCTTGGTATGTGGGACTTTCAACTCAACATCTGACATCTCCCACCATCGAACTGGGAGAAACCAATGAAATGAAGATAGATGCCGTATATTATTTGACAGGTGGATACAATATTCAGTTGAGAAATCCGTTCTTAAAAATAAAATCGTCTATGTTGGTGAAGTATGACGGAACCACCTGGCGAGGAGATGTGACAGGCAGACTGGTCTACCAATATGACAAGAAGCTTCTGTATGGCGGTGCTACCTACAGTCCTGACCATTCTGTAACGCTTCTCTTGGGCGGAAGTTTTCATGGGGTAGTCCTTGGATATAGCTACGAATTCTATACCTCGTCTATCAGTGCCGGAAATGGCAGTCATGAACTCTTCATCGGTTATCAGACAGACATCAATCTTGTGAAAAAAGGAAAGAACAAACATAAGAGTGTACGAATACTCTGACAAAAGTGGATATGCAGGAATAAATAATATAAGACACATGAATATGAAAAAGAATATATGGCTTCTAGGTGCATTGATTGCTGTCTTGACGCTGAGCAGTTGCTTCGGTGCCAAGTATACTTCAATGGCTGGCAGAGGCGGTGAGGTTGTTGGCGTTAGTGGTAAGAGTTTTGCCGAGCCAGCCCCTTTTGGTATGGTAAAGGTGAACCGTGGCTTTCTGAAAATGGGTTTGGAAAGTCAGGATTCCCTATGGGGACAGAAGACTCCGAGAAAGGATGTATCTGTAGATGGATTCTGGATGGATGATACAGAAATCACCAATTCAGAATATAAGCAGTTTGTGGCTTATGTGAGAGACTCTATCCTTCGTACCCGTCTGGCTGATCCAGCCTACGGTGGTGATGAAACCTATATGATTACCGAGGATAAGAATGGTGATCCTGTTCCTCCGAGAGTAAACTGGAAGAAAATGTTGCCAAAGAAACCGAATGAGGATGAAATGCGAGCATACGAAAGTCTGTATGAAACCAATCCCGTAACAGGAGAAAAGCTGATAGACTGGCGACAGCTCAACTACAAATACGAAATCTACGACTATTCGGCAGCAGCCCTTCGCAGAAACCGTATCAATCCGAAGGAACGTAACCTGAACACGGATGTTACCGTGAATCCTGACGAAGTGGTGATGATTTCCAAGGATACTGCTTATATCGATGATGAAGGAAGAATCATCAGCGAAACCATCAACCGTCCGTTGAGCGGACCTTGGGATTTCCTGAATACCTATATCGTGAATGTCTATCCTGATACTACCTGTTGGGTAAACGACTTCCGCAATACGGAAAGTGAAATCTATCTGAGAAGTTATTTCAGTAATCCTGCCTATAATGACTATCCGGTCGTGGGCGTGACATGGGAACAGGCAAATGCCTTCTGTGCATGGCGTACCGATTATCTGCTGAAAGGTCTGGGACCGGAAGCCAGATTCGTACAGCGTTACCGTCTGCCTACAGAAGCAGAATGGGAGTTTGCTGCAAGAGGCAAGAACCAGAGTGAATTTCCTTGGGACAATCAGGATGTGAAGAATGGAGATGGCTGTTATTACGCCAACTTCAAGCCAGACCGCGGTAACTATACCAAGGATGGAAATCTGATAACGAGTAAGGTAGGTATTTACTCTCCAAACTCAAACGGACTCTTCGACATGGCGGGAAACGTGGCAGAATGGACCAGTACCGTTTATACAGAGGCTGGTGTTGACGCCATGAACGACTTGAACCCGGAACTGAAATACAATGCAGCCAAGGAAGATCCTTACCGATTGAAAAAGAAGGGTGTGAGAGGAGGTTCCTGGAAAGATCCTGAATCGTTTATCCGTTCGGCATGGCGCTCCTGGGAATATCAGAACCAGCCACGTTCGTATATTGGATTCCGTTGCGTAAGAAGTCTGGCTACTACATCGAGTGCCAAGCAGAAACCATCAAGAAATAAGAATAGGAGATAATTAAAATGGGTGACTATAGTAAATATAATATTGTCTATCGTCTGCAGAAGTGGATGGATAGTGTTCCGGGACAGACTTTCCTGAACTATGCTTATAGTTGGGGTGCGAGTATCGTTATTGCTGGTACTCTCTTCACGTTGACGCATCTTCCCGGAGCCAAACTGATGATCTTCCTGGGAATGGGCACTGAGATTATCGTGTTCTTCCTGTCAGCTTTCGACCGTCCTTTCGATAAGACTGCTGAAGGTAGAGATCTTCCCACTCATGTGACGGAGGAATATCTGGAGGGCGATAAAGTAGAATACCAGGATAAGAATGTGGCTGCTTCTACCATAGGAGCGTCTTCTTCTCCAATTGCTGGTATTGCCAACCAGGCTTCCCAAATAGTTCAGACGGATGCCTTGGCAGAAATGCAGGTAGCTTCTGAGGAAATGCAGAAAGTGCAGAGCAGCTATGTGGATGAACTGAAGAATCTGGTAGATACCCTTGGCAAGGTTAATGAGCAGAGCTCCCGTCTGACTCGTGACAGCGAGGAGATGGAAAACCTGAACCGCACGCTTACCGGTATTACCAAGGTTTATGAGATGCAGTTGAAAAGTGCCAGTCAGCAGATTGGTACCATCGATCAGATCAATGAACAGACCCGGAAGATGGCTCAGCAGATAGAGCAACTGAACAGCATTTATGCACGTATGATTGCAGCGATGACCGCAAACTTAAAAGAAAAATAAATGGCAATAAAGAAAAGACCGATATCACCACGCCAGAAGATGATCAATCTAATGTATGTCGTCTTGATGGCTATGTTGGCACTGAATACTCCTACAGAAGAGGAACTCGGTGTCAAGGGAAAGTCGTTGGTGGAGAAGGTGAAGAGAAGTTTGCTGGATGAGCCGAGAAAGGGCGACGAGAAGAAGGAGGATGTGAAACTCGTAGAACTGAATGTAAGCGAAATGGATGCCTTCGTGATTCCTGAAAAGACAACCCTGTATGCTGGTGAGCGTTTCAATTCACATGTGGTGATGGCGGCTGTGGATAGTACCCAGCGACCTGAAATTTATGTCAATGGCAGTCGGCTTCAGGCTGCTGATGGTAGATATAGCTTTACTGCTGGTGGGGTAGGAGAACACCGGTTTAGTGGTTATATCCTGATGAAAGGTAAGGATGGCGAGGAAATCCGTCGTAACTTCAGTCAGAAATATACCGTATTGCCAGTTCCTAATACAGCTACCGTTGCTGCCGACCTGATGAACGTGCTCTATGCAGGCTATGCCAATCCTATCAGTATCAGCGTACCTGGTGTTCCGGCAAATGCCATTTCAGCAACCATGACAGGCGGTTCTTTCGTAGCTAAGGGCAATGGTCATTTCGTAGCTACACCTTCAGCGGTGGGTAAGGATGTTACCATCCATGTGACAGCCCGCGATAAGGGACAGGTGAGAAGTCTGCCTCCATTCGTTTTCCATGTGAGAAAACTTCCTGATCCAACCGCCTATATTGCGATGGGAACAGATAGATTCAAAGGTGGTGCCCTATCGAAAGGTGCTCTGATGGGTGCAACAACCATTCATGCTGCCATTGATGACGGACTTCTCGATATTCCATTCAAGGTGTTGGGCTTCGAGACCGTTTTCTTTGACAATATGGGAAATGCTATCCCGCTGGCTTCAGCCGGTTCCAACTTCTCTGAACGACAGCGCGAAGAGTTCAGAAAGCTGTCAAGAAACCGACGCTTCTATATTTCTCATATCAAGGCTGTAGGTCCTGACGGGATTACCCGAAAACTGCCGGCTGCGATGGAAGTAATCGTGAAGTAAGTTCAATTTTCAAAGTATAAAGTAATGAAAAAGATATTATTCATAATCATGCTCTTGGGAATGACGCAGGGTATTATAGCTCAGCCTCAGGCTCGCAGACAGCAGGCACAGCAGAAGGCTCAGCAGTCTAATGCCAACAACATGACTACCCGTGCGCAGATTTCCTTTCCTACTGCAGCCCCAATGGATGAGGATGTGGTATGGAGAAGAGATATCTACCGTGAGTTGGATCTCAATGAGGATGCCAATGCAGGATTGTATTATCCGGTAGAGCCAATTGGTAACCAGATGAATCTCTTTACATCAATATTCAGACTGATGATGACGGGCAAGATTAACGTCTATCAGTATCGTATGGATGGAAACGAGAGTTTTGCTGCTGTCGACCGTGTGCAGCCGTTGGCTTTCCTGGACAACTACCATATCTATTATGAAAAGCAGAATAACGGTAGAATCAAGTTGGATAACAGTGATATTCCTTCCAGTGAGGTGAAAACCTATTATATCAAGGAGTCTACCTATTACGACCAGCGTTCGGCTACTTTCCATACCAAGGTGCTGGCACTTTGTCCTATCATGACACGTGATGACGACTTCGGAGATGGTGGTACCAAGTATCCTCTCTTCTGGGTGAAATATGATGATCTGGCTCCTTTCCTTGCCAAGCAGCAGATGATGACCAGCAATCTGAACAATGCTGCGGTGATGAGCGTGGATGATTATTTTATACGTACCCAATATAAGGGAAAGATTTACAAGACCAATAATATGTTGGGTAAGACTTTGGCGCAATACTGTCCTAATGATTCTGCAATGGCAAAGGAACAGAAGCGCATAGAAGCAGAAT
This sequence comes from Prevotella sp. SGI.167, assembly GCF_050313615.1. Classification (NCBI taxonomy): domain Bacteria; kingdom Pseudomonadati; phylum Bacteroidota; class Bacteroidia; order Bacteroidales; family Prevotellaceae; genus Prevotella; species Prevotella sp. SGI.167. Next base: position 347,657 of record NZ_JBNPLT010000001.1, on the reverse strand, counting down.
TGGCTGCTTTCGAAAAGAATGTATGGGGCGATCAGGCTAAGAAGGATTCACTCGACAGCATTGCCAATGCAGCCAATGCGGTGAAGGGAAAGGCTAAGGTGAAGAACCGTAGAGCTGGTGGCAGTTCTTCTGTGAGAGCTTCCAAGTCAGCTTCTGTCAAGACTCGCCGTCAGAAGAGTAGTTCCTCTTCTAATGGTTCTGCACGTGTAACGGTTCGTCGTGAACGCCATTAAAAATGAGGATAAGAATGTTTTTTATTAACAGAATAAATAAAAAAGAGAAAATGAAAAAAGTTTTATCAATTGTATTCCTGGTGGCAGTCATGCTGTTTGCCGCAAATGCAAATGCCCAAATCAAGTTCGGTTTGAAGGGTGGTTTGAATGTGACAAGCATGTCTTTTAGCGAGGAAGTTTTCGATGCTTCCAACAAGACAGGCTTCTTTGTTGGTCCAATGGTGAAGGTTACTGTGCCTATCGTTGGATTGAGTTTCGATGCTGCAGCTTTGTACGACCAGAAAGAAGCTGATGTCAAGTATACCGGTACTGAAGGTGAACTTGGTAAGGTTAACGTGAAGCAGCAGTCCATCAACATTCCTGTGAACGTGCGTTACGGATTCGGCTTGAGCAGTTTGGCTAATATTTTCCTCTTTGCTGGTCCACAGTGGGGCATCAACGTTGGTGACAAAAACTTCAAGTGGAATGAATCAAGCAGCTATTCTTTGAAGAAGTCTAACTTCAGTGTAAACGTAGGTGCCGGTGTAACCTTGTTGAATCATCTTCAGGTTTCAGCAAACTACAACATCGCTTGCGGCAAGTCTGCTGATGCCAGTCTTTCTAAAGCACTTGATGCAGCTGCTAATGCCGGTAAGGACAAGAGCCACAACAATTCCTGGCAGATTGCCTTGGGTTACTGGTTCTAACCAAAGACAGGAAGAGGTCTATACCTATTAAAATATTTAAAAGCAGGTATCCAATGATGGATATCTGCTTTTTTTTTGCTAACTTTGCAAAACGAATGCTCCTAAGTGGAGCATCCCATCGTTTCAGAAGATAAAGATATGAGATACGTAGATGTGATATTACCCCTTCCGCTCGACGGAACCTTTACTTATTCTATCCCTGCAGGGATGGAAGAAAAGGTCGTGCCCGGTATGCGAGTGCTGGTGCCCTTAGGCAAAAGCAAGAAGTATATTGCCATGGTTGCGGATGTTCATTCCGAGAAGCCCAACTTCGACTGCAAGCCGATAGATGCGGTGCTGGATGAATGTCCTTCTCTTCTGCCGCAGCAATACCGGCTCTGGCAATGGATCAGCAGTTACTATATGTCTTCACTGGGAGATGTATATAATGCTGCCATGCCTTCGGGAATGAAATCTACCGAGAAATTCAAGCCTAAGATGGAACTCTATGTGGAACTGGCAAGTGGATTCCGGAATGAGCAGGCGCTGCATGTGGCTCTCAATATGGTGCAGCGTGCGTTGAAGCAGTCGAAGGCTCTTACCACCTTCCTCACCCTTTCTCATTGGGATAGTCTGGAGGGAGATACTCCACGGGAAGGTATCAGGAAGGTAACGAAGGAAGAGCTGATGAACGAAGCCCACTGTACGGCGGCTGTCGTGAAGGCGCTTATCGACCGTGGCATTCTCTTTACTTACGAGTTGGAAGTGGGCAGATTGAATACTTCGGGTGAGGCGCATCTGGATTTGATCAAACCCTTGTCCATGGCGCAGCAGGATGCCTATAATCAGATACTGATGCAGATGATGAAGAAAAACGTGGTACTTCTGCATGGTGTTACTTCCAGTGGAAAGACGGAAATCTACATCCATCTCATCAGAAAAGCCATCGAAGAGCACAAACAGGTGCTTTATCTGTTGCCGGAAATCGCCCTAACCGTACAGATTATGGAGCGATTGCACAAGGTCTTCGGTGACCGTCTGGGTATCTATCACTCGAAATACAGTGATGCTGAACGTGTGGAAATCTGGCAAAAGCAGTTGTCTGGCAAGCCTTATGACGTGATATTGGGAGCGAGAAGTGCCGTCTTCCTGCCTTTCCAAAGGCTGGGACTTGTCATCATAGACGAAGAGCACGAGACATCCTTCAAGCAGCAGGATCCGGCTCCACGCTATCATGCCCGCAGTGCAGCCATCATGCTGGCTAATATGTATGCTGACGCCAAGGTTCTGCTGGGAACAGCTACTCCTTCCATGGAGAGTTATTATAATGCGCAGCAGGGGAAATACGGACTGGTAGAACTGAAAACAAGATATAAGGACATCCAACTGCCAGAGATACAAGTGGTGGATGTGAAAGATCTGCGCCATCGCAAGATGATGACAGGAGCTTATTCTCCTCAACTTCTGGCGGCAGTAAGACAGGCATTGAAGAATGGAGAGCAAGCCATCCTCTTCCAAAACCGAAGAGGATTTGCTCCGATGATAGAATGCAAGGTGTGCGGATGGGTACCAAAATGCAAGAACTGTGACGTATCGCTTACGTTGCATAAGAGTATCAATCTCCTGACCTGTCATTATTGCGGCTATACCTATCCTGTACCAACGGAATGTCCGAACTGTGGAAGTACCGAGTTGATGGGCAGGGGAATAGGAACGGAACGCATCGAAGACCAGATAGCAGAAATCTTCCCCGAAGCCCGTATCGCCCGAATGGACTTAGATACAACCCGTACCCGAAATGCCTATGAGCGACTGATATCCGATTTCTCTTCGGGAAAGACGAACCTTCTGATAGGTACGCAGATGATTTCGAAGGGCTTGGATTTCGATAAAGTGAGTGTGGTGGGTATCCTGAATGCTGATTCGATGCTCAGCTATCCTGATTTCCGTGCTTATGAGCATGCTTTTATGATGATGGCACAGGTGAGTGGAAGAGCAGGAAGAAAGGGAAAGCGGGGACTGGTAATCCTGCAAACCAAGAATCCTACCTTGTCAGTTATCGGACAGGTGGTGCATAATGATTACGAGGGATTGTTCAAGGGAATCCTGGAAGAGAGAAAGATGTTTCATTATCCGCCTTTTTTTCATCTTATCAACGTGTTCCTGAAACATAAGCATGAAAAGATATGTCAGCAGGCTAGTTTTGAACTGGGCAAAACCTTAAGAGGATGGTTTGGTGAGCGTGTGCTAGGTCCGGATAAGCCAGCCGTAGCAAGGGTAAAGACCATGAATATCCGCAAGTTAGTCATCAAGTTGGAGAATGGAATCGACCAGATGAAGGTAAGGGAATACTTGAAGTATGCCCAGAACATGATGCTGAAAGATCCGAGATATGGAGCTTTGCAAATCTACTATGATGTAGATCCGCTATAATTGAAAAGGCTATCCTGCCTGCTGCGGGATAGCCTTTATAATTGTAGTTATGTGTTTTCTTATGAAAAGAAAGTGAATTCTTTTTAGAAATTGATGTCGAGACCAACTGCAAACACATTGTTGTTACGAGTATAGTCAGAGTTGTAGCTGAAGTTCTTCTGGGCTGTGAGCTGGACATTCTCTGAAGTCTTCTTGTGCTGATAGAAGGTATGGAAATAAGCCACGTTCAAATCCATCTTCTTATTGATGTGGTAGACACCACCGATGGCAGCAGAGTTGGAGCTGACAACGAACGATTTGTCGTCCATGTATCTTTTTGAAGTTGGGGTGTCAAGGTTCTCATCAGGCAAACCATAGTTGGTATTCTGCCAGCCAGTACTCAAGGTAATCTTCTTGTTTACGTCTACCTCGACACCTGCGTTGTACTCCAATGTACCACGCTTTAACTTCTCCTGTCGGTTGTTGTAAGATGTAGCGTGCTTGTCATCGAACCAGTGGAAACCTACGTTTACTCTTACTGTATTTACTGGACTGTAGCCAACACCGAGTGCCAGATAAGCAGGCATATCACCAGCAATCTTCTTGCCATCTTCGTATTCGCCGATAGCCTCTTCGAGCTTGGCGTCGAACTCGGTCTTCAAGCCAGCCATTGTCTTTACTACATCATCGTTAGTCAAAACAGCTTGAGTAGTATTTGCTGCTACAGCTTGAGCATTCTCTGGAGTCATCCCCTTATTTGTGAACACCTGAGTCAATGTTTCAACCATCTGTCTGGACAAGTTGTCTGGGAGAGCACTGATACTAGGAGCCTGATTTACAGCCTTGTTCTTCAAACGTATGCGAGTCTTGAACTCATATTTTGCAGAGAAGTTCCACTTGCCTGTCTTGAAGTCTACACCGATGATAGGAGTAAAGCCGATGCCGCTCTGGTCACAGCTCAATTCAATGTTGGCTGCATTTTCCTTGTTAGGGTCGAGAACCTTGTACAGAGGCATGTTGCCTACCTTGATGTTTTCAACATATCCATAGTAGTTTGTTGAAGCATAGACACCACGTACGCCTGCAAATGCGCTGAAATTGTCGCTGAATTTGTATGCAGCACCTACAGAGAGACCGTAATAGTACTGACGACCATGCATATAGCTATTGTAACTATATTCGCCTTTCTGACCGAAAGCTTGGTCGGTTGTAAACATTTGCATTCCTGGCTGTCCAAGTGTATTGCCCAATACGTTGTCAACAGTTCTTGCCAAACCGCAAGCAGCCATTGCAGTCTCAGCTACGATTTTCTCGAAAGAGCCCAATCCATTATCAAAAGTACACTTACCGCCACCACCGGTGAGGGCGAAGCCAGCCTGGAGAGACCATCTACCTTTATTATAAGCATACTGGAAAGAAGGGATAACAGGTGCAAAAGCCTTGCCCTTGAATGTACGAGGAGTAATAGGATTGTTCACATTGTTTGTGAACAATGCATAATCATTCTCAATGCTACGTGTCTGGTAAGCCAACTGCCAGTTGATGGCAAGATGCTTTCCTTCACCCATGAATACAACTCCTGCTGGATTGTAATAAACACCGTCGATACCAATAGAAGCCTCACGGCTCATCATTCTGTTGAATGCTACATGTTGATTGGTGTTAGTGAGCAAACCACCTGCAAAAGAAGGGGCTGCTGAAGCCATCGCAATGGCAAGACTAACTAATTTTAGTTTCTTCATTTTAATTATTTTAAACAAAAACGTCCGCAAAGGTAACAAGAATGTTCTATTTTACTGTCGTTTGGCGTGTTTATTTAAAGTATATTAACGCAAAAAGCCCATTAATCTGCACAGAAGTTAATTTGTGTGCAAAATAATGGGCTCATTGTTGCCGTTTTGGGGGATTGCCTTACATGGCGTTTTCTATGCCTTGGCTGTTGTTGCACTCTTGGCATCTCCATTTAAATGAGGATAGGAGATGCGAGTGTGGTAAATTGCCTTCAAACGTTCGATAAGAACCTGTTTGGCAAGGGCTATATCGCGGAATGTAATCGGACATTCCTTGAAGAAACCATCAGCTACCTGACCATCAATCAACTTGTTCACCAGGTTGCTGATGCTTTCCTCGGTATATTCATGCATTGAACGGGAGGCAGCTTCTACAGTATCTGCCATCATCAATATCGCCTGTTCACGGGTGAAAGGGTTAGGACCCGGATACTGGAATAGGGATTTATCAACCACCTCTGTAGGATGGGCATTGCAATAGTTGACATAGAAAAATTTGGTGATTCCCATGCCATGATGCGTAGTAATGAAGTCTTTGATGATGCCCGGTAAGCCAACCTTCTCTGCCATCTTCAAGCCTTCGTATACGTGATTGATGATGATTTGTGCACTTTCCAGGTCACTCAGCTGGTCGTGTGGATTTACGCCAGCCTGATTTTCGGTAAAGAAAACCGGGTTGGTCATTTTTCCGATATCGTGATAGAGGGCTCCTGTACGTACCAGCAGACTGTTTGCCTCGATGCGGTTGGCGATTTCTGCAGCCAGGTTACCTACGGTGATGGAATGCTGGAAGGTACCCGGTGCTATCTCACTCAGATTGCGGAGCAGTCCCTTGTTGGTGTTTGACAACTCGAAGAGCGTCACGTTGGAGGTGAATCCGAACATCTTTTCGATGATATACATCAGCGGGTAAGACAACAGGAGGAAAATACCGTTGATGGTAAAATAGGTGTACATATTGCGATCGATATTGAACACCTGATTATCCTGCATCAGCTGAAGTGCAAAGTATACCACGCCACTGGCAAGGGCAACCAGCAAGGCTGTGATGAATATCTGAGAACGCTTGGAAAGTTCGCGTAACGTATAGATGGCAACCAGACCGGAAGCCAACTGTACGATGATAAACTCGTACTGGTATTTTACGGCTGCCGCACAGATAAGTATCATCGTGACATGGGTGATGAATGCTGTACGCGAATCCATGAAGACGCGCACGAATATTGGTGTCATGGCAAATGGGATGATATAAACGCTGAAGAAGTTATGACTCATGATGAGTGAAACAAAAATAGGGAACAGCGTTATCATCGCATAGAGCATGGTGATACTGCGGGGCTTGTCGAAATAGTCTTTCCGGAACAGGCTGAGGTAGCTGGTGAACATGATGACCAGGATGAAGACGAAAAGAATCTGACCGATGATGGTTGTCGTGATTTCGTCTGCTGTAGAACTGCGGCGCTTCATCTCTTTGTCAAAAGAACAAAGCACACGGTAGGTGTTGTCGGTAATCACTTCACCACGGTCTATGATTTTCTGACCGCTCATCACCATGCCACTGGCGAGCGGAATACTGCTGAGCATATCATTCTTCTCGGTTTCACTTCGTTCTTTGTCGTAAATGAGGTTTGCCTCGATATAATTATTAAGGTTGCAGCGTGACAGAATCTGGCGCTGTGCGGCTATCCTTTCGTCGAAGAATATTCGCTCGTAGGCAGCAATGGTAGAATAGAAACTGCCGATAGGGACGCTACGGACATTCTTTCCGCTGATGATGCGAATCATGCTCGTGGAGTCTTTATAGATACGGTTGTATTCCGGGGTATTGATGATTCCGGTTTGATAGATTTTGTGCAGCTGCTGGGCTATGAGCTCAACATACTCTTTAGGCAGTCCGGGAATGCCCTGGCTGAAGTCGTGTCGGAACCGGTGCACCTGTACATTTTCCGTATTAGGATTGACGGTATAATAAGGCAGAAACTGTTTCAGCAAAGAGTCTTGCTCATGCTTGATAGATTCATCTGTCTTGTAAATAGGAAAATCAAATTTTGCGATGACGGAACCGTACATCCAAGGCTTTCCTACATCATACCGATACTGTCTTCCTTCATTGTGTGGCAAGAACCAAACAATGATGGCAACGGTTACGCAGATAAGAACTGCTTTTGTGGCAAAATTACGCCAATAATTGTGTTCTGGGTTGTTGAATATGCTCATTTTCGTCTAATTATTCTATTTACAGTGCGAAAATACGAAAAAAAACTATTATAATCGCAAAAAAAGATGTAAATTTGCAGAAAAATTTGAAATAAGCTATAAAATAAGACATGACAGATAGAAAAGTAAGGGTGCGTTTCGCCCCAAGTCCTACAGGTGCATTGCACATTGGTGGTGTTCGTACCGCCCTCTATAATTATTTGTTTGCTCGCCAGCATGGTGGTGAGCTTGTGTTCCGTATTGAGGATACTGACTCTCATCGTTTCGTTCCTGGAGCTGAGGAGTATATCCTGGAATCTTTCAAATGGCTCGGCATCCAGTTTGACGAGGGTGTGAGCTTCGGTGGTGAGCATGGTCCTTATCGCCAGAGTGAGCGTCGCGACATCTATAAGAAGTATGTGCAGCAGCTCCTGGACAACGGCAAGGCTTACATCGCTTTTGATACTCCAGAGGAGTTGGAGGCAAAGCGTGCCGAGATTCAGAACTTCCAGTATGATGCTCATACCCGTATGCAGATGCGCAACTCTCTTACCCTTTCCAAGGAGGAGGTAGATCAGCTCATCTCAGATGGTAAGCAATATACTGTACGCTTCAAGATTGAACCGGGTCAGGAGATTCACGTGAACGATATGATTCGTGGCGATGTGAAGGTGATGAGCGATATCCTGGATGACAAGGTGCTTTATAAGAGTGCTGATGAATTGCCTACTTATCACCTGGCAAATATCGTGGACGACCACTTGATGGAAATCTCTCACGTGATTCGTGGTGAGGAGTGGTTGCCTAGTGCTCCATTGCACGTTCTCCTTTATCAGGCTTTCGGTTGGGAGGATACTATGCCTCGCTTCGCCCACCTGCCTTTGCTCCTCAAGCCAGAGGGTAAGGGTAAGCTCTCTAAGCGTGATGGCGATCGCCTTGGTTTCCCTGTATTCCCATTGGAGTGGCATGACCCTAAGACGGGTGAGGTTTCTTCTGGTTATCGTGAGAGTGGCTACTTCCCAGAGGCTGTAGTCAACTTCCTGGCGCTCCTAGGCTGGAATCCTGGTACAGAGCAGGAAATCTTCTCTCTCGATGAGTTGGTGAAGGCATTCGATATCTCCCGTTGCTCTAAGGCTGGTGCCAAGTTTGACTTCAAGAAGGGCATCTGGTTCAACCATGAGTATATCCTCATGAAGAGTGACGATGAGATTGCCAATCTCTTTGCACCTATTGTGGCAAACAATGGTGTAGAGGAGACTCTGGACCGCGTAAAGCAGGTGGTACACATGATGAAGGACCGTGTGAACTTCGTCTATGAGTTGTGGCCATTGTGCTCATTCTTCTTCATTCCTCCTACAGAGTATGATGCAAAGACAGCCAAGAAGCGCTGGAAGGAGTATTCTGCACAGCAGATGACCGAACTCGCTGAGGTACTCGAGGGTATTGAGGATTTCTCAATCGAGGGTCAGGAGCCTATCGTGATGAAATGGGTAGAGGACAAGGGCTATAAGCTCGGTGATGTGATGAACGCCTTCCGCCTGACTCTTGTGGGTGAGGGTAAGGGCCCAGGAATGTTCGACATCTCTGCCTTCCTCGGTAAGGAGGAGACATTGCGTCGTCTTCGCAAGGCTATCGAAGTTTTGGGTTAATTCACAGATATAAATATCTCTCTGGGGAAATATGTTCTGCACATGTGGCGGCATTTTCCTCAGAGAGTTCACGTATTTATAGATAGTAACCAATATAAAGAAATATCATGATCTATAATATCGTAATCTATTTCGTCCTTTGGGGCATAGCCATAGCCAGCTTGTTTAATGAAAAGGTGCGCAAGATGTGGCGTGGCGAACGTGAGGCTTTCAAGATATTGAAGCAGAAGGTGGATCCTACAGCTAAGTACATTTGGTTTCATGCGGCTTCGCTCGGCGAGTTTGAACAGGGACGTCCTTTGATGGAACGCATCCGCAAGGAATATCCGCAGTATAAGATTTTGCTTACCTTCTATTCTCCTTCAGGTTATGAGGTGCGCAAGAACTATGAGGGTGCAGACATCATCTGTTATATGCCAGTAGATACCCGTCTGAATGCCATTCGTTTCCTCCGCCTTGTACGTCCTGTGATGGCTTTCTTCATCAAGTATGAGTTCTGGTCTAATTTTCTTCATATCCTGAAGCATCGCAATATTCCTACCTATAGTGTGAGCAGTATTTTCCGTGAGGATCAGGTGTTCTTCAAGTGGTATGGCAGGAGTTATGCTGGTGTGTTGAAGTGCTTTACCCGTTTCTTTGTTCAGAATGAGGAAAGCAAGCGATTGCTTGAAAGCATCGGAATCACTGATGTGGATGTGGTAGGAGATACCCGTTTCGACCGTGTGCTCCAGATTAAGCAGGCGGCAAAGCACTTGCCTATCTGCGAAGCTTTCAGAAGTGGGATGGCTGGTTCTGATTCTGCTGCGTCTTCTGAGAAAGCATCTCATCCTGACTATCAGGTATTCGTAGCTGGTAGCTCCTGGCCTCCAGATGAGGAAATCTTTATCCGTTTCTTCAATGAGCATAAGGATTGGCGACTGCTGATTGCTCCTCATGTGATTGCTGAGGAACATCTGAAGCTGATTCTTTCTCTCTTGAAGGATAAGAAGGTGGTGCGCTATACACAGACTACTCCTGAGGAGGCAGCCAAGGCTGATGTGCTGATTATCGATTGCTTCGGATTGCTGAGCAGCATGTATAACTATGGCGATGTGGCTTATATCGGCGGCGGTTTTGGTGTGGGTATTCATAATACCCTGGAGGCTGCTGTATGGAATATGCCGGTTATCTTTGGTCCAAACAACAAGAAGTTCCAGGAGGCTCAGGGCTTGCTGAAGTCGGGTGGCGGTTTTGAAATCAATACCTATGAGGACTTCGAGGGCTTGATGAGTTCCATGATGAACGATGCGGCTTTCCTGAAGCAGGCTGGTGATAAGGCTGGAGCCTTCGTAGCGAGTCTTTCGGGTGCCACCGGTAAGGTTTTGGCAAAGGTTAAATTATAATGTATAAAAGGATTACATTACTAAGGTTTCCCATCCCAGTTTATAGGGCATTTTTGAGTCCTTAATGTTCCATCAATCCCTATAAACAGGGCATTTTAACGGTTACCTAAAAAGTTTTTTATGCCACTTCTTTTCCATTTTCGCCAATCCTACAAGATGCAAGGCTCCTTTGCCAAGCTTTCTAACTTCGGCGATGAGATATTCACAAGTAAACCAGCTGTCACAAAGAACATACTTGGCTCGCAGGCACTTATGACTCCAAGCTCTCTTTATCATGTCAACGGCAACCTTCAGTTTCGATTCCGTAGACTCGTTAAAGCGGATGGCGTTTGGGTTCTCGGCATTACGCTGTTTGGCAAAACGGGTAAAAAGTGCCATTAAATTGGTTCGCTATGAACTTTTAATACTTAATATGTTTGATAACTCAGAAAAATTGCTTAATTTTGCATCCACAACAGTTACTCTTTAAATCGTTGTTTTTGTTCTTTAGCGATTACAAAGATACAACTTTTTATCGAGAAACTGTTATTTTCACCCCATTATTTTTGGGAGGGAAACTTTTGTTAATAACAAATTACACGCTTAGTTGCGGAATTAAGGCATAAATCATAAATTTGCACTTGCTAATTGACTCCGCCATACAGATATTGACAAACAACATTTATCGCAACATCATGATTTCTCCAAATTACACATTATACGACAATTCCCTCGGCATAGCTCTTGTGCTGATGCTGTTCTTTGCTTTCTATTTTCTTTTGGCAAAGACACCCGACAAGCGCATCTTCAGTAATTATCTCATGTCGCGTCGCCTCATGGCCGGAGCGCTGCTGGCACTGTCAGCCAATTATTCGGTGCATTTATTTGTGGCTCCCCGGTTTCTTTGGAAAGAGGCAGCCATCATGATGAATCTCTCCACCTATTACCTTACTTACTGGCTCTTCAACTGCGCTTTCATGGTACTGCTCAAGCCCCATTACTTTACAGTGAGGCGGTTCCTTATGCATATCGCTGGATGGCTGGCCTACGTTCTTCTCTCCATTGTGCTGTTGTTGGGCGTGTCAAAGGGCACAATGCAACATGCCGCAATTGCACTCATGGCACTTTGGCTTATTGCCTACGGCATCTGTCTTTCACGCAACATCATCCTCACATACCGCCGTGCCGTGCGACTGTTCGACGACATGCACTCAGAGGACATCGGCGCCTACATCCACTGGATGTCCATCTTCACATGGTGGGCGCTGATATATGGCGTTGGCTGCGGACTGCTCACTTTCCTCCCCGACCGCTTCGTTTTCCTTTGGATTTTGTCGAGCATTCCTTTCTACATTTATCTTTACTGCTCCTATCTGAACTATCTGCTTTTTTACGAACAGGTGGAAAGTATTTTAGAGAAAGAGATGATGGAGGAAACAAGCCAAACGCTTAACTGCAATGAACATGATGATGCGCTCCTTCCAACTTATCACGCCACCATCAAGGAGCGGTTGGACAAGTGGATTACTGCCGACGGCTATACCCGTCAAGGGCTGACCATTGAGGAACTGGCAGCCACACTCGTAACCAACCGCACCTACCTCTCATCATACATCAAGATGGTTTATCACGTGTCATTCCGCGAATGGATTGCCGAACTCCGCATTGCCTACGCCAAACAACAGTTGGTGCAGCATCCGGAACTGACGGTCGCCGCTATATCCGAGGCATCGGGGTTTCTTTCGCTGAGCTATTTCACGAAGATATTCACGACGAAAGAAGGCTGTCCGCCGTCCAAATGGCGAAAGAGGGCTATCGCAAATGGCTGAGGCCAAAGTTGCGCTATCCACAATTTTTGCTCTATCAGCAAACTTAGCTATTGCGCTAACAGCAAGTTTTTGTTCTACGCACAAAAATCTCTGTTCCACAGAGGTTGGACTTTCGTATGTCTTAAACATTTCGTATCTTTGCCGACACCAACCGGTGCGAATATTAACAAATATCACAAATATGACAAATATGACAAAGAAACAAATGCTAAAGAAAAGATGCTCCAACACTATTCTCACACGCCACTTGTTGTCAGTAGCGTGCGTGATTATTGCAATCCTTACAACTTCGTGCGGCAATGATGACAACGATGCTCCGACCGTCATCACACACAATCCAGCAGCCTACATCAAAGACGACGGCAAACTGGCAATGCTGCATGCCATGAGGGATGTTGACGGGACCGGCCGACTGTACGAAATCGACTATACGGCCGATTACAGACTGGATGACGTACTGAAGGCCGGTTACACACAAACCAACCAGCTCTTCAGCTACATCGCCTACCTGCTCTATGACAGTATTCCTAAAAGTCAGGCAAAGGTCTCTCTTGGCACAGGCTGTAGCGCCTTCGCTGCACCTGAGCGTCAAAGCGGCAACTTCATGATGGGACGCAACTACGACTACCGTCATTCCACTGCCGACGGAAAGAGCTACAAGTCAATAGCGGCCATCTTAGTGCATACGGCACCGGCTGGCGGGAAACGGTCCATTTCGATGGTCGATGGCATGAACTTAGGCTATGGCAAGGGGTTCTATACCGATGGAACAACTGATCTCTCACTCTTGATGGGACTGCCTTATGCCGCCCTCGACGGCATCAATGAGGACGGCTTTGCCATCGGTGTGCTGTCACTTAACGAGAACCAGACCAACCAGCAGACAGGCAAGCCGCGCATTGGTACGACGACAGCTATAAGAATGTTGCTCGACAAGGCCTCAACCGTGAATGAGGCCATACAGCTCCTGGGCAGTTACGATATGGACATGCGCGGCAGCGGACGCGGCAACTACCACTACTTCATGGCCGATGCCACTGGCGACTATGCCATTGTGGAATATACCCGTTCCAAAGGCGAGACCACACCGAGAGTAATGGAGGTGCTGAAAGGGAACGACACCCTGCGCTGTGTCACCAATTTCTATGTCTCGCCGACGATGGTTGGCACTACCGACGGCTGGGGATCAAAACACGGCAAGGTGCGTTATGATACACTGAGAAACACCCTGCGTGCCAACAACTATGTACTGAAAGCGGCCGATGCCATGCCGCTGCTTCAGGCCGTCTCACAGCCTCCGACCGAGGAACTCACGTCGCAGACCCAATGGTCAGCCCTCTACGACCTTTCTGAAAAGACGCTCCGTCTGTCCATTCTTCGCGAATATGGCAAGACGTTTAACTTCAAGATAAAATAATTTAACACTGGCATGATGAACAAGACCTTATTCAAACTTATTCCGGCACTAAGGCAAGCCAATTGCTTTCATTGGCTAGCTATCATGCTGATAATCCCTGCCTTCTTTGTAACAGGTTGCTCAGACGACGCAGCATCCCCGGGAGGCAGCGGGGCTGAGACGGCTGACTCATCCGCTATCTCACTGACCTACCACCACTTCACGGCATCCGATGATGTCATTATCCTAAATGCCGACACCACACGGATTGCTGTCAGCAAGGCATTGGCCGACAAGATGGGCATCACCCGCTTCTCTGGCAGACCAATGGCGGTATGGCAAAAAGTGAACAGCCTTCCTTACATCCGGCGCGTCACATCTGAAATGCTGGATAACGGCCGCTATGTGCTCACTGTTGACAAGAGCGCTTCGTTGGCAGACGTACTGCCGGAGGATGCGGAGATAAATTTCGATACAAAAATCCATGTCAACCATCAAGCCGCAAAAGCCTGGACGCGCGCCGGTGGCACCAATGCCGTTGAAGACATGTCCGCCCGATATATGGAGGGAGACACCATCCATCCGGCAGTTATCCTCTATACCGACAATGGTGGCGCTGGAGAGGACGTGCAGGTGACGGAAGACATGGCACTTGCACGCAGCCAGTTCACCCGGGCCTCCGGGACGGACGGCTATGCTTATGCAACGGCAGAGGATCTGGACAAGTCTGACATCGACTGGGCTATTGTCAATAAGGATGTCACGCTGAAAGCAAACATCAAGTTGGATTCAAAAGCGGATGCGAGCATCGGACTGAAAGTTCCCGTTAAGGCAAAGGTCAACGCCAAGCTGCAATTAAAGACCGGCTTCTCGTTTAAGAAAGGCATAACGTTAAAGAAATTTGATGCCGGTGTCTATGGCGGACTCGCTTTCAAGCCCGAAATGAACTTGAATGTTGGCAAGAGCCTTACATTGCCAAAAGACAAGTTCACCAAGCGGCTGATAAGTTTTCCCGGCTATACCGCGGTCTTCATGGCTGGCATTGTCCCCGTGAGCATCACTTTCAGTCCTGGTGTCATTTTCAAGGTTGACGGTACGCTGACAGGCAGCCTCAGCACCGGCCTGTCGTATAGGTTTGAGAATAAACTCAAGGCCGGTGTCCTCTATGAGGGCTCATGGAAGGCCTATGGTGAATACAGGCAGATAGAGAACAAGTTTTCCATGGATGTCATCAAGGGCAACGTGAACTTGAGAACAGGCATAGGCTTCTATGTCTCTTGCGATGCGATGATCTACGGTTTCGCCGGTCCGGAAATCGCTGTCGGCCCGCGGTTAGGACTTGATGCCGATGCTTCCATCACGGTGCCGGCAAAAGGTGATCCGACATTCGCATTCAATGCAAGCCTGAAATGCGGGGTGCAGTCACTGATAGGCGCAAAACTGAAGATTTGGAAGTGGACGCTGGCTGACTGGAATACTACTTTCGCCATATCGCCCCAATGGACAATTTGGCAATATAAGACATGATTTTCGGCTTTATCAGCATTCCCTATTCCACATGATTCATCCCATGAGTCTTAATTTTGCATCCATAACAGTTACTCTTTAAATCGTTGTTTTTTTTCTTTAGCGATTACAAAGATACAACTTTTTATTGAGAAACAGTTATTTTTACCCCATTATTTTGGGGTGGGAAACTTTAGTTACATTATATAATATATAGAATCTTATATATAAATAAAAGGTCTCATGGTTTTTGAAATCATGAGACCTTTTTTTTGATGTTTGGCATAGAATTCTATTTGTTTCCTTCCATGCTTGCATTGTTTTTTTTGCTTTTTTTTATTTGATGATGCGGTAGTAATCCTCCTTGCGAGGCTTTACGGTATGAGGATGAGCAGATGCGTAACCTAAAGCCAGAGCTCCTACTCCCATCAAACCTTCAGGAAGATTCCAATCCTTCATCAACTTCTTGCCTTCTTCTGATGCAAACATGCCGTCTTCACGGTTAATCCAGCAAGATGCAAGGCCGATAGAGTGGGCTGCAAGCATCATATTGCCCAAGATGAGGCTGCCGTCTTTTACTCCGTTCACATTACTTTCTGGAGCCAGGACGATGACGATGGTTGGCGCTCCGTAGTATGGATCACTCTCTACACCCATGATGTCTGCGTTCATCTTGCGAAGCTGTGCGCAAATCTCAGGATTCTGAACTGCTATGATGAATGGCTCCTGGGTTCCATGACCTGTTGCTGCCCATGTGCCGGCCTCCAATACAGTCTTCAACTCTTCGTCGGTAATCTGGTCTGCCTTGAAACGACGAATACTTCTTCTCTCCTTAATGGCTTTCAAAACTTCATTTTCCATATTATCTTGTTTTAAACATTTTATTTAGAAATCTTTTCTCTTTCTTCGCTCTTTTATGCAGGGCATCCGCTCAAATCCTCTTCATCCATATACTGGCTGAGAACCCGAGCTATGCGGATCAGGCCCTGCATCAGGGTCTTGCGAGGACAGGCGATGTTGAGGCGCAGGTAGCCCTGGCCAGCCTTTCTGCCATACATCGTACCGCTGTTGACGAATACCTTGCCATCATTCATCAGCTTCTCATAAGCCTCGTCGCTTGACAGTTCGAATGGCAGGATATCGAGCCATACCAGGTAGGTGCCTTCAAGGCGGGTAACGCGAACTTGTGGCAATTCGGTATTGAAGAATTCCTTTACTGCCTGATAGTTCTCGTAGAGATATTGGTTCAGGTCGTCGAGCCATTCCTCACCCTCGTTGTAGGCAGCCTGGAGAGCGATAACGCCGAATGGGTTTACGTCACAAACCTCGTTGATGTTGATGGCACGGTTGATGCGGCGGCGCAATGTTGCATCCGGACTGATAATGTTGGCTATCTGAAGTCCTGCAATATTGAATGACTTTGATGGAGAATTCAATACTACGCAGTTGTCACGGCAAGCCTCGCTGATGCTGGCAAATGGAGTATACTGATAGCCTGGCATGATGAGCTCGCAATGGATTTCATCTGCGATGACCTTTACACCGTGCCTGAGACAGATGTCGTTCATTCGCTCCAGTTCCTCTTTCTTCCATACTCTTCCGGCTGGATTGTGAGGATTGCAGAGGATGAAGGCTGTGGTCTTCTCGTCGGCACATTTGCGCTCGAAGTCTTCGAAATCAATCTCATAAGTGCAGTTGCCCACACGTTTCAGTTCGTTTTCTACTACTTCGCAGCCGCTGTTTGTGATGCAGGAGAAGAAGCAGTTGTAGACAGGTGTCTGTACCAATACCTTTTCGCCAGGCATGCAGATGGCTTTCAGACAGCAAGAAATGGCTGGTACAACGCCTGAAGTATAGAGAATCCAGTCTTTCTCTATCTTCCACTGGTGGCGGCGGGAGAACCAGCTGATGATAGCCTCGTAATAAGAATCAGGTACGAGGGTATAGCCGAAGATTCCATGAGCTACGCGCTTCTGCAGAGCTTCGATGATGCAGGGAGCAGTCTGGAAGTCCATATCTGCTACCCACATCGGAATAACGCCGTCTTCCTTCACCAGATCCCATTTGTATGAGTTGGTTCCACGACGTTCGATGATTTCATCAAAATTGTATTTCATATTTGTTTTCTATCTATGTTGTTTCTTCTATCTATATAGGATAAATCTCTTATTTATATAGGATGATTCTCTTTTTCTCCTAATCGAAATCTTCGTTCGTAGACTTTGAATCTCCGTTCAAAGACATTGAACGTACATTCAAAGCTTTTGAACGGCCGTTCAGTGTCTATGAACGGAGATTTCAGTTAAGTGTAAGAATAATTAGTTATGGGAACAATAAGTAATTTACTTGATTGTTGTCATTTCTGTAATTACCTCTTAAACTATTTCGATTTATCTGTGATTTTACATGCACCCTTTGGCGCTTTGGCAAACTCAGTATATGTTACGCTTCCCACTTCGTCTGCCTCGATTCTTCCGGAGATAGGGTTTTTGATATTGGTGATACTTCCCTTAATCTGTGCATCGATGTTGGTGCAATCCTCGAAGGCACGGTCGCATTCCTTATCAAAGGTGCAATCCTCCAGAGTTACATGGTCCATGTAGCAGAGAGGCTGCTCGCCGTTGATGTGGCAACGTACGAACTTGATGTTCTTGCTGTGCCAGGCCAGATACTCACCATTCAGTTCCGAATCATAGACGGTTACATTCTCGCATTCCCAGAAACTGTCCTTGGTTGTAATCTTTGCGTTGTGAATCTCCACATTCCTGCAGTATTGGAATACATACTTGGAATCGCTCTCCAGTCCATCTACATAGATGTTCTTGGAAAACATGAATGGATAGGTGCCGTCGTGGAGCTTTACGTTCTTCAGTTTCAGTCCATCTACCTTCCAGAAAGTCTCGTCTGCATCCGTGATGTTGACGTTCTCCAATTCCAGGTTCTTCATTTCGCGGAAGAACTTAGGACCATCGATGGTGCAGTCTTTCATCACCATATTATCACTATACCAGATGGCGGAACGGCTTTCTGGGGCGAAGTAGCAGTCTGTGATGAGGGAACCATCCACATGCCACCAAGGGTATTTGCCATAAAACTTGGAATGGTGGCATTCTATGTTTTGGCAGCACTTGATGCCCGATTCGCCATCTGTAATCGTAATATCTTCTAAACGCACATCGTGAGCACCGAAGAGAGGGCGCTCGCCTCCGAATGATTTGTTCTTTATCAATTCCATAATTTTCTATTATCCTTTTTTATTTGTTATTTCTGTTTGCAAAATTACAAAAATAATGCCAAAGTCGTATAACCTGATTTACTGAAAAGTGTAACTTTATGGCGTATTTGCGGATAAAGTTGCTGAAGGCAGGAAAAATGGAAATCAAAAAAGGCTGAATCATGAAGCATTTTCACGATTCAGCCCTTATCGAGTTAACTTCTAAAAATCCGAAGTGGAGAATTACAAGTTAGGGTTCATCTCTTTCCACTCAGCTACTGGAGGTACGATGCCAAGCTCTACGATCTCATCGCGCATCTTGCAAAGGTGCTCGTAAGACTTCTGGAGGCTAGCGAGCTCTTCCTCAGTACCTGTAGGCTCTGTGAAGTGAACACCAGTCTTGTCGATAGTAGTAGGCATAGCCATCATTACGTTCTTGAAACCGCACTTGTCGCAGTTTACATAGCAACCTGCTGGCAATGTGAACTTCTCACCACCCATAGCAGCCTCGATCATCTTAACTGCGTTGTAAGCTGGGCTCTGGAATGAAGAACGGCCACGGAGCTTGATGATGTTAGAACCACCCTGTACTGTGTGGTGCTTGATCTCCTCCCAACGCTCGTCAGAAAGACCCATCTCTGCCAATGGCTTGCCGTCAACCTTAACCTGAGAAGCAAATACTGCCATCTGCTCGCCGTGACCACCATAAGTGTGAGCGCCAGTAACCTTATCCTGCTGTACACCGAACTCGAGAGCCAAAGCCTGCTGCAAACGAGTAGAGTCGAGAGCTGCGAGTGAAGTCAACTGATTTGGCTTCAAACCAGAGTGGATAAGAGCTGTCAAAGCTGTAACGTCAGCTGGGTTGAAGATAACAACTACATGCTCAACCTCTGGGCAGTACTTCTTGATATTGTCACCGAACTCAGCAGCGATCTTGCAGTTACCCTTGAGAAGGTCCTCACGAGTCATACCCTCCTTACGAGGAGCACCACCAGAAGAGATGATGTACTTAGCACCAGTGAAAGCTTCCTCTGGATTTACTGTATAAGTAACGTTAACACCAGGGAATGCGCACTGCTGAATCTCATCGAAAACACCGTGAACACCTGGCTCGAAGATGTCGTAGAGACAAATATTAGGAGTAAGACCGAGCATCAAAGCGCTCTGAACCATGTTTGAACCAATCATACCGCCTGCACCGACGATAACGAGCTTGTCATTTGTTAAAAATTCCATAACTACAATATTTTATTTAAGATGTTTATAAATTTCTTGCTTACTGAGTTGCAATGTGTTGCAACTTTTGTTTTGCTGGATTGTCATCAGATAAAAAGACCGTAAATCTCGCTCTTTTGGCTTTCCGACCGCAAAATTACTAAAAAGTAATGTAAAACGTGCATTTATTTCCGCTTAAATTTGTGATTAATTCTTAAAATTCGTATCTTTGTAATCTCTAATTAGCAAAATACTATATTTTCTTCTCTTTCCAGAGAGGAATGGTAGTAATAAACGAAATGCATAATTATAATAATGTGTGCCGATGAATATGATTAATCAAAGATTGGAAAGTTTAAGGGAGGTTATGAAGCGTGAGCATCTTGCTGCGTTCATTTTTCCTAGTACTGATGCTCATCAAAGTGAGTATGTTGCTGACCATTGGATGGGTAGGGCTTGGATATCAGGCTTTGATGGTTCTGCAGGAACAGCAGTCGTGACCATGCATTCTGCTGCGTTGTGGACAGACTCCCGCTATTTTCTTGCTGCTGAGGAACAGTTGAAAGGTACTGAGTTTCAGTTGATGAAATTGAAAATTCCGGGAACTCTTTCGATTGCAGAATGGCTGGGGAAGGAGCTGCAGGATGTAGACTCTCCAGAAGTGGGTTTGGACGGATGGGTTAATTCCTATTCCTCAACTTCTGGATTGATTGCTGATTTGCGTAAAGCAGGTGGCATCACGGTTCGTACCAATTTTGATCCGTTGGAGGAAATTTGGAAAGATCGTCCTTCCATTCCTTTGAAACCTGTAGAAATTCAGCCAATGGAATTTGCTGGTGAGGATGTTTCTTCTAAGATTAAGCGTATCAGACAGGCTTTAAGAGCTCAGCATGCTGATGGCATGTTGGTTTCTGCCCTGGATGATATCGCCTGGACTCTGAATCTGCGTGGTACTGATGTGCATTGCGTCCCTGTGTTTGTCAGCTATCTCCTGATAGCTTCGGACAAGGTGTCACTTTTTGTTGATGAAGCTAAAGTCAGCTCCGAGATACGTGCATATCTGGAATCCAACAGTGTCTCTATATATAAATATAATAAGGTGGAAGAGGGGCTGAAGGCTTATTCTGAATATAATATTCTCCTGGATGGTAACGAAACCAGCTATTATCTTTGGAAAGCAGTAAGATGTCAGGAGATAGTTCAAGCTTCTTCCCCAATACCGGCAATGAAGGCTGTGAAGAATGAGGCCGAGATTGCCGGATATCGTAGTGCGATGTTGAAAGACGGTGTGGCGATGGTGAAATTCCTCAAATGGCTGCTTCCGGCTGTTGAGGCTGGAGGGGAAACCGAAATCTCAATCGATAAGAAGTTGACTGCTTTGCGTGCAGAACAGAAATTGTTCCGTGATATCTCATTTGACACAATTGCCGGATATCAGGCTCATGGAGCTATCGTTCATTATGAGGCAACGCCGGAAACTGATATTCCTTTGAAGCCGGAGGGATTGCTGCTCCTTGATTCTGGTGCACAATATCAGGATGGCACTACTGATATTACCCGTACCATTGCTCTCGGGCCGATTACCGAGGAAATGAAACACATCTATACGTTGGTACTGAAGGCTCATATTCAGTTGGAATTGGCTAAATTCCCTGATGGCGCTTCCGGTACTCAACTCGATGCTTTGGGACGAGAGTGCATGTGGAGAGAAGGATTCAATTTCCTGCATGGTACAGGTCACGGTGTTGGATCCTATCTGAGCGTGCATGAAGGACCTCACCAAATCCGAATGGAGTATATGCCGACTCCATTACGTGCCGGCATGACTTTGACGGATGAACCAGGACTCTATCTGGCGGGAAAGTTTGGAGTACGTATCGAAAATACAGTCTTGCTTTCCGATTATATGAAAACGGAATTCGGTAAGTTCTTACAGATAGAACCTCTAACCCTTTGTCCAATAGATACAGCACCAATTGATTTGACAATGCTCATGCCGGAAGAGCTGGCTTGGCTCAATGAATATCATGCTAAGGTGTATGCAGAATTGGCTCCTTATCTTGATGAAGAGGAGAAAAAATGGCTGGAAAATGCCACAAAAACCATAAAATGAAGGCGTTAAAACAAAAAAAACGTCTAAATTCTTGGTTATCTGAAAAATAAGATGTAATTTTGCACCCGCAAATTGTGGCATCATGCCCATTACGCAAGAAATAATATAAGTTTAACATTATAAATTAAAAGCAAAAAAATGATTATTGTACCAGTTAAGGACGGTGAGAACATCGAGAGAGCTCTCAAGAAGTTTAAGAGAAAGTTTGAAAAGACAGGTGTTGTTAAGGAGTTGCGTGCTCGTCAGCAGTACGACAAGCCATCTGTTTTGAAGCGTCTCAAGATGGAACACGCCATTTACGTACAGCAGTTGCGCGCAAACGAGGAATAATAGTAAAAAATCCTCAAAAAATTTGGTAGTTTGAATTAATTTTCGTAACTTCGTTGCCGAATAACAGAATGAGCAACCTTATGCTGAATATTGACAAGTTCTTAGAATACTTAGAGTGTGAACTGAATAGGTCGCAAAGGACAGTAGAAAGCTATCGGGATGATTTGAAACACTTCGAGAAGTTTGCTAGGGACTTGTCTGATTCCTTCTCTTGGGAAACCGTTGATGCTGATCTCGTCCGTAACTGGATGGCTCAGATGATTGACGAGGGAAATAAGGCTACTTCAGTCTGTAGAAGGTTGAGTGCTTTGAAGACTTTTTATCGTTTTGCCTTGTCGAGGCATTATGTGGGAAGTGATCCTGTTTATCAAGTCCAAGGGCCGAAAAAAGAAAAACCTCTGCCGCAATTCTTGAAAGAGAGTGAGTTGGAGGATTTGCTGGATAAGCAACAGTGGGGGACTGATTATAATAGTGTACGTGCGCGTACCTTAATTATAACGTTCTATGAAACTGGGATGCGAGTCTCGGAACTGGTTGGCTTGAATGATGAGGATGTCAACTTTCTGAATAAAGAGTTGAAGGTCACGGGAAAGGGAAATAAGCAGCGTGTCATTCCGTTTGGTGACGAGCTTAGTGAAACTTTACAAGGATATATAAGGCTAAGGAATCTTAGCTTGGAGCGAAAGTCGGATGCTTTGTTTCTTTCTAGAAAGGGGATGAGGATGAGTACTGCTAATGTTCGCTCTATTGTGAAGGAAAACCTCTCGAGGGTCTGCTCGTTGAAAAAGAAAAGCCCACATGTCTTGAGACATACGTTTGCTACGGCAATGTTGAATCATCATGTTGGTATTGAAAGTTTGAAAAAACTGTTGGGACATGCCAAGCTCTCTACTACGGAGATTTATACGCATACAACGTTCGAACAGTTAAAGCGAGTTTATAATGAAGCCCATCCAAGGGCATAACCTTTTAAAATTGGAGGTCACTATGGAAATTAAGATTCAGTCGATTCATTTCGACGCTACTGAGAAGTTACAGGCGTTTATCGAGAAGAAAATCGCCAAGTTGGAGAAAACTTATGAAGATATACAGAAAGTAGAGGTGCAATTAAAGGTCGTAAAACCTGCTACTGCCCTTAACAAGGAAGTCCATCTCGATGTTGCAGTCCCAGGAACCCATTTGTTCGTGGAGAAGACATGCGATACTTTTGAGGAGGGAGTTGACCAGGCAGTGGATTCTATGAAGGTTCAATTGACCAAATTTAAAGAAAAAACAAGGAATCGATAAAAAAAACACGAAAAAATTTTGTGGATTCAAAAAATAGTTGTATCTTTGCAGCCGTTTTCCGATAGGTCGAAAACTTAGCCGTATTGCGGCTGTAAAGATTGCCTCTTTAGCTCAGTTGGCCAGAGCACGTGATTTGTAATCTCGGGGTCGTTGGTTCGAATCCGACAAGAGGCTCGAAAGGAAAGTTTATGGGTAGTTACCAGAGTGGCCAAATGGGGCAGACTGTAAATCTGCTGGCTATGCCTTCGGTGGTTCGAATCCATCACTACCCACTTTCTTTGATAAGCGGAAATAGCTCAGTTGATAGAGCACTAGCCTTCCAAGCTGGGGGTCGCGGGTTTGAGCCCCGTTTTCCGCTCAATTTATTAACTTGCTGTAATAGCTCAGTGGTAGAGCACTTCCTTGGTAAGGAAGAGGTCCTGAGTTCAACTCTCAGTTACAGCTCTATCGTTCTAGATGCTTTAGGATGGTAGAGGAACAGATTATTCATTTATATAAATAAAAAGAAAAGCTATGGCTAAAGAAGAATTCGTGCGTACCAAACCGCATGTTAACATTGGTACAATTGGTCATGTTGACCATGGTAAGACTACTCTGACCGCTGCTATCTCTAAGGTATTGAATGAGAAGCTCGGTACAACTGAGGAAGTTAAGTCATTCGATCAGATTGATAATGCTCCTGAGGAGAAAGAGCGTGGTATCACTATCAACTCTGCTCACATCGAGTATGAGACTGCAAAGCGTCACTATGCGCACGTTGACTGTCCTGGACACGCTGACTATGTAAAGAACATGGTTACTGGTGCTGCTCAGATGGATGGTGCTATCTTGGTTTGTGCTGCTACTGATGGTCCTATGCCACAGACACGTGAGCACGTACTTCTTGCACGTCAGGTAAACGTTCCTCGCTTGGTTGTTTTCTTGAACAAGTGTGATATGGTTGACGATGAGGAGATGCTTGAGCTCGTTGAGATGGAGCTTCATGAGATCCTCGAACAGTACGGTTATGAGGAGGATACTCCAATCGTACGCGGTTCTGCTCTCGGTGCTTTGAACGGTGTAGAGAAGTGGGTTAAGTCTGTTGAGAACTTGATGGACGTAGTTGATGAGTGGATTCAGGAGCCTGAGCGTGAGGTTGACAAGCCATTCTTGATGCCTATCGAGGACGTATTCTCAATCACAGGTCGTGGTACTGTTGCTACTGGTCGTATCGAGACTGGTCGTTGCAAGGTAGGTGACGAAGTTCAGTTGCTCGGTCTTGGTGAGGATAAGAAGTCTGTTATCACTGGTGTTGAGATGTTCCGTAAGGTACTCGCTGAGGGTGAGGCAGGTGATAACGTAGGTTTGCTTCTCCGTGGTATTGACAAGGCAGAAGTTAAGCGTGGTATGGTAGTTGTACACCCAGGTGCTATTACTCCTCACGATCACTTCAAGGCTTCTATCTATGTATTGAAGAAGGAAGAGGGTGGACGTCATACTCCATTCGGTAACAAGTATCGTCCTCAGTTCTATCTCCGTACTATGGACTGTACAGGTGAAATCAAGCTTCCAGAGGGAGTTGAGATGGTAATGCCTGGTGATAACGTAGAGATTGAGGTAGTGTTGATCTACAAGGTTGCTTTGAACGAGGGTCTTCGTTTCGCTATCCGTGAGGGTGGTCGTACAGTAGGTTCTGGTCAGATTACAGCACTTCTCGACGATGTTCAGTAATTTTAGAATTATCTAGACTTACTATATATGACTTCTGCTTCTGCGGAGGCGGAAGTCAACTTACGGGTTTAGCTCAGTTGGTAGAGCACTGGTCTCCAAAACCAGGTGTCGAGGGTTCGAGCCCTTCAACCCGTGCAAAATAGAAGATAATATGAATAAAATAGTAAATTA
The DNA here is from genome assembly GCF_050313615.1 of Prevotella sp. SGI.167. Classification (NCBI taxonomy): domain Bacteria; kingdom Pseudomonadati; phylum Bacteroidota; class Bacteroidia; order Bacteroidales; family Prevotellaceae; genus Prevotella; species Prevotella sp. SGI.167. The sequence goes on along the minus strand of NZ_JBNPLT010000001.1, from coordinate 322,580 downwards.
TTGCAAGGCATGTTACGATGAACTTGCGCATAAGACTACTTGGCCATCACGTGCCGAACTTACTCATAGTGCAATGGTTGTATTATCTGCTTCCCTAGTCATTGCATTGGTGGTGTTCGCGATGGACTCTATATTCAAAGCCTTTATGGGTGTTGTTTATCCAGGTTAATTTTTAAAGGAAATGGCAGACGCAGGAAATAAATGGTATGTGCTCAAGGCCGTAAGCGGTAAAGAGGCTAAGGTGAAAGAATACATCGAAGCTGAGATGAAGCACAATGACTTACTTGCAGCAAATGTTTCTCAGGTGCTTATACCAGTTGAGAAGCATGCGGCTGTGCGTAATGGTAAGAGAGTCGTTAAAGAAAAAGTATCTCTTCCAGGTTATGTTTTTGTGGAGGCTAAACTGAAGGGTGATGTTGCGCATACACTGCGTTTCATGCCTAACGTTCTTGGTTTCCTTGGAGGATTGGATGAGCCTACACCTGTCCCACAGAGAGAGATCAATCGAATGTTGGGAGCAGCAGAAGAGACTGAATTTGAGGAGAATCTAGATTGTCCTTATCTCGTTAATGATACTGTTAAGGTAATGGAAGGTCCATTCAGTGGATTCAGTGGTGTTATCGAAGAGGTTAACTTGGAGAAACATAAGCTGAAGGTAACGGTTAAGATCTTCGGACGTAAAACTCCGTTGGAATTAGGTTTTATGCAAGTAGAAAAGGAATAGGATTCTGTTACGAGAATTTTAGATCCTTTTATAAGTTTCAATTTTAAATATTAACAAGAAAATGGCTAAAGAAGTTGCTGGATTAATCAAATTACAGATTAAAGGTGGCGCTGCAAATCCTTCACCTCCAGTAGGACCTGCTCTGGGTTCTAAAGGTATTAATATCATGGGATTCTGCAAGGAGTTCAACGCCCGTACCCAGGACAAAGCAGGTAAGGTATTGCCAGTTGTTATTACATACTACACTGACAAGTCGTTCGATTTCGTTATCAAGACTCCTCCTGCTGCTGTACAGTTGAAAGAGGCTGCAAAGATCAAGAGTGGTTCTGCTCAGCCTAATCGTCAGAAGGTTGCTTCTCTTACTTGGGATCAGGTAAAGGTAATCGCTGAGGATAAGATGAAGGACTTGAACTGCTTTACTGTAGAGTCAGCTATGAAGCTCATCGCTGGTACTGCAAGAAGTATGGGTATTACTGTAAAGGGAGACTTCCCTGGTAAATAATTTAAAACTTCAATTAGAAAAATGAGTAAACTGACAAAAAATCAAAAATCAGTAGCTGATAAGGTTGAAGCAGGGAAGATGTACACTTTGAAAGAGGCTGCAGAGTTGGTTAAGGAAATTACCACAACCAAGTTTGATGCATCTCTTGATATTGATGTACGTTTAGGTGTTGACCCACGTAAGGCTAACCAGATGGTTCGTGGCGTTGTTTCATTGCCAAACGGTACCGGTAAGGTTACTCGCGTGCTCGCTCTCTGTACTCCTGATCAGGAAGCTGCTGCTAAGGAAGCAGGCGCTGACTACGTAGGTCTCGACGAATATGTTGAGAAGATTAAGGGTGGTTGGACAGATATTGATGTCATCATCACAATGCCATCTTGCATGGGTAAGATTGGTCCTTTGGGTCGTGTTCTCGGTCCTCGTGGATTGATGCCAAACCCTAAGAGTGGCACTGTAACTATGGATGTTGCTAAGGCAGTTAAGGAAGTTAAGCAAGGTAAGATTGACTTTAAGGTTGATAAGGCTGGTATTATCCACACTTCAATCGGTAAGGTTAGTATGACCTCAGAGCAGATCTACGGAAATGCTAAGGAGTTCATCAATACAGTTATCAAGTTGAAGCCTGCTGCTGCTAAAGGTACATATATCAAGAGTATCTTTATTTCTAGCACTATGAGTAAGGGTATCAAGATTGATCCTAAATCAGTTGAATAACTCTAAAAGTTTTGTAAAATGAAGAAAGAAGTTAAAGATACTATCATCACCAAACTTGGACAGTTGCTTCAGGAATTCCCTCACTTCTATCTTGTAGATGTTACAGGATTGGATGCAGAGAAGACAAGCAATCTTCGTCGCAAGTGTTTCAAGAGTGAGATTAAGATGGTTGTTGTTAAGAATACCTTGCTTCACAAGGCATTTGAGGCATCAGACATCGATTTCTCTGAGCTTTATGGCAGCTTGAAGGGTACTACAGCAGTTATGTTCACTAACGTAGCTAATGTACCAGCTAAGTTGTTGAAGGAATACGAGAAGGAAGGCATCCCAGCATTGAAGGCTGCTTATGCAGAGGAAGGATTTTATGTTGGTGCAGACAAGCTCGCAGAACTTTCAGCAATCAAGAGCAAGAGCGAGGTTATCGCAGAGATTGTTGCTTTGCTCCAGTCTCCAGCAAAGAACGTTGTTTCTGCTCTTCAATCAGGAAGCAACACTATTCACGGTGTGCTTAAGACATTGGGCGAGCGTCCTGAGTAATCAATCACAATGTTATCAATTTTAATAGTATAAACAAATAAAAATTTAGAATAAAATGGCAGATATCAAAGCTATTGCAGAAGAGTTAGTAAATCTTACTGTTAAGGAAGTTAATGAGTTGGCAACAGTCCTCAAGGACGAGTATGGAATTGAGCCTGCTGCTGCAGCTGTAGCTGTAGCTGCTGGTCCTGCTGCTGGTGGTGCAGCTGCAGCTGAGGAGAAGTCTTCTTTCGACGTAGTTCTCGCTGAAGTTGGTGGCGCTAAGCTCCAGGTAGTAAAGGCTGTTAAGGAGGCTTGTGGTCTCGGCTTGAAAGAGGCTAAGGATCTCGTAGACGGTGCTCCTTCTACAATCAAGGAGGGTGTATCTAAGGACGAGGCTGAGAACCTTAAGAAGGCTATCGAAGAGGCTGGTGCTAAGGTAGAGCTCAAGTAATTAGATTAATTACATCTCTTACATAATGGTTAGGATTCTCCTAGTAGGCGAGTCCTAACCTTTTTGTGTCTTTTATTATCATGTTAATAAAACCCCATTTAATAACTTCTAATGGCTACAAAAATTGTTGATAACAGAGTAAATTTTGCCAGCGTCCATAATCCGTACCCATATCCGGATTTTCTCGATGTGCAGTTAAAGTCTTTTAAGGACTTCTTACAGTTGGATACTCCGCCTGAGGAACGCAAGAATGACGGTTTGTATAAGGTGTTCTCTGAGAATTTCCCTATCACCGATACTCGTAATAATTTCGTTCTTGAGTTCTTGGATTACTATATTGACCCTCCTCGTTATTCTATTGATGAGTGCTTGGAGCGCGGTCTTACATATAGCGTACCTTTGAAGGCTAAGATGAAACTGTATTGTACTGATCCTGACCATGAGGATTTCGGTACTTTCATTCAAGATGTATTCTTGGGTACTATCCCTTACATGACTTCTAACGGTACATTCGTCATCAATGGTGCTGAGCGTGTTGTTGTTTCTCAGTTGCACCGTTCACCTGGTGTGTTCTTTGGACAGGGTGTTCATGCAAATGGTACTCTTCTCTATTCTGCCCGTATCATTCCTTTCAAGGGTAGCTGGATTGAGTTTGCTACTGACATCAATAATGTGATGTATGCTTACATCGACCGTAAGAAGAAGTTGCCTGTTACTACCTTGCTTCGTGCTATCGGCTATGAGCAGGATAAGGATATTCTCCAGATTTTCGACCTTGCTGAGGAGGTTAAGGTTAACAAGAAGAATATGAAGGCTGCTATCGGTCGCAAGCTTGCTGCACGTGTCCTGAAGAGTTGGTATGAGGACTTCGTTGATGAGGATACTGGTGAAGTTGTATCTATCGAACGTAACGAGGTTATCATGGAACGTGAAACCGAGTTGACTGTCGATAACATCGAGGAGATTGTTGAGAGTGGTGCTTCTACTGTTCTTCTTCACAAGAATGAAGAGGCTGCTAACAAGTTTACCATCATCTTCAATACATTGGCAAAGGACCCAAGTAACTCTGAAAAAGAGGCAGTCAACTACATTTATCGTCAGTTGCGTAATGCTGATCCTGCTGATGATGCCAGTGCACGCGAAGTATTCCAGAACTTGTTCTTCTCAGACAAGCGTTATGATTTGGGTGAGGTAGGTCGCTACCGTATTAATAAGAAGTTGGGTCTCGATACAGATATGGATGTCCGCGTTTTGACGAAGGACGATATCATCGAGATTATCAAATATTTGATTCAGCTCATCAACTCAAGTGCTACAGTTGATGATATCGACCACTTGTCTAACCGTCGTGTTCGTACCGTTGGCGAGCAGTTGGCTAACCAGTTCTCTATCGGTTTGGCACGTATGAGCCGTACAATCCGTGAGCGTATGAACGTTCGTGACAATGAGGTGTTTACACCAACAGATTTGATCAATGCCAAGACCATCTCTAGTGTTATCAACTCATTCTTCGGTACAAACCCATTGTCTCAGTTCATGGACCAGACCAACCCATTGGCTGAGGTAACTCACAAGCGTCGTCTTTCTGCCCTCGGTCCTGGTGGTTTGTCTCGTGAGCGTGCAGGTTTCGAGGTTCGTGACGTACACTATACTCACTATGGTCGTCTTTGTCCTATTGAGAGTCCTGAAGGTCCAAACATCGGTTTGATTTCTTCTCTCTGTATGTATGCAAAGATCAATGACCTTGGCTTTATCGTTACTCCTTACCGTAAGGTTAACGACAGCAAGGTTGACATGGATAATGCTGATGTCGTATTCTTGACCGCTGAGGATGAAGAGGCTAAGATTATTGGTCAGGGTAATGCTCCTTTGACAGAAGAAGGTGAATTTATCCGTGACGTTGTTAAGTGCCGTCAGGATGCTGATTACCCAGTTGTTCCTCCTGCAGACGTTGATTATGTTGACGTGTCACCTCAGCAGATTGCTTCTGTATCAGCAGGTTTGATTCCATTCTTGGAGCATGATGACGGTCACCGTGCGTTGATGGGATGTAACATGATGCGCCAGGCTGTTCCATTGCTTCACAATGATGCACCTATCGTAGGTACTGGTCTTGAGAAGCAGGTTTGTGAAGATTCACGTACTATGGTTACTGCAGAAGGCGAGGGTGTTATCGAATATGTAGATGCTACAACCATCCGTATTCTTTACGATCGTACAGAGGATGATGAGTTCGTAAGCTTCGAGCCTGCTTTGAAGGAGTATCGTATTCCTAAGTTCCGTCGTACCAACCAGAATATGACCATCGACTTGCGTCCTATCTGCAATAAGGGTCAACGTGTGAAGGCTGGCGATATCCTGACTGAGGGTTATGCTACTGAAAATGGTGAGTTGGCTTTGGGTCGTAACTTGCTCGTTGCTTATATCCCTTGGAAGGGTTATAACTATGAGGATGCCGTCGTTATCTCTGAGCGCATGGTTCGCGATGACGTGTTGACTTCTGTTCACGTAGACGAGTATTCTCTTGATGTTCGTGAGACTAAGCGTGGTGTAGAGGAATTTACTTCCGATATTCCAAACGTAAGCGAAGAAGCTACAAAGGACCTCGATGATAATGGTATCGTTCGCGTAGGTGCTAGAATTGAACCAGGCGATATCATGATTGGTAAGATTTCACCTAAGGGTGAGAGCGATCCTTCACCAGAAGAGAAGTTGCTCCGTGCTATCTTCGGTGACAAGGCTGGTGATGTGAAGGATTCTTCATTGAAGGCTAATCCATCTTTGAGTGGTGTTGTTATTGACAAGAAGTTGTTCTCACGTGCAGTGAAGACTCGTGAATCCAAGAAGCAGGATAAGATTATACTTGCAAAGATTGATGAGGAGTACGAGGCAAAGGGAGACGACTTGAAGGATATCCTCGTTGATAAGTTGCTCACTCTGACAGAGGGAAAGACTTCTGAGGGCGTCAAGGATTATACAGGTGCTGAAATCATTACCAAAGGTAGCAAGTTCACTGCTACTGCCTTGAAGAACCTGGAGTATGATGGTGTTCAGTCTAATGGTTGGACAGATGATGACCATACCAATGGTTTGATCCAGCGTTTGATCATGAACTATATCCGCAAGTACAAGCAGCTTGATGCTGAGTTGAAGCGTCGCAAGTTTGCTATTACTATCGGTGATGAGCTTCCATCAGGAATTCTTCAGATGGCTAAGGTTTACATCGCTAAGAAGCGTAAGATTCAGGTAGGTGATAAGCTTGCTGGTCGTCACGGTAATAAGGGTATCGTTTCTAAGGTAGTTCGTCTTGAGGATATGCCATTCATGGCAGACGGTCGTCCTGTTGATATGGTATTGAACCCATTGGGTGTGCCTTCTCGAATGAACCTTGGTCAGATCTTTGAGTGTATCCTCGGTGCTGCAGGTAAGAAGTTGGGTGTTAAGTTCGCTACTCCTATCTTTGACGGTGCTAAGCTGGAAGACCTTTCTGAATGGACAGATAAGGCTGGTTTGCCTCGCTTCTGTTCTACTTACCTCTATGATGGTGAGACAGGTGAGCAGTTCGACCAGCCAGCTACAGTTGGTATGACTTACTTCTTGAAGTTGGGTCACATGGTTGAGGATAAGATGCACGCACGTTCCATCGGTCCTTACTCTCTGATTACTCAGCAGCCACTTGGTGGTAAGGCACAGTTTGGTGGTCAGCGATTCGGAGAGATGGAGGTTTGGGCCATCGAGGCTTTCGGTGCCAGCCACGTATTGCAGGAGATTCTGACTATCAAGTCAGATGACGTTGTAGGACGTAGCAAGGCATACGAGGCAATCGTGAAGGGTGATCCAATGCCAACACCTGGCATTCCAGAGTCACTCAACGTATTGCTCCATGAGCTTCGCGGCCTTGGCTTGAGCATCAAGCTGGATTAATTTTGAGAACCCCTAATTAAGATATAGAAACATGGCTTTCAAAAAAGATACAAAGGTAAAGAATAATTTTACGAAGATTACCATCGGTCTCGCTTCTCCTGAGGAGATCCTGGAAAATTCGTATGGTGAGGTTACTAAGCCTGAAACCATTAATTATCGAACATACAAGCCGGAGCGTGATGGTCTCTTCTGCGAGCGCATTTTTGGTCCTACCAAGGACTATGAGTGCGCCTGCGGTAAGTACAAGCGCATCCGCTACAAGGGAATCGTCTGCGACCGATGCGGTGTAGAGGTTACTGAGAAGAAGGTTCGTCGTGAGCGTTCTGGTCACATCGAACTCGTTGTTCCTGTAGCTCACATCTGGTATTTCCGTTCTCTTCCTAACAAGATTGGTTACCTCCTCGGTATGCCAACCAAGAAACTTGATGCTGTTATCTACTACGAGAAGTATGTAGTTATCCAGCCTGGTGTGATGGAAGGTAAGACAGATGCTGATGGATTGGAAGTAAACGGTTCTCATAAGCTCGATCTCCTGACAGAAGATGAGTATATCGACATTATCGACAACCAGATCAGCGAGGAAAATGATCGTTTGGATGATTCTGATCCTAACAAGTTCATTGCCAAGATGGGTGCAGAGGCTATCTATGAGCTTCTTCAGGATGTAGACCTCGACAATCTGTCATACGAACTTCGTGACCGAGCTAACAACGATTCTAGCCAGCAGCGTAAGACTGAGGCTTTGAAGCGTCTTCAGGTAGTAGAGGGTTTCCGTGCCAGCAAGGGTATTAACAAGCCTGAATGGATGATCATGAAGATTATTCCTGTTACTCCTCCAGAGCTTCGCCCATTGGTACCGCTGGACGGTGGTCGTTTCGCTACATCAGACTTGAACGACCTCTATCGTCGTGTTATCATCCGTAACAACCGTTTGAAGAGATTGGTTGAAATCAAGGCTCCTGAAGTGATTCTCCGAAACGAGAAGCGTATGTTGCAGGAGGCTGTTGACAGCTTGTTCGACAACTCTCGCAAGAGTTCTGCTGTCAAGAGTGAGAGCAATCGTCCATTGAAGTCTCTCTCTGACTCTTTGAAGGGTAAGCAGGGTCGTTTCCGTCAGAACTTGTTGGGTAAGCGTGTTGACTACTCTGCTCGTTCGGTAATCGTTGTAGGTCCTGAGTTGAAGATGGGTGAGTGTGGTCTTCCTAAGTTGATGGCTGCTGAGCTTTACAAACCATTTATCATCCGCAAGTTGATTGAGCGTGGTATTGTCAAGACTGTTAAGAGTGCCAAGAAGATTGTTGACCGTCGCGAGCCTGTTATCTGGGATATCCTCGAGAACGTGATGAAGGGTCATCCGGTTATGTTGAACCGTGCCCCTACACTTCACCGTCTCGGTATTCAGGCTTTCCAGCCTAAGATGATTGAGGGTAAGGCTATCCAGTTGCACCCATTGGCATGTACAGCGTTCAACGCCGACTTCGATGGTGACCAGATGGCTGTTCACCTTCCATTGAGCAATGAGGCTATCTTGGAGACTCAGATTCTGATGCTCCAGAGCCATAACATTCTGAACCCTGCTAATGGTGCACCTATCACCGTTCCTTCTCAGGATATGGTGCTTGGTCTCTACTATATTACAAAGATTCGTCCAGGTGCAAAGGGCGAGGGATTGACATTCTACGGTCCTGAGGAGGCTTTGATTGCCCGTAACGAGGGGCGTTGTGATCTCCACGCTTTGGTAAAGGTTGTCGTTGACGACTTGGTTGACGGTAAGATTCAGAAGCGTATGGTTGAGACTTCTGTAGGTCGTGTTATTGTGAATGGTATCATCCCTGATGAGGTAGGATTCTTCAACGATGTCATCTCCAAGAAGACTCTCCGTGGCTTGATTTCTAGTGTAATCAAGGCCGTAGGTATGGCTGAGGCATGTGAATTCCTCGATGGTATCAAGAACTTGGGTTATCGTATGGCATACGTTGCAGGTTTGTCATTTAACCTTGGTGATATCATTATCCCACCAGAGAAGGAGGCTATCGTTGAGCGTGGCCGCAAGGAGGTTGAGGAAATCACCAACAACTATAACATGGGTTTCATCACCAACAAGGAGCGTTACAACCAGGTTATCGATGCATGGACTCACGTAAATACCGATTTGGGTAACATCTTGATGAAGGAGATGACTGAAGCTGACCAGGGATTCAACGCTGTATACATGATGCTTGATTCCGGAGCCCGTGGTTCTAAGGATCAGATTAAGCAGTTGTCAGGTATGCGTGGTTTGATGGCTAAGCCTCAGAAGGCTGGTGCAGAGGGTGCGCAGATCATTGAGAACCCTATCCTTTCTAACTTTAAGGAGGGTATGTCAGTGTTGGAGTACTTTATCGCTTCTCATGGTGCCCGTAAGGGTCTTGCGGATACCGCTATGAAGACTGCCGATGCTGGTTACCTGACTCGTCGTCTTGTTGACGTTTCTCATGACGTCATCATTACTGAGGAGGATTGTGGTACATTGCGCGGTCTGGTATGTACAGCATTGAAGAATGGTGATGAGATTATTTCTTCACTCTATGAGCGTATCCTGGGTCGTGTATCAGTTCATGACATTATCCACCCAACTACAGGTGAGTTGATAGTCAAGGCAGGTGAGGAAATTACTGAGCCAAAGGCTAAGGCAATCGATGAGTCTCCTATCGAGAGCGTTGAGATTCGTTCCGTACTTACCTGTGAGAGCAAGAAGGGTGTCTGCATGAAGTGTTACGGTCGTAACTTGGCTACAGCCCGCATGGTTCAGCTTGGTGAGGCTGTCGGTGTCATCGCAGCTCAGGCTATTGGTGAGCCTGGTACTCAGCTTACTCTCCGTACATTCCACGCCGGTGGTATTGCGTCTAACGCTGCTGCCAATGCTAAGATTGCTGCGAAGAACAAGTCTCGTATCGAGTTTGATGAATTGAGCACTGTTCCTTTCATCGAGGAAGATGAGGAAGGAAATGATATCAAGTGCGAGAAGGTAGTAAGCCACTTGGCCGAAATCCGTTTCGTTGATCCAAATACAAACATCATCCTTGCTACATTGAATGTTCCTTACGGTTCTTCTCTGTATCATAAGGAAGGTGAAGTTGTTGAAAAGGATACTGTGATTGCCCGTTGGGACCCATTCAACGCCGTTATCGTCAGCCAGTATGCAGGTACATTGAAGTTCAATGACGTTCAGAAGGATCAGACCTACCGTGCCGAGGTCGATGAGACCACTGGTTTGGAGGAGAAGATCATCACTGATTCAAAGAATAAGGCGATGGTTCCTTCTTGTGATGTTATCGATGCTAATGGTGAGGTAGTTGGTACATACAACTTCCCTGTAGGTGGTCACCTCATTGTTGAGGATGGTCAGACTATCAAGACTGGTGAGGTGTTGGTTAAGATTCCTCGTGCGGTTGGTGGTGCTGGTGATATCACCGGTGGTCTTCCACGTGTTACCGAGCTTCTCGAGGCTCGTAACCCATCTAACCCTGCTGTCGTATCAGAAATCGATGGTGAGGTAACCATGGGTAAGGTAAAGCGTGGTAACCGTGAGATCATCGTAACATCTAAGACTGGTGATCAGAAGAAGTATCTCGTATCTCTCTCTAAGCAGATTCTGGTACAGGAGCATGATGCTGTACGTGCTGGTACTCCTCTTTCTGATGGTAGTGTAACTCCTGGCGATATCCTCGCCATCATGGGTCCTACTGCTGTTCAGGAGTATATCGTTAACCAGATTCAGGACGTTTACCGTCTCCAGGGTGTGGCTATCAACGATAAGCACTTCGAGGTTGTGGTACGTCAGATGATGCGTAAGGTTCGTATCGACGATCCAGGTGATACCACATTCCTGGAGCAGGAGTTGGTTGACAAGCTCGACTTCGCTGAGGAAAATGATCGTATCTGGGGTAAGAAGGTTGTTACCGATGCCGGCGACAGCACCGAACTTAAGCCAGGTCAGATTATCACAGCACGCAGATTGCGTGATGAAAACTCTGCCTTGAAGCGTCGTGACAAGAAACTTGTACAGGTTCGTGATGCAGTAGCTGCTACTTCTACTCAGATTCTTCAGGGTATCACCCGTGCTGCTCTTGGTACAAAGAGCTTCATGAGTGCTGCTTCCTTCCAGGAAACTACTAAGGTCTTGAACGAGGCTGCTATCCGTGGTAAGGTTGATTACCTTGAGGGTATGAAGGAGAATGTAATCTGCGGTCACTTGATTCCTGCAGGTACTGGTCTCCGTCAGTGGGAGAAGCTCATCGTCGGCTCTAAGGAAGAGTACGAGCGTATGCAAGCTAATAGAAAGAATGTACTCGACTATGCAGATACTCCTATCGTGGACTAATCAGTAGAATAGAGTCACATATATAATAAGGAGGGTGTGTCATAAGATTATGATGCACCCTCTTTTTCTTTTGTATGCTATTGATATATTGTTGGAAAAGACAGCTAAAGTTTTTGGAAAAGCTAGTATCTCTGGTCGCACAACAGCTGTTGTGCGCTTGCATATCAGCTGATATGCGCTTGCATGACAGGTGATGTGCATGCGGTGGTCAACCGTTATGCGCTAACTTTTTATATTTTTTCTTCTTCATGGGTTGGGAATTTTGTACCTTGATGTGTTCTTGGGATAAACAATACAGATAAAAATAGAAATGGAAAAGATAGAACAACTTTTTCGCCAGCATTATTCAAAGATGTTTCTCGTTTCGAGGATGATTCTAGGCGATGAAGAGACCGCAAGGGATGTGGTGAGCGATATTTTTGCAGATTTGCTCAGTGGAAAGCTTCGGCTTCCACCTAAAAGTACGGAAGGTTACTTTCTCGTTCTTACTCGAAACCGATGTTTGAATTATCTCAGAAAGATGACCTTTCACGAAAAGGTCAAGGCTGGTCTTAAAGTGGACCATACGGTAGATATCGTGCATGATGAAAACCGAATCATTCGCGAGATAGACCATGAGATGAGCAAGGCAGATCAGATGCTTCGTTTTGTAGATGAAGAATTGACGCTCCAAACCCGGCGCGTGGTCAATATGCATTATCGCCAGAAACTCACTTATCATGAAATCTCAGAAGAGTTAGGTATCAGTGAGGCTGCCGTCTATAAGCATCTTGCTCAAGGTATCAAACGAATAAAAGAACATTTTAATCCCAAGAACAATGGATAAGTTAACACAAGTAATCGACATGATTGAGCACCCAGAGCATTATTCTGAGTCTCAGATGAAAGAGATTCTCCAAGATGAGGAGTCTCGCCAGACCTATCTCACGATGATGGAGATGCGTATGGCTTTTGATAAAGAAGCGACGGAGAAAGATTTGGATGTAGATAAGGAATGGCAATTGTTTGCTGAACAGCATCCGGTAGTGAAGTCCCGTTTTGATTGGCGCAAACTCGCTGCTTCCTTTATAGGTGTATGTTTGCTGTCTGGTATCGCCTTTGCTGCCATTCATGCATTCAGTTCGCATCGTCAGGTAGAAGAAACATCGGCAGGGGATACGTCTCAGGTAAAAGTAGCATCCAGTCCAAATACTGCTGCTGTCAGTGATAAAGCTACGTCATCTGATGTCAAGAAGGAAATTGTGCATAAGACTTTCGACAATGTTTCCTTAGAAACGATGCTCGGAGAAATGGCAGAGTATTATGGAGTGAAGATTGTGTTCCAGAACCAGGAAGCCAAGCAGCTTCGTTTCTATTATGAATGGAACAGCGAGAACAGTCTGCAGAGTGTAGTGGATGAATTGAATCATTCACAGCAGATAGTTCTCTCTTTGGACAATGAGCAACTTGTTGTAGAATAACCCTGTCGCTGACAGGTCTGTTTACAAGTTGGCTTATTTGTAATATGTATCAAATCAATATAAAGATTATGAAGAAATATATGTTCGCTTTCCTGATGTGTCTGTTGGTACAGGCATCGTTTGGACAGCGCATCTCTCGAAGCTATAGCAACCGTTCCATGTCTGAAGTCCTGAAGGATTTAGACAAGGCAACCCGTCGATATAAAATCAGTTTTATTTATAATGAACTGGAAGATTTCACCGTCACTACCTCTTTCCGTAATCTCGATTTGCAGGAAGCTTTGGGGCGGGTCTTTGGATTTTATCCGATGAAGGCTACGATAGAGGATAGCTTGATATTCGTGGAATGTACCCAAAAGGAACCTACCAAATTGATGGGCCGGGTGATTGATGAACGTCATCGACCAGTGGAGTTTGCCAATGTGGCTTTACTTAATCCCAGGGATTCTTCCTTTCTCACAGGTGGTGTGACCAATGCCAGCGGCAATTTCGTGATACCTTGTGGCATGAAGAAGGTTCTCGCCAAAGTAAGTTGTGTGGGTTATTACACCTTATATAATATATATAATGTGGGAAAAGTCGGAAATGTGGTGTTGAAGGAGAGTACCATGCATATCAATGGTGTTACGGTGAAGGCGAAATTGCCTTCTTTCAAGATGGGACGTGAAGGAATGCTCATAGACATACAGCATTCTGATTTGTCAAAAGTAGGAGATGCCGTTGATGTACTCCGACAATTACCTCGCATCAATGTAAGTAGTACCGATGTCATCAGCGTTTATGGCAAGGGTACACCTATTATATATATCAACAATAAGCAGGTGAGAGATTCCAGGGAATTGCAGCGCCTGAAGTCTGATGCCATCAAGAATGTGGAAATCATTACTTCGCCTGGTGCAAGATATGATGCCACGGTTAGCTCTGTCATACGTATCCGAACCGTCAAGAAGCAGGGCGAAGGGGTGAGTGGATCCTTGAATTCCATGGTATGGTATAATGGATATCTGGGAGGGTCAGAACAGCTTAGTCTCAATTATCAGAGTGAAAAGCTCAACTTGTTTGGGTCTCTTTGGGGATATACAAGAGGGCATAAGGAGGCTACTTCGCTAATTCAGCATATTGAAGGAACGAAGAATGTTACCGTAAACCAGTATGATCCCTTATCCTATCGCAATACAATGGGAGAAGTAAACTTTGGTTTCAATTACGACCTCAATGATGAAAACTCTATCGGTGCTTCTTATGATTTAGAATGCGAACCCTATGCGAAAGGGCATGTTGATGGACAGCAGGAAATATTCAATGAGGGACAACCTGTGGATATCATCAAACAGAAAGTATTGTTCGATGATATAGGTAGTCCTACCCATGAGTTGAATGCTTACTATGTGGGAAAGGTCAATAAACTGGGAATAGACTTTAATGGAACCTGTCTCTGGCAAAAAACTGGGCGGGATATGTTGGAAACAGAAGAGGCTACCGTATTGGAAAATCGGGAAATCCATACTGCGAGTCGCCGCCATAATCAGTTGCTTGCAGGCAAACTGGTTCTTTCTTATCCCATAGCCAAGGGGCAGTTGGAGTTAGGAAGCGAAGTGAGCCATACCCACAGTAGCGGAGAATATATCAATGCGGAAGGTATTGTGGCGGATGCTTCTACCGACATGAAGGAAGATAATTTGGCGGGATTTCTTGCCTTTTCATATCCTTTAGGCTCGTTTTCAATGGATGCAGGATTGAGATACGAGTATGTGTCTGCCAAGTATTATTCTTTCGGTAAGTATGAAGAAGAGCCTAGCAGGAATTATAGCAATTGGTTTCCCAACCTGACCCTGTCATGGAATAAGGAACCATGGGCGGCATCTCTGGCGTATACCTGCAAGACAAAGCGTCCTTCTTATAGTTCCTTGCGCAATGAGGTGCAGTATGATAATCGCTATATGTATGAAGGTGGCGATCCTTATCTTCGTCCTACCATTGCTCATGATGTTTCATTGGATGTGATGTGCAACTGGATTTCGTTTGGTGTGGAGTATCTTTATGAGGACAATCCCATCATCTGGTATGTTACCCTTTATAATCATCAGGATATAGCCTTCTTGAGAAATGTGAACTTTTCCAGCAAGCAGACGATGACAGCGTATGTCATAGCTGCTCCCAAGTTCGATTGGTATCAGCCTACATGGCAAGTCTTCTTTCAGAAGCCTTTTTTTGATGCGGAAAAATATGGTGCTCCTCGTGGTTTGTCGAAGCCTGCCTTGGGTATTACATGGAACAACAAGTTTAAGTTGAGTTCTACTTGGACTTCATGGGTGACCCTTCATGCCAATACTACATCCTATAATGCCTTCCGCCGGTATCGCTCTGGTTATTTTGCCTCTATGCGAATGGTTAAGACATTTTTGGATGAAGCTTTGACTGTTAATTTCTATGCAGAAGATATCTTCAGAAGTCAGAAAGACCAATGGGCCATGTATGGTGACCATGCAACCTTGACGAAGGATAGTTATAATAGTGCCCGTGAAATTGGTGTCCGGGTGGTCTATAAATTCAATTCCGGTCATAGAAAGTATAAGGGCTCAGGTGCTGGTAATGCAGAGAAGAGCCGCTTCTGACAGACCGGTTCTTCAGATAAAAAAGAATTTATATTTCAAAAGTCCTTTCATACTAAGCTTGTGTCTTTGAAGCGTTTTAGTGTGAAAGGACTTTTAACACAAAATAATTGGCAGATTATTCGTTTTTTCCAGATATTATTTGTAAATTTGCATCATAAATTAAAGTTTAACCCTATTAACTTGATAAAATTATGGAAGAAAATAAGAATAAGGAACAGCAGAATCAGTTCCAGATGGGTATCAGCCCAGAAGTAGCAGAAGGTACATATTCAAACTTGGCATTGATTACCCATTCTAGCTCAGATTTCATTTTGGATTTTGCTTGTGCACTCCCAGGAATGCCGGCACCTCAGATCAAGAGCCGTGTCATCATGGCACCAGAGCACGCTAAGCGTTTGCTTCAGGCCTTGCAGAGTAATGTATATAATTATGAGCAGACTTTCGGTAAGATTAAGATGGCTGAAGAGCAGCAGGATCGTACTATCGCTCCATTCGGCACACCAAAAGGTGAGGCTTAATCCATAGAACATACATACTAAGACTAAATTTCCTGCTAAATTCCACTTTTTCTTTATAAGTTTTGTTTTTAATAGTTATATAAAGTTAAAATTTAGGATCCTTTTTCAAAAGTTACCTATAATATTAGGTAGTTTGCAGAAAAAATCGTAACTTTGCACCCCGAAAAACCCCATAATGTGGTGGCTTATACGGAAATAAGACAATAATAAAAAACAAAATAATAAATTAAAAAGTAAAATTATGCCTACTATTTCACAGTTAGTAAGAAAAGGCAGAAGAGTTTTGGTAGACAAGAGCAAGTCTCCAGCTTTGGATTCATGTCCTCAGCGTCGTGGTGTTTGCGTTCGTGTTTACACAACAACTCCAAAGAAGCCTAATTCGGCAATGCGTAAGGTTGCCCGTGTACGTTTGACAAACTCTAAGGAGGTTAACTCTTACATTCCAGGAGAGGGACACAACTTGCAGGAGCACTCAATCGTATTGGTTCGTGGTGGTCGTGTAAAGGACCTTCCTGGTGTTCGTTATCACATCGTTCGTGGTACTCTTGATACCGCAGGTGTTGCAAACCGCACACAGCGTCGTTCTAAGTACGGTGCTAAGCGTCCAAAGGCTAAGAAGTAATTCTAAATCCGGACAAAATTAAAAGAAATCCGAAAACTCACGGTCGGAGAAGGTCGAGAGTTTAGGTAAAAAGATTATTTTATTAAACGTTTTGCTGGAGAAGTAACAGGTTGAGTAAATACTCGGGTGCGAGTGTTGAAGAACGATATACAGCCCCATGCAGAATTTAAATTTTTTCGATTAAAAATGAGAAAAGCAAAACCAAAGAAGAGAGTGATCCTCCCAGATCCAGTCTTCAACGACCAGAAGGTCTCTAAATTCGTAAATCATTTGATGTATGATGGTAAGAAGAATACATCTTATGAGATTTTCTACAATGCACTCGATACCGTAAAGGCTAAGATGGCTAACGAGGAGAAGTCTGCACTTGAAATTTGGAAGCAGGCTCTCGATAATATTACTCCACAGGTTGAGGTTAAGAGCCGCCGTATTGGTGGTGCTACCTTCCAGGTTCCTACAGAAATTCGTCCTGACCGTAAGGAAAGTATCTCTATGAAGAACCTTATCAGCTTCGCTCGCAAGCGTGGTGGTAAGACTATGGCAGACAAGCTTGCTGCTGAGATTATGGATGCTTATAACAATCAGGGTGGCGCTTTCAAGCGTAAGGAGGATATGCATCGTATGGCTGAGGCTAACCGTGCATTTGCTCACTTCAGATTCTAATTTAACATATAAAATAGGTTTAAAAGAAAATGGCAAATCGCGATTTACATTTGACACGTAACATCGGTATCATGGCGCACATCGATGCCGGAAAGACAACAACATCTGAGCGTATCTTGTTCTATACAGGTAAGACTCATAAGATCGGTGAGGTACACGATGGTGCTGCTACAATGGACTGGATGGTCCAGGAGCAGGAGCGTGGTATTACTATCACTTCTGCAGCTACAACTTGTAACTGGAACTATCTCGGTAAGTCTTATAAGATTAACTTGATCGATACTCCGGGACACGTTGACTTCACTGCTGAGGTTGAGCGTTCACTCCGTGTACTCGATGGTGCTGTTGCTACATATTCTGCAGCTGACGGTGTACAGCCACAGTCAGAGACAGTATGGCGCCAGGCTGACAAGTACAATGTACCTCGTATCGGTTATGTAAACAAGATGGACCGTTCAGGTGCTAACTTCTTTGAGACAGTTCAGCAGATGAAGGATATCTTGGGTGCTAATCCTATTGCTATTCAGATTCCTATTGGTGCAGAGGAGAACTTCAAGGGTGTAGTTGACCTGATCAAGATGAAGGCTATTCTCTGGCACGATGAGACTATGGGTGCTGAGTATGACGTAGAGGAAATTCCTGCAGATTTGGCTGACGAGGCTGCAGAGTGGCGTGATAAGCTTCTTGAGGGTGCTGCTAACTTCGATGACGAGGTTATGGAGCTCTATCTCGATGGTCAGGATATTCCAGAGGAGAAACTCCTTGCTGCTATCCGTAAGGGTTGCTGCGCTATGGAATGCTGCCCAATGTTGCTCGGTTCTTCATACAAGAACAAGGGTGTTCAGCCATTGCTCGACTATGTATGTGCATTCTTGCCATCACCAATGGATACTCCAAATATCATCGGTACTAACCCTGATACAGAAGAGGAAGAGGATCGTAAGCCATCTGAGGATGAGCCAACATCTGCTCTCGCATTTAAGATTGCTACTGACCCATTCATGGGCCGCTTGGTATTCTTCCGCGTTTACTCAGGTAAGGTTGTTGCTGGTTCTTATGTTTACAACCCACGTTCTGGCAAGCGCGAGCGTATCAGCCGTCTGTTCCAGATGAACTCTAAGCAGGAAATTCCAATGGAGTCAATCGACGCAGGTGATATCGGTGCAGGTGTTGGTTTCAAGGATATCCGTACTGGTGATACACTCTGTGATGAGGATCACCCAATTGTATTGGAGTCTATGACATTCCCTGATACTGTAATCTCTATCGCAGTTGAGCCTAAGAGCCAGGCTGACATCGCTAAGTTGGATAACGGTCTCGCTAAGTTGGCTGAGGAGGATCCAACCTTTACAGTACGTACTGATGAGCAGAGCGGTCAGACAATCATCTCTGGTATGGGTGAGCTCCACTTGGATATCATCATCGACCGTTTGAAGCGTGAGTTCAAGGTTGAGTGTAACCAGGGTAAACCTCAGGTTAACTACAAGGAGGCTATCACTAAGACAGCTCAGAGCCGTGAGACTTACAAGAAGCAGTCTGGTGGTCGTGGTAAGTTCGCTTGTATCGATGTAACCATCGGTCCTAAGGACGAGGATTACAAGGAGGGCGACTTGCAGTTCATCAACGAGGTTAAGGGTGGTAACGTTCCTAAGGAATTCATCCCATCAGTACAGAAGGGCTTCGCTGACTGTTTGTCAAATGGTGTACTCGGTGGCTTCCCAATGACAGGTTTGAAGGTAACTTTGACCGATGGTAGCTTCCACCCAGTTGACTCTGACCAGTTGTCATTCGAGTTGGTAGCACATCAGGCATTCAAGGTACTTTGCCCTAAGGCTGGTCCTGTTTTGATGGAGCCTATCATGAAGGTAGAGGTTGTTACTCCAGAAGAGAACATGGGTGACGTAATCGGTGACTTGAATAAGCGACGTGGTCTCGTTCAGGGTATGGAAGAAGGTCGTAGCGGTGCTCGCATCGTAAAGGCAATGGTTCCATTGGCTGAGATGTTCGGTTATGTAACAGCTTTGCGTACTATCACTTCTGGTCGTGCAACAAGTTCTATGGAGTACGATCATCATGCACCTCTTTCTTCAACAATTGCTAAGGCTGTGTTGGAGGAGGTTAAGGGTCACGCAGAACTTCTTTAATAACAAAGAAATAACGGTAAGATGAGGCGCTGCTTAGCGAATGACTCTTAAGCAGCGTACCTCTTCTTCCTTTAGACTAAAATAATTCATATAATAATAACTTAATTTTAAAAATGAGTCAGAAAATCAGAATTAAGCTGAAGTCTTACGACCACCAGTTGGTTGACAAGTCAGCTGAGAAGATTGTGAAGGCTGTAAAGGCAACAGGCGCTATCGTTAGTGGTCCTATTCCATTGCCAACACACAAGCGTATTTTTACTGTAAACCGTAGTACTTTCGTTAACAAGAAGTCTCGCGAGCAGTTCCAGCTCTCAGATTTCAAGCGTCTCATTGACATCTACAGCTCAACAGCTAAGACAGTTGATGCCTTGATGAAGCTTGAATTGCCAAGTGGTGTAGAAGTAGAAATCAAAGTCTAATTATTAAAAATTAAATTGAAATGCCAGGATTAATTGGAAAGAAAATCGGAATGACATCCGTTTTCAGTGCCGACGGTAAGAACATTCCGTGCACTGTTATCGAAGTAGGTCCTTGTGTTGTAACCCAGGTTAAGACCGTAGAAAAGGATGGTTACAAGGCTTATCAGTTAGGTTTCGGCGAGGCTAAGGAGAAGCGTACTTCTCAGCCTATGATGGGAATCTTCAAGAAGGCAGGCACAACACCTAAGAAGCACTTGGCCGAGTTCAAGTTTGATGAGGAGTACAACCTCGGTGACACCATTACAGTTGAAATCTTCAACGGCTGCAAGTTCGTTGACGTAATTGGTACATCAAAGGGTAAAGGCTTCCAGGGCGTTGTTAAGCGTCACGGATTCGGTGGTGTAGGTCAGTCTACTCATGGTCAGGATGACCGCGCCCGTAAGCCGGGATCTATTGGTGCATGTTCTTACCCTGCTAAGGTATTCAAGGGTATGCGCATGGGCGGCCAAATGGGAGGTGATAGAGTAACAACTCAGAACCTTCAGGTGTTAAAGGTAATTCCAGAGCAGAATCTCCTTATCGTTAAGGGTTCTTTCGCTGGATGCAAAGGTTCAACTGTTTTAATTGAGAAATAATGGAAGTTAGCGTATTAGATATCAAAGGTCAGGAGACCGGCCGCAAGGTAGCTCTTAATGATGCAGTCTTCGGCATTGAGCCTAACGATCACGTTCTCTACCTCGACGTAAAGCAGTATCTCGCTAACCAGCGTCAGGGTACAGCTAAGTCTAAGGAGAGAAGCGAGATGAGCGGTTCTACTCGTAAGCTTGGTCGTCAGAAGGGCGGTGGCGGTGCTCGCCGTGGTGATATTAACTCACCTGTACTCGTAGGTGGTGCTCGCGTATTTGGTCCTAAACCACGTGATTACCGCTTCAAGCTCAACAAAAAAGTAAAGATTCTTGCTCGTAAGTCTGCTTTGTCTTACAAGGCACAGGAGAGCGCAATTGTAATGTTGGAAGATTTCACATTCGAGGCTCCAAAGACTAAAGAATTCTTAAGTGTTCTTAAGAATCTTAAAATCGAGGGCAAAAAAGTACTCTTTGTTTTGCCAGAATCAAATAAAAACGTATATTTGTCTGCACGTAACTTACAGCGCGCTGAGGTTATCCTCGCATCTAACGTCAATTCGTACAAAATTTTGAACGCAGATGTTGTAGTGATTACAGAAAAGTCGCTTGAGACTATCGACCAGATCTTAACAAAGTAAAAAGGAGATATTAGAATATGGCATTTATTATCAAACCATTGGTTACTGAGAAGATGACCAAGATTACAGACAAGCAGCCTAACCGCTATGGCTTCGTTGTTCGTCCTGAGGCTAATAAGCTCGAGATTAAGAAGGAAGTTGAGAGTCTGTATAATGTTACAGTAGTTGACGTGAACACTATTCGCTACGCTGGCAAGCGCTCTGCTCGTTACACAAAGGCAGGTCTTGTTAAGGGTCAGAAGAATGCGTTCAAGAAGGCAATCGTTACTCTTAAGGAGGGCGATACAATTGATTTTTACAGCAATATTTAAAATAAAAAATGGCAGTACGTAAATTAAAACCGGTTACTCCGGGTCAAAGACACAAGGTTATTGGCACGTTCGAGGATATTACTGCATCCGTGCCAGAGAAGTCTCTCGTTTACGGTAAGCGTTCTACCGGCGGTCGAAACAACACCGGTAAGATGACCGTTCGCTACATTGGCGGTGGTCATAAGCAGAAGTATCGTTTAATCGACTTCAAACGTGAGAAAGATGGTGTTCCAGCAGTTGTTAAGACAATCGAGTACGATCCAAACCGTTCGGCTCGTATCGCTTTGCTTTACTACGCTGATGGTGAAAAACGTTACATTATTGCTCCTAACGGACTTCAGGTAGGCGCTACTTTGATGTCAGGTGCAGAGGCTGCTCCTGAAATCGGTAACTGTCTTCCATTGGCAAACATCCCTGTAGGTACAGTGATCCACAACATCGAGTTGCGTCCTGGTCAGGGTGCTTTGTTGGTTCGTTCGGCTGGTAATTTTGCTCAGTTGACTTCTCGTGAGGGCAGTTATTGTGTAATTAAGCTCCCTTCTGGTGAAACACGCCAGATTTTGAGTGCTTGTAAGGCTACAGTTGGTAGTGTTGGTAACTCTGACCATGCTCTTGAGCAGTCTGGTAAGGCTGGTCGTTCACGCTGGTTGGGTCGTCGTCCACACAACCGTGGTGTTGTTATGAACCCTGTTGATCACCCAATGGGTGGTGGTGAAGGTCGCCAGAGTGGTGGTCATCCACGTTCACGTAAGGGCTTGTACGCTAAGGGTCTTAAGACTCGCGCACCTAAGAAGCTTTCTAACAAGTATATTATCGAAAGAGCTAACAAAAAATAAAGAGTAAATTATGAGTCGTTCACTTAAAAAGGGTCCATACATCAACGTTTCTCTCGAGAAGAAGATTCTCGCTATGAACGAGAGTGGCAAGAAGAATGTTGTTAAGACATGGGCTAGAGCTTCAATGATATCTCCTGATTTCGTAGGACATACTGTTGCAGTTCATAACGGTAATAAATTTATCCCTGTTTATGTTACAGAGAATATGGTTGGCCACAAGCTTGGAGAGTTCGCTCCAACACGTCGCTTTGGCGGTCACTCTGGTAACAGAAAGTAAGCTAAGGGTTAAACCATTTAAAAATTTAAGTAAATAATGGGAGCAAGAAAACATATTGCGGCTGAGAAATTGAAAGAAGCCCGTAAAAACTTGTACTTCGCTAAGTTGGTAGGCGTTCCTTCTTCTCCACGTAAGATGCGCTACGTTGTAGACATGATTCGTGGTATGGAGGTAAACCGTGCACTCGGAGTACTTCGCTTCTCTAAGAAGCAGGCATCTGCTGACGTTGAGAAATTACTCCGTTCAGCTATCGCTAACTGGGAAGCAAAGAATAATCGCAAGGCTGAAGACGGTGAGCTTTATATCAGTAAGGTCTTCGTTGACGAAGGCGTTACAATGAAACGTATGAGACCTGCACCACAGGGTCGTGGTTATAGAATCCGTAAGCGTTCTAACCATGTAACTCTCTTTGTTGATGCAAAAACTAATGACGAAAAATAATTAAGTAGAATGGGACAGAAAGTTAATCCGATTAGTAACCGACTTGGTGTTATCCGTGGTTGGGATTCAAATTGGTTCGGTGGTAAGAACTTCGGTGACAACCTCGTAGAGGATCAGAAAATCCGTAAGTATCTTAACGAGCGCCTTGCTAAGGCAAGTGTTTCTCGTATCGTTATCGAACGTACATTGAAACTTGTTACCATTACTATTTGCACAGCCCGTCCAGGTATTGTCATTGGTAAAGGTGGTCAGGATGTAGATAAGTTGAAGGAAGAGTTGAAGAAGCTCTACAAGAAGGAGATTCAAATCAACATCTTCGAGGTTAAGAAGCCTGAGCTTGATGCTACCATCGTTGGTAAGAACATCGCGAGCCAGATTGAGCACATGATTGCTTATCGTCGCGCTATCAAGATGGCAGTTGCTAACACTATGCGTGCTGGTGCTGAGGGTATCAAGATTCAGATTACAGGTCGTCTGAACGGTGCTGAAATGGCACGTAAGGAGATGTACAAAGAGGGTCGTACTCCTCTTCACACTTTCCGTGCAGACATCGACTATTGCCAGTGCGAGGCTCTTACTAAGGTAGGTTTGCTTGGCATCAAGGTTTGGATTTGCCGTGGTGAGGTTTATGGTAAGGCTGATCTTACTCCAAATTTCGCTCAGGACAACAAGAGCAATAATAACAACCGTGGAAACGGTCGCTCTAACAACCGTGGTGGTAATCGTAAAAGAAACAATAACCGTTAAATTTTAGAAAGCTATCATGTTACAGCCAAAAAGAGTAAAATATAGAAGACCTCAAGATGGTCGTGGCAACAAAGGCAACGCTCACAGAGGTACACAATTGGCATTCGGTTCTTTCGGCATCAAGACTCTTGAGTCAAAGTGGATCGATAGCCGTCAGATTGAGGCAGCTCGTGTGGCATTGAACCGCTACATGAACCGTCAGGGTCAGGTCTGGATCCGAATTTTCCCTGATAAGCCAATCACTCGCAAGCCTGCAGATGTCCGAATGGGTAAAGGTAAGGGTGATCCAGCAGGATGGGTTGCACCTGTTACACCAGGTCGTATTCTCTTCGAAGTAGAGGGTGTAAGTTTCGATATCGCTAAAGAAGGCCTTCGCCTTTGTGCTCAGAAACTTCCAGTGAAGACTAAGTTTATTGTTAGACGTGATTACGATAAAAACGCTTAATTATGAAGATTGCAGAAATTAAAAATATCGAGACCAAGGAATTGGTTGAGAAGTTGGAGGCAGCTGTTGACGCTTTGAACAAGAAGAAGATCAACCACAATGTTACTCCACTTGAGAATCCATCAGAGATTAAGGTTGCTCGTCGTGATATCGCACGTATGAAAACTGAACTTCGTCAGAGAGAACTTAACAAATAATAATGGTCCAGATGGAAACAAGAAATTTAAGAAAAGTAAGACAGGGTGTTGTTATCAGCAACAAGATGGATAAAACCATTGTTATTGCAGCTAAGTTCAAGGAGATGCACCCTATTTATGGTAAGTTTGTCCAGAAGACAAAGAAGTACCATGCGCATGACGAGAACAATGAGGCTAACGTAGGTGATACAGTTATGATCATGGAAACTCGTCCTCTGTCTAAGACAAAGAGATGGAGATTAGTACAAATCGTAGAAAAAGCTAAGTAATTATGATACAGACTGAATCAAGACTTACAGTATGTGATAACAGCGGCGCTCGCGAGGCTCTCTGCATTCGAGTTCTCGGTGGTACAGGCCGTCGTTACGCAAGTGTTGGTGACGTAATTGTCGTTGCTGTCAAGAACGTTATGCCATCAAGTGATTTGAAGAAGGGTGCAGTATCAAAGGCTTTGATTGTTCGCACAAAGAAGGAGATTCGTCGTCCTGACGGTTCATATATCCGTTTCGACGATAACGCTTGTGTATTGCTCAACAATGCAGGTGAGCTTCGTGGTAGCCGTATCTTCGGTCCTGTTGCTCGTGAGCTTCGTGCAGTTAATATGAAAGTCGTTTCTTTGGCACCTGAGGTTCTTTAATATTAAAAAAGTAAAAAGTAATGAGTAAGTTACATATTAAGAAAGACGATACCGTTATCGTTATTGCCGGTGCTGATAAGGGCAAGACAGGTAAGGTGCTCAAGGTCCTCGTTGACGAGAACCGTGCCATCGTTGAGGGTGTGCACATGGTATCTAAGAGCACTAAGCCATCTGCTCAGAATCCTCAGGGAGGCATCGTAAAGCAGGAGGCTCCTATTCATATCTCAAATTTGAGTTTGATCGATCCTAAGAGTGGCAAGGCTACTCGCGTTGCTATCAAGCATGAGGGTAAAAACGTTGTTCGCATCGCTAAAAAGTCAGGGGAGGAAATCAAGTAATGGATACAGCACAGTTAAAGAAAGTATATAAGGAGACAATCGCACCAGCTCTTCAGAAGCAGTTCAACTATTCTTCTGCTATGGAGATTCCAGTATTGAAGAAGATTGTCATCAACCAGGGTCTCGGTGACGCTACTCAGGACAAGAAGCTTGTTGACGTAGCTATCAATGAGATTACTGCTATCACCGGTCAGAAGGCTGTTGCTACATATTCTAAGAAGGATATCGCAAACTTCAAGCTTCGTAAGAAGATGCCTATCGGTGTTATGGTAACATTGCGTCGTGAGCGTATGTACGAGTTCTTGGAGAAACTCGTTCGTGTTTCTCTTCCTCGTATCCGCGACTTCAAGGGTATTGAGAGCAAGTTTGATGGTCGTGGTAACTACACATTGGGTATCACAGAGCAGATCATCTTCCCAGAGATCAATATCGATGAGATTGATCGTATTCAGGGTATGAACATTACCTTCGTAACAACTGCTAAGACAGACGAGGAAGGTTTTGCTCTTTTGAAGGCTTTCGGTCTTCCATTCAAGAACGCAAATAAAGATTAAGAGATATGGCAAAAGAATCAATGAAAGCTCGCGAGATTAAGCGTGCAAAGCTTGTAGCTCGTTACGCTGAAAAGCGCGAAGCTCTGAAAAAGATTATTGCAACTTCTAATGATCCAGCCGAAGCATACGAGGCAGCTCGTAAGCTTCAGGCTATCCCAAAGAATGCAAACCCTATCCGTCTTCACAACCGTTGCAAGATCACTGGTCGTCCTAAGGGTTATATCCGCCAGTTTGGTCTTTCTCGTATCCAGTTCCGTGAGATGGCTTCTGCAGGTTTGATTCCTGGTGTAAAGAAGGCTAGCTGGTAATCTTTAAAGGCAAAGAATTTTTTTATTTAATATTGTCGGGGTAGTCCCGATTAATTAAACATTTATATTTTATGACAGATCCAATAGCAGATTATCTGACAAGACTCAGAAACGCAATCATGGCACATCACCGTGTTGTTGAAGTTCCTGCGTCTAACTTGAAGAAAGAGATTACAAAGATCCTCTTCGAGAAAGGTTACATCCTCAACTACAAGTTTGTAGAGGATGGTCCTCAGGGCTCAATCAAGGTTGCCTTGAAGTACAACCCAACTACAAAGCAAAACGCTATCAAGTGTTTGAAGCGCGTGTCTACTCCAGGTTTGCGTAAGTACACTGGTTACAAGGACATGCCTAGAGTTATTAACGGATTAGGTATCGCAATCTTATCTACATCCAAAGGTGTAATGACAGACAAAGAGGCTTCTGATCTTAAGATCGGTGGCGAGGTTCTTTGCTATATTTATTAATTGGAGGCTTTTATATGTCTAGAATAGGAAAATTGCCAATTAGTATCCCTGCAGGTGTTACTGTAAACTATGACAACGATTCACACGTTTGTACAGTAAAGGGCCCTAAGGGTGAACTTTCTCAGTGGATTGATCCATCTATCAAGTTTATCAATGCAGATGGTCATATTAGCTTTGAAATCGATGAAAATAGTCCTGTAAATGTTAAGCAGAAGCAGGCTTTCCACGGTTTGTATCGCTCTCTCGTCCACAACATGGTTGTTGGTGTTAGCGCTGGTTATACAAAGGTTTTGGAATTGGTAGGTGTTGGTTATCGTGTTTCTAACCAGGGCAACATTATTGAGTTTGCTTTGGGTTACACTCACCCTATTTTCATCCAGTTGCCTAAGGAGATTAAGGTTGAGACTAAGTCTGAAAGAAACCAGAACCCAATCTTGACATTGGAGTCATGTGACAAGCAGTTGT
This sequence comes from Prevotella sp. SGI.167, assembly GCF_050313615.1. Classification (NCBI taxonomy): domain Bacteria; kingdom Pseudomonadati; phylum Bacteroidota; class Bacteroidia; order Bacteroidales; family Prevotellaceae; genus Prevotella; species Prevotella sp. SGI.167. The sequence continues at coordinate 295,655 of NZ_JBNPLT010000001.1, read as the reverse complement.
TGGGACTCGTTTGTGCAAAAATTCGTTCTTTCCGCAAGCCTGAGCCTTATAAGGGTAAGGGTATTCTCTTTAAGGGTGAAGTTATTCGCAGAAAGTCTGGTAAGAGTGCTTCAGCTAAGTAATTTTAATTATTTACGATTATGACAACAAAGAAAGTAGAAAGACGAATTAAGATAAAGTTCCGCATTCGTAAGAGTGTGAACGGTACAGCTGAGCGTCCACGTCTTAGTGTATTCCGCTCTAACAAGCAGATTTACGCTCAGGTTATTAACGATTTGACAGGCACTACACTTGCATCAGCTTCTTCACTTGGTTTGGAGAAGATGCCTAAGCAGGAGCAGGCAACTAAGGTTGGCGAGCTCATTGCTGAGAAGGCAAAGGCTGCTGGCGTTGAGGCAGTAGTTTTCGACCGTAATGGTTATCTTTACCATGGTCGCGTAAAGCAGTTGGCTGAGGGTGCTCGTAACGGTGGTCTTAAATTTTAAACGATTATGGCAATGGATAAAGTAAAAGTAAATAACGAAGAAGTACTTAAGGATCGCTTGGTTGCTATCAACCGTGTAACTAAGGTTACTAAGGGTGGTCGTACTTTCACATTCGCTGCTATCGTCGTTGTTGGTGACGGTAATGGCGTAATCGGCTACGGTCTTGGTAAGGCAGGTGAGGTTACAGCTGCTATCGCTAAGGGCACTGAGGCTGCAAAGAAGAACTTGGTTAAGGTTCCTGTACTCAAGGGTACAGTTCCTCACGAGGTTGAGACTGCATTCGGTGGTGCTAAGGTTCTCATTAAGCCAGCTGCTGCCGGTACAGGTTTGAAGGCCGGAGGTGCTATGCGTGCTGTTCTTGAGAGCGTTGGTATCAAGGATGTCATTGCAAAGTCTAAGGGTTCTTCAAATGCCCACAACCTTGTAAAGGCTACTATTGCTGCTCTTGCTGAGATGCGTGATGCATACACAGTGGCAGGTGAGCGTGGTATCAGTATGGATAAAGTATTTAACGGTTAATTAGGAAATATCGAATATGGCAACAATTAAAGTCAAGCAGATTAAGAGTAAAATCGGTGCTCCAGTAGATCAGAAGCGTACACTCGCTTGTCTTGGTCTCCACAAGATTTCTCAGGTTGTTGAAGTAGAGGATACTCCTAGCAACCGTGGTATGATCCGTAAGGTTCATCACCTCGTAAGTGTAGTTGATTAATTAATCTTTATAAATTAGGAACGATTATGAAATTAAATAATTTGAAACCTGCTGCAGGTTCTACCCATTCACGTCGTCGTATTGGTCGTGGTCCAGGTTCTGGTCTCGGTGGTACTTCTACACGTGGTCACAAGGGTGCCAAGGCTCGTTCTGGTTATAAGAGAAAGATTGGTTTCGAAGGTGGTCAGATGCCATTGCAGCGTCGTGTTCCAAAGGCTGGATTCAAGAATATCAACCATAAGGAGTACTTCGCAGTAAACCTTTCAACTCTTCAGGCTCTTGCTGAAGCAAAGAACCTTACAAAGATCGGTATTGAGGAACTTAAGGCTGCTGCTCTTACCAATGGTAAGGAGCTCGTTAAGGTTCTCGGTAACGGTGAACTTAAAGCAAAATTGGAAGTTGAAGCTAATGCTTTCTCAAAGACTGCCGAAGAAGCAATCAAGGCAGTAGGTGGTAACGCAACTATAATCTAAGTAAATGAAAAAGTTTATTGAGACACTAAAGAACTGTTGGAAGATAGAGGATCTCCGTCAGAGACTCCTCATCACTCTTCTGTTTACGGCTATTTACCGTTTTGGCTCGTTTGTGGTGCTTCCTGGCATTAATCCGAGCATGTTGGAAAAATTACAGTCGCAGACCTCTGGCGGTCTTATGTCGCTTTTGGACATGTTCTCTGGTGGTGCATTTTCTAATGCGTCTATCTTCGCATTGGGAATTATGCCTTATATCTCAGCTTCAATTGTAATGCAGCTTCTTGCTGTCGCTGTACCTTATTTCCAGAAGATGCAGCGAGAGGGCGAGAGCGGCCGCAAGAAAATACAATGGTATACTAGAGTCCTGACTGTAGCCATTCTGGTCTTTCAGGCTCCTAGTTACCTCTTGAATTTGAAGATGCAGGCTGCTAATGCTCTTGCAACTGGTATTAGCTGGACAGTCTTTATGATTCCAGCTACTATCATTCTTGCAGCAGGAAGTATGTTCATCCTTTGGCTTGGTGAGCGTATCACTGATAAGGGTGTTGGAAATGGTATCTCTCTGATTATTATGATTGGTATCATCGCACGTTTGCCTCAGGCATTCGTTCAAGAGGTTACTTCGCGTTTGCAGGCTATCTCCGCTGGTGGTTTGATTATGTTTATCGTAGAGATTCTGATTCTTTATGCTGTTGTCTGTGCTTCAATTCTTTTGGTGCAGGGAACACGTAAAATCCCTGTTCAATACGCGAAGCGTTTGGTTGGTAATAAGCAGTATGGTGGTGCACGTCAGTACATTCCTTTGAAGCTTTTTGCTGCTAACGTAATGCCTATCATCTTTGCTCAGGCTTTGATGTTTATTCCATTGGCTATAGTTCGCTATCAGTCTGAGAATGCTAGTAGCGTTGTTCAGCAGTTGATGGATAATCGTAGTTTGCTTTACAATGTTGTTTATGTAATCTTGGTTATTGCATTTACATACTTCTATACTGCGATTACATTGAATCCTACCCAGATGGCAGAGGATATGAAACGCAATAATGGTTTCATTCCAGGTGTTAAACCAGGAAAGGATACAGCTGAGTACATTGATACCGTAATGTCTCGTATTACTTTACCAGGTTCATTATTTATTGCATTTATTGCGATTATGCCTGCTCTTGCAGGACTTCTCGATGTGCAGCAGGCCTTCTCACAATTCTTCGGAGGTACTTCTCTGTTGATTTTGGTAGGTGTCGTTATTGATACTTTGCAGCAGATCGAAAGTCATTTGCTTATGCGCCACTATGATGGCCTTCTCAATTCTGGTCATACTCGTCAGGGTGGTGTTGCAGCATATTAATCTTTATCTTTTGAAATGAAGATATTTCTGAAGACAGAGGATGAAATTAACCTGATGCGACAAGCTAACCAGTTAGTTGGTAAAACACTTGTTGAATTAGGTAAACATATAAAACCAGGTGTAACGACTCTCCATTTGGATAGGATAGCAGAGGAGTTTATCCGTGATCACGGGGCAATTCCAACGTTTAAGAATTTTCCTAATCCATATGGAGAGCCTTTTCCCGCTAGTATATGTACATCTATCAATGATGTGGTTGTACATGGCATTCCTAGTGAAAAGGACGTTCTCAATGATGGTGATATCATTTCCATCGACTGTGGAACTCTTTTGAATGGCTTCAATGGAGATAGTTGTTATACTTTTGCCGTTGGAGAAATATCTTCTGATATTAAGCAACTTCTTAAGGTGACTAAAGAATCTTTATATCTAGGTATCGAACAGGCTGTAGTAGGAAAACATTTGGGTGATATTGGTTACGCTGTACAGAGCCATTGTCAACAATATGGCTATGGTGTTGTGCGGGAGTTAACAGGTCATGGCATTGGCAAGGATATGCATGAGGATCCTCCGGTACGTAATTATGGTAGTAGGGGCTCTGGTATTTTGTTAAAGGAAGGCATGTGCTTAGCCATCGAGCCGATGATAACTATGGGCGACCGTCAAATTGGTATACTACCAGATAAATGGAGTATAGTTACTAGAGATCGTCAACCGGCTGCTCATTACGAGCATACTATTGTTGTTCGAAAAGGTAAAGCTGAAATTTTATCTTCATTCGTAGAAGTTGAACATTTAGAAGGACAAAATTTTTAATTATGGCAAAACAGGCCGCTATTGAGCAAGATGGAACAATTGTAGAGGCATTATCAAATGCGATGTTCCGCGTTGAATTAGAGAATGGTGTCGACATTACTGCCCACATCTCTGGTAAGATGAGAATGCATTACATTAAGATTTTACCTGGTGATAAAGTTAAGGTGGAAATGAGTCCATATGACTTGACAAAGGGTAGAATTGTTTTTAGATACAAATAATTATCACATATAAGGTTATGAAGACAAGAGCATCATTGAAGAAGCGTTCAGCTGATTGCAAAATTGTACGTCGTAAGGGTCGTCTCTTCGTTATCAACAAGAAGAACCCTAAGATGAAATTGCGTCAGGGCTAATGTTAAAGTTCTGTAAAAGTATGGCTGTTAAAAAAAAAAGTTGTACTTTTGCACCGCTTTTAACGCAAAGGTATTAATTTATTAATTTTTTATTAAACAATGGCAATAAGAATTGTTGGAGTAGATTTGCCCCAGAATAAGCGTGGCGAAATCGCATTGACCTATATCTACGGTATTGGTCGAAGTAGTTCAGCAAAGATATTGGATAAGGCAGGTGTAAGCCGTGACCTGAAAGTCAGCGAGTGGTCTGACGATCAGGCAGCCAAGATCCGTGAAATTATCGGCGCTGAGTTCAAGGTTGAAGGTGATCTCCGTTCTGAGATCCAAATGAACATTAAGCGACTGATGGATATTGGTTGCTATCGTGGAGTTAGACATCGTAATGGTCTTCCTGTTCGCGGTCAGAGCACCAAGAATAATGCTCGTACTCGCAAGGGTAAGAAGAAGACTGTTGCTAATAAGAAGAAGGCTACTAAGTAATTCTAAGGAGGAAATTAATTATGGCAAAGCAAAAAGCAACATCTAAGAAGAGAAACGTACGTGTTGACGCATTGGGTCAGCTTCACGTACATAGCTCATTTAACAACATTATTGTATCTCTTGCTAATAACGAGGGTCAGGTTATCTCTTGGTCTTCTGCTGGTAAGATGGGTTTCCGTGGTTCTAAGAAGAATACTCCATATGCTGCTCAGATGGCAGCTGAGGATTGTGCTAAGGTAGCTTTCGATCTTGGTCTTCGCAAGGTTAAGGCTTACGTTAAGGGTCCAGGTAACGGTCGTGAGTCTGCTATCCGTGCCGTACACGGTGCAGGTATCGAGGTTACTGAGATTGTAGACGTTACTCCATTACCACACAACGGATGTCGCCCTCCAAAGCGTCGTCGTGTATAATAGCATTCATTGATACAAACAATATAGCATTTTATTAATATTATGGCTAGATATATAGGTCCGAAATCTAAAATTGCGCGTCGTTTTGGTGAGCCAATCTTCGGCGCAGACAAAGTTTTGTCCAAGAGAAACTTCCCTCCTGGACAGCATGGCAACAATCGTCGTCGCAAGATGTCTGAGTACGGTGTCATGTTGGCAGAGAAGCAGAAGGCTAAGTACACTTACGGTGTATTAGAGCGTCAGTTCCGTAATATGTTTGAGAAGGCAGCAAAGGCTGAAGGTATTACTGGTGAGGTTCTTCTTCAGAGCCTTGAGTGCCGTCTCGATAATGTGGTGTTCCGTCTTGGTATCGCTCCTACTCGTGCTGCTGCACGTCAGTTGGTTGGTCACAAGCACATCACTGTTGATGGCAAGGTAGTTAATATCCCTTCATTTGCAGTTAAGCCAGGTATGGTTGTTGCTGTTCGTGAGAAGTCTAAGTCTCTCGAAGTTATTGAAGCAGCACTTGCAGGTTTCAACCATAGCAAGTACCCATGGATCGAGTGGGATGATAATTCAAAGAGCGGCAAGTTCTTGCACAAGCCAGAGCGTGCTGACATTCCAGAGAATATCAAGGAGCAGTTAATCGTTGAGTTGTACTCTAAATAAATCATTAAATTAATGGCGATATTAGCATTTCAAAAACCTGATAAAGTAGTAATGCTGGAGGCTGATAACCAGTTCGGAAAATTTGAATTCCGTCCTTTGGAGCCTGGCTTTGGCGTGACCATTGGTAACGCCTTGCGCCGCATTCTCCTTTCATCATTGGAGGGTTACGCAGTGAACACCATCCGTATTGCGGGTGTTGAGCACGAGTTCTCTTCAGTTCCTGGTGTGAAGGAAGATGTTACCAACATTATCTTGAATCTCAAACAAGTTCGATTCAAGCAAGTAGTAGAAGAATTCGAGAATGAGAAAGTTAGTATCACCGTTGAGAATTCTACAGAATTCAAAGCTGGTGACATTGGTAAGTATCTGACTGGATTTGAAGTGTTAAACCCTGATTTGGTGATTTGTCATTTAGATGCCAAAGCTTCGATGCAGATTGATTTGACTATTAATAAGGGACGCGGTTACGTTCCTGCTGATGAGAATCGTCAATTCTGCACAGATGTTAACGTTCTCCCAATCGATTCCATCTACACCCCTATTCGTAATGTAAAGTACGCAGTTGAACCTTATCGTGTTGAGCAAAAGACCGATTATGATAAGCTCGTTCTTGAGGTTACGACAGATGGTTCCATTAGTCCTAAGGATGCACTGAAAGAGGCTGCGAAGATTCTTATTTATCATTTCATGCTTTTCTCAGATGAGAAGATTACTCTTGAAAGCCCAGATCAGGAGAACAATCAAGAGTTTGATGAAGAAGTTCTTCATATGCGCCAGTTGCTTAAGACTCGTCTCGTAGACATGAACCTCAGCGTTCGTGCTCTAAACTGCTTGAAGGCAGCTGATGTTGAGACACTTGGTGATTTGGTACAGTATAATAAGACTGACCTCTTGAAGTTCCGCAACTTCGGTAAGAAATCGCTCTCAGAGCTTGATGATTTGCTCGAGAGTCTGAATCTGTCTTTTGGAACTGATATTTCAAAGTATAAATTAGACAAGGATGCTTAATGCATCCTTTGTCCAAAAAGAACAAAAATTAAAATGAGACACAATAAAAAATTCAACCATTTAGGTCGTACTGCTTCTCATCGTAACGCGATGTTGGCTAACATGGCTTCATCTCTTATCTTGAGCGAGCACAAAAGAATCACTACGACCCTCGCAAAGGCAAAGGCTCTTAAGAAGTATGTTGAGCCATTAATCACTCGTTCAAAGAATGATACAACTACATCACGTCGTGTTGTTTTCCGTTATCTTCAGAACAAGTATGCCGTTAAGGCTCTCTTCGGTGAGGTAGCTGAGAAGGTAGCTAACCGTCCTGGTGGTTACACTCGCGTAATCAAGTTGGGTACCCGTCAGGGTGACGCAGCTGAGATTGCTTTCATCGAGCTCGTTGACTTTGATGAGAACATGGCTAAGACTCCTAAGGCTGCTAAGAAGACTCGCCGTAGTCGCAAGGCAACAAAGGCTGAGGAGGCTCCTGCAACTGAGGCACCTGCAACTGAGGAGGCTGCAGCTGAATAAGTTACAAAAGATCTCACTATATATAGCGCTTCTGTCGTTAGACAGAGGCGCTTTTTTTTTTTGCGAATACTGTTTTCTTTGTTTTAGGGGAATCCCTAAGGTTATTTAGGGATTCTGGCTTGAATATTCAACTAAATAGTTGTATTTTTGCAGAAGAATTTAAAAAGATATGATATGAAAAAGATGATATTTTTGATGCTTTGCTCTTCCTTGGTGTTGAGTAGCTGCGATACATATACAGGCAGTGGAGCTTATGCCGGAGGTTCCATTGGTTCAATCTTAGGGTCTGCCATCGGTGGTTTGTCTGGTGGTCCTAGGGGATCAGATATGGGAACTATCATCGGTATGGCTGGAGGAGCAGCCATAGGTGCTGTTATAGGAAGCCAGGCTGATAAAGCGCAGGCTGATCGTGATGCTGCTTATCGGCAGGATAGGATAGAAAGACGCTCGGATTATCCGGGTTCGTCACGCCGATATCCTACAAACCCTAGTGGCAACCGCTCTTCACATTATGGGGGGAATGAAGTTTATGACTATAGTATTCCTTCTACTGATTATAGCAGATCCGGAAGCGATTATAGCAATGCTCCTGTAATTGATAACCCAGAGATTTTCGATTCCAATAATGGAGGAGACGATCGTTTATATGATTTTCAGGGAAAGGACTATACCGGAGATTATAGTGCCCAGAAGCCGACTACTTCGATGCCAACTGCTACTGTAGAGGAGCTTGGCGCCCGTCTTTCTTATTCTACAACCCTAGAGATTGTGAATGCCCGATTCGTTGATTCCAACGAGGATAATTGTTTGAATAGGAATGAGATCTGCAAGGTGATATTTGAGATTGTCAACCGCGGCAAGTTTCCGGTTTATGATGTTGTACCTACTGTACTTGAAACCACAGGAAACAAGCATATCTTTATTTCACAAAGCATTCATGTTGAGAAGATATTGCCTGGCTCTGGTGTCAGATACACGGCTATGGTGAAAGCGGACAAGAAGTTGAAGGATGGAATGGCTAGATTCTGTGTGAGTGTCATTCATGAGGGTAAATCCATCTCGAAGGTCAACGAGTTTAACATTCCCACTAAGAGATAAGAATCATAGTAGTTGCAAAATAAAATAAAAAAAACAAGAACCGGCTTTATGCTAGTTCTTGCTTTTTTTCTTTTGGGGATATTAAGCTTTTGCCCTTATAGAGTGCACAGAGCTTAGCTGGTTTGCCCAGGGGGGTACCTTGTGCTAGGAGCTTCAGTTCTTTGCTTTTCCCTTCGGCCTGTGACCGTTGGTTCAAGGCGTATGGCGATGATTAGGGGCTTTTTCCTTTGGCTTTTCCTTTTCCTTTGCTTTTTCCTTAGTCTGTACTTTTTCCTTAGCCTCGACCTTGGTTTCAGCTTGCTCCCTTGCCATTTCTTTCTTTTCGAAATAATGGTCAGGTTCAAATTCAGCCATTTCGAAGTCAACCTTCGGGAGCTTGGTTTGCTCAGGCTTGAAAGGAACAGGGTTATCCAGTCTTTCCACCTTGACCGTTGCTACACCCTGTGAAATCATATCCAGTTTCTTGGCTGCAGCCCAGGAAAGGTCGATAATTCGGCCTCTTCCGAAAGGTCCTCGGTCGATGACCTCTACGATTACACTCTTGTCATTTCTGAGGTTGGTAACTTTCAGCATCGTACCGAAGGGATAATATTGGTGTGCACACGTCAGGTTGTCGTGATGGATTCTCTGTCCGCTTGCTGACCTGGCTCCTGTAGCTCGTTTAGAGTAATAGGATGCCTTGCCACGTTGATGCTTCTGGCCGCAACATGGTATACATAAAAATGTACTCAATAATGCTATGATTAATAATCTTCTTTTCATAACTTCTCGATATTTTGGTTGCAAATATATAAAAAAATGATGAAAAATGCAAGGAAATATCAGAAAATCAGTATCTTTGCAGAATAAATAGCAATAGAAATGGAGAATAATGTACCTCAAGAGTGGAATAAGTTCTACTTGAAAGACGTATCGTTTGTCAATCTTATGATGCGTCGTATCTACAATGTGTTGATTGTAGCTAACCCTTATGATGCGTTCATGCTTGAAGATGATGGGCGAATCGAGGAGAAGATATATAATGAGTATATGGAACTTGGCCTTCGTTATCCGCCTACTTTTACTCAGGTTTCTACCACGGAGGAGGCTACGCAAGTATTGCGTTCTACTGTGATCGACCTGGTAATCTGTATGCCAGGTAATGCGGATAATGATGCCTTTGATGTGGCCCGTGACATCAAGGGCAAGTTTCCTAATATTCACTGTGTAGTTCTTACTCCATTCTCTCATGGCATTACCAAGCGAATGCAGAACGAGGATTTGAGCATCTTCGATTATGTCTTCTGCTGGTTGGGTAATACCAACTTGATTCTTTCCATCATCAAGTTGATTGAGGATAAGATGAATCTTGAGCATGATATCCGGGAGGCTGGTGTACAGATGATTCTTCTTGTAGAGGATTCCATCCGCTTCTATAGCTCTATCTTGCCTAACCTCTATAATTATATTCTGGAGCAGAGTAAGAACTTCTCCAAGGAAGCCTTGAACCGGCATGCTGCCACCATGCGTATGCGTGGTCGTCCGAAGGTGGTATTGGCTCGTACTTATGAAGAGGCGAAGAAACTGTATGATAAGTATTCCAATAACACCCTTGGCGTCATCAGTGATGCCCGATTCCCGTTGAAAAGTGCAGCCAAAGCTTTTGGAAATGAAGTTGAACAGGAAGTCAAACCAGAGTATGGCACAGATACCTTTGGTCGTGAGAAATGTCCGGATGCAGGTTTGCAGCTTTTCCGCTATATCAGAAAGAATGACTCTTTTGTGCCCCTTATCCTCGAGAGTTCTGAGAGTGATAACCGTGCCAAGGCAGAAGCAGAAGGCTTCCGCTTTGTAGACAAGAACTCCAAGAAGATGAGTGTGGACTTGCGCCGTTTGATGGAGGAGCACATGGGGTTTGGCGATTTCATCTTCCGAGATCCGAAAACCCATGAGGAAATCATGCGCATCAGAAGCCTGAAGGAGCTGCAGGATAATATCTTCAACATCCCCAACGATTCGATGCTCTATCATATCAGCCGCAATCACATGAGCCGCTGGCTTTGTGCCCGTGCCATATTCCCGGTATCGGCTTTCCTGAAGCACGTTACCTGGGAGAAACTTCAGGATGTAGATGCTCACAGACAGATTATCTTTGATGCGATTGTGCAATATCGTCATATGAAGAATTTGGGTGTGGTAGCCGTGTTTGATAGAATGAAGTTTGATAAGTATGCCCACTTTGCCCGCATTGGAGAAGGATCCCTGGGTGGTAAGGGTAGGGGCCTTGCTTTCCTCGACAATATCATCAAGCGTCATCCTGAGTTCAACCAGTATGAGAATGCCACCGTGCAGATTCCGAAGACGGTGGTGCTCTGTACCGACATCTTTGATGCATTCATGATGAATAACAACCTTTATCCGATAGCGCTGAGCGATGCCAGCGATGAAGAGATATTGAAGCACTTCCTGCATGCGCAGTTGCCGGATTCCCTGATAGCCGACTTCTTCACCTTCTTCGAGGCCACGAAGAGTCCTATAGCCATCCGTTCCAGTTCGCTTCTTGAGGATGCGCACTACCAGCCTTTCGCCGGCATCTATTCCACCTATATGATTCCTTATCTGGAGGATAAGTATCAGATGCTCCAGATGTTGGCATGTGCCATCAAGGGCGTGTATGCTTCTGTATTCTATCGTGATTCCAAGGCGTATATGACAGCCACCAGCAATGTCATCGACCAGGAAAAGATGGCGGTTATCCTGCAGCAGGTGGTGGGTAAGGATTATGGCACCCGCTTCTATCCAACGATGAGTGGCGTGCTCCGTTCGCTCAACTATTATCCTATCGGCGATGAGGAGGCTGAGGAAGGTATTGCCAGTCTTGCCCTCGGATTGGGTAAGTATATCGTGGATGGCGGTCAGACCCTGCGCGTCTGTCCTTATCATCCTCATCAGGTACTGCAGACTTCGGAAACGGAGATGGCGTTGCGTGATACGCAGACCCAGTTCTATGCCCTCGATATGAAGCATGTAGGTGATGATTTCAAGGTAGATGACGGCTTCAATATCCTCAAGCTTCGGGTGAAGGATGCCGTGGAAGACCAGAGTCTTACCTATATAGCTTCTACTTTCGACCCATACGATCAGGTTATCAATGATGGAGTGTATGAAACGGGCAGAAAACTGATTACTTTCGCCAGTGTGCTCCAGCATGTGGTGGTACCATTACCGGAACTGATGCAGATGTCAATGAAGTTTGGTTCCGAGGCGATGCGCCGTCCTGTGGAAATCGAGTTTGCCTGCAATATCAACAATGACAGAACCTGTGAGTTCTATCTGCTTCAGATTCGTCCGATAGTGGATGCCAAGGAGATGCTCGACGAGGATGTGAAGGCGATACCGGATACCGACTGTCTGCTCCGTTCGCACAATTCCCTGGGGCATGGTATCAGCGAGGATATTGTAGATGTGGTTTACGTGAAGTATGATGATAACTTCTCTGCGATGAACAACTTTTATGTGGCTGATGACATCGAACGCATCAATCGCAAGTTCCTTGCCGATGGCAAGAACTATGTGCTGATAGGACCTGGACGCTGGGGCTCCAGCGATCATTATCTCGGAGTTCCTGTCAAATGGCCGCATATCAGTGCTGCCCGGGTCATCGTGGAAGTAGCATTGAAGAACTATAATATCGACCCGAGCCAAGGCACTCATTTCTTCCAGAACCTCACCTCTTTTGGCGTGGGTTACTTCACGGTAGACATCAATACCGAAGAAGGAGGCTTTGTGAATAAGGAGATTTTGGATGCGATGCCTGCCGTGGAAGAAACGCAGTATGTGCGCCATGTGCGTTTTGAGCATCCGATGAGAATATTGATGGACGGAAAGAAGCAGGAGGGAGCTGTCCTGATTCCGAAGGAATGATGATGTTTCCTCTTAAGGTAGAAACTTTCTGATATTGGGAATAAATGTTTTTGCTTCTAGGTCAAATCTTCGTTCATAGACGTTGAATCTCCGTTCAGTGACTTTGAACCGCCGTTCAGTGTCTTTGAACCGCCGTTCAAAGTCTATGAACGGAGATTGTACTGATGCTCAAAACATTTTTATTTAGCATAAATAATAAAAAACACCAGGATTGTTTGGAAATCTCATCAAAAAGCCTTACCTTTGTTCCCAATTTAAACGAATTCCTTATGAATAGACAAAACCTATTTTTATTTGTATGGATGCTGATGCTGGCATGGCTGCCGGTTTCGGCACAGGAGTATCGTAATCCGGTGATTCCAGGTTATCATCCCGACCCGTCCGTGTGTCGGGTAGGAGATACTTTCTATCTTGTCAACTCATCCTTCCAGTATTTTCCGGGCGTTCCTATCTTCCAGAGCAAGGATATGGTGCATTGGCAGCAGATTGGTAACGTTCTTGATCGTGAAAGCCAGATTCCCTTGAAGGGGGCTAGTTCTTGGCTCGGCATCTATGCCCCAACCATTCGCTATCACGAGGGTACCTATTATATGATAACTACGAATGTGGGCAATGGCGGCAACTTCTTTGTTACTGCTACAGATCCTCGTGGCCCCTGGAGCGAACCTGTTTGGTTGAAGCAGCAGGGCATAGACCCGTCGCTCTATTTCGAGAACGGCAAGTGCTATATGGTGAGCAATCCGGGCGATGCCATCTGGCTCTGCGAGATCAATCCAAAGACTGGCGAACAGCTTACAGAAAGCAAGCAACTATGGCAGGGCGATGGCGGCCGCTATCCGGAAGGTCCACATATTTATAAAAAGGACGGTTATTACTATCTTCTTATCTCAGAAGGTGGAACTGAACTGGCGCATCGTCTTACCATCGCCAGAAGCCGGAATATAGAAGGTCCATACGAGAGTAATCCCAATAATCCGATACTGACCAACTGTAGCAGACTGGGACAGTCGAAGCAGATTCAGGGTACGGGGCATGGCGACTTAGTACAGGCAGGAGATGGCAACTGGTGGATGGTGTTCCTGGCATACCGCAACTATGGCGGTTCTTATCATCACTTGGGTAGAGAGACCTATCTGGCTCCTGTGGAGTGGAAGGAAGGTGAGTGGCCTGTAGTGAATGGTGGGATGCCTATCGATACTCTGGTGAAGGCAAATACCTTGCCAAGTGTCCTTCTGGAGAAGCATCTGGAAGCGGATGCCGAGGATGCGCCTGCGACAGGAGCTTTCGAATGGGTGCAATTGCAGAATCCTATTCCGGGCAACTATCTCCGCAATGATACGATGGCTGTGGAAGAGAAGTACTTCGTGCGTCTTTATCCTCATGGAACCTTGACGGAAAATCAGCAGCCTACCTTCGTAGGACGCCGACAGGAGAGTGCCAGCTTCTCCCTGGAGACGGATGTTGTCACGAAGGGGGAGGTAGAGGCAGGTCTGTCTGTCTATCAGATCAACGACGGTCATCTCGACTTTTTCGTATCCCAGAAGCAGGTGGCATTGCGCTGCAAGCTGAAGAGCATCGACTATGTGGTGAAGAGCGTGCCTCGCCTGCGCAAGGGTTCGGTCAAGTTGCGCATCAGAAGCAATGGCGAGATGTATTTCTTCGACTATTCGCTTGATGGAAAGCGATTCCATGAGTTGGCTTCCATGAACTGTAGCCTGATGAGTACAGAGGTTGCCGGCGGATTTACGGGCGTAGTTCTCGGCATGTTTGCAGAAGGTAAGGAAAAGAGTGGATATGCTGATTTCGGTTATTTCTACTATGATGAAAAGTAAGGATTATCTTCCGATAGTCTCTTTAAAATGAACAGAAATATCTTTTTAGATGAATAAATTGAAAAGTAAATGTTGACAAAAGAAACAGATTCGAAACAAACAGCAGACAAGAAATATCTTGTCCCTTTCATATTGATAACGTCGCTCTTCTTCTTGTGGGGCTTCGCTCGTGCCATTCTGGATGTGCTGAACAAGCATTTCCAGAATGCTCTGCATATTAGTATTACCCATTCAGCCCTCATTCAGGTTACCACCTATCTTGGTTATTTCCTGATGGCGATACCTGCGGGTATCTTTATTAATAGGTATGGCTATCGCAGGGGTGTAGTCTTTGGATTGTTGCTCTTTGGATTGGGCTCATTGCTTTTTGTCCCAGGAGCAGCAATCGGCAGTTTCTATGCATTTTTACTTTGCCTCTTCATTATCGGCTGTGGATTGGTCTTCCTGGAAACGGCAGCCAATCCATACGTAACGGAATTGGGAGCCAGGGAGACAGCTACCAGCCGCCTGAACCTTTCGCAGTCTTTTAATGGCTTGGGTAGTATCTTCGCTACATTTTGCATCGGTCAGTTTCTTTTCAATAATACCGATGAAGGTGGCAACGTGGCTGTACCTTATGCCATTTTGGGTGTCTTGGTACTCGCTATAGCCGTGGTCTTCTCACGTGTCAGTTTGCCTGAAATCCAGCATGATACAACAGCCGAGGATGAGGCACGGGGAAGTAATATCGGCAAGCTTTTTGCCCATCACAGGATGTTTGTCTTTGGTCTCTTTGCCTTGCTATGCTATGAGATTGCAGAGATTTCCATCAATTCCTACTTCATTAATTTCGTAACCGGCATGCATTGGATGACGGATCGTACGGCTTCGCTCGTGCTCACTTGTGCCCTGGCATTCTTCATGGTAGGTAGATTCCTGGGCAGTTGGGTGATGCGCCACATCAAGGCCACTACGATGCTCTTGATCTGCGCCATCGGCAGCGTAGTGTGTATCGGTTTGGTACTTTGCGATTTAGGCATTGTCTCCCTGGCAGCCTTGGTGGGCAATTATCTCTTCGAGGCAATCATGTTCCCTACCATATTCTCTATTGCCCTCACGGGATTGGGTAATCTTACCAAGAGTGCATCCTCGCTTCTGATGATGACTCCGATAGGAGGTTGTGGCTTCCTGCTGATGGGATTGATAGCCGACCGCACCCATGTGGTGTTACCTTTTGTAGTGCCGTTTATCGGTTTCCTGGTTGTGCTGGCTTATGCAGTAAGAGAGTATAAAATTGCAAAGTGCAATTAGCAATTTGCTAGAAGTGGGGTGTGCAAAAGGGTATAATTAACTTTTTTAACTCGATTGAAACGCTAAAAAGTAAGTTAACATTTTGTCGTATCAAAAGAAAAAGGTAAATTTGCAGTCGGTTAGGGTAGGAATCCCATAAGTTCTTTCCCTTATCAATGGAAAAAGAAAGAATGTTTCATTAAAACAATAAAATTAATACAATTATGGCAGTAGATTACAAGAAAATCGGTCTTGTGAACACTAAGGACATGTTCGCAAGAGCTATCAAGGGCGGTTGGGCCGTTCCTGCTTTCAACTTCAATAACTTGGAGCAGCTCCAGGCTATCATCCAGGCTTCTTCAAATTTGAAGTCACCAGTTATCCTTCAGGTATCTAAGGGTGCTCGTAAGTATGCTAACCCTACATTGCTCCGCTACATGGCAGAGGGTGCTGTAGAGTATGCAAAGGAGTTGGGTTGCAACCATCCAGAGATCGTTCTTCACCTCGATCACGGTGATAGCTTCGAGACATGTAAAGACTGTGTAGATTTCGGTTTCTCTTCTGTAATGATCGATGGTTCTGCACTTCCATACGAGGAGAACATTGCATTGACAAAGAAGGTTGTTGACTACGCTCATCAGTTCGGTGTAACTGTAGAGGGTGAGCTCGGTGTCCTCGCTGGTGTTGAGGATGACGTAGTAGCTGAGGAGTCTCACTATACAAAGCCTGAGGAGGTTGTTGATTTCGCTACACGTACAGGTGTTGATTCATTGGCTATCTCTATCGGTACTTCTCACGGTGCTTACAAGTTCAAGCCAGAGCAGTGCACACGTGACCCTAAGACAGGTCACCTCGTTCCTCCTCCATTGGCATTCGACGTATTGGCAGCAGTTGAGGAGCAGCTTCCTGGTTTCCCTATCGTTCTCCACGGTTCTTCTTCAGTTCCTCAGGAGTATGTTGATATCATCAACAAGTTCGGTGGTAAGTTGCCAGATGCAGTTGGTATCCCAGAGGAGCAGTTGACTAAGGCTTCTGAGAGCGCTGTTTGCAAGATCAACATCGACTCTGACTCTCGTCTTGCTTTCACAGCAGGTGTTCGTGAGACATTGGCTCTTCACCCAGAGTACTTCGACCCACGTCAGTACTGCGGTAAGGCTCGTGAGTACATGGTTGACCTCTATAGCCACAAGATCAAGGATGTTCTTCATTCTGACAACAAGTTGGCTAACCTCGACTAATCTTCGGGCTTTTACAACAAAAGATATGAGCGGGAATCCGAAAGGGTTTCCGCTTTTTTGTTCTTACTATCTGTTAGACTATTGGACGGTTTTTGTGCAATTGGCAAGTAATAGTAGCGCATTGTGTGCGACAACATTGTTTCTTTTAAACTTTTTAACTAAAAACTTGGAATCTATTTGGTTTTTTCCTATATTTGCATTTTGCAGTGCATCTGACGAGGAATTAGGAGAAGCTGTTAGTCAGGCTACTATTTCTAAAGATAAGTCAGATTTCTCTTTGCTCAGCTACACAATGACTGCGGGCTCTGCGGTAAGCGAGGCTTCCAACAGCAATGCTGATAACAACGAGAAGTATGACTCTTCTCGCGCAAATAAAGATAATTAATGCAAATACATATAGTAAGTATTTGATAACACAGAAATATAGTAGTGAATGATAACACTAGTTTATAATACAAATAAGTGTCGCTTCTAACGACCAGTCTAGTTTGCTTTTTATTTTTGCTGCACCGTTTCGATGAGTTGTTCTGGAGTGCAGTCTTTTAATATCACCTTATTCCCTTTATCCAGCAGGTAGATAGTTGGCATAGCCTTGAGCCCGTAAATGGCGCTGATGCGATTATCTGCAACAATTCTTATTACCAGTATGTCGGCCGGGATTTCCTGCTTCTTGAGCCATGCAGACACCTTGTGACAGTTCTCGCATTCCGGGTCATGGAAATATAGGATAATCTTCTTCTCTTTATACTCACTCAGTTTACAGGTTTTACCGTCTTCTTGTGTAAAACTGATGTCTATGGCAGTAGTGCCAGGCAGATTCTTTATGGCTTGCTTCAGCTTGAAGTTGAGTCTTTCCTTTTCTGTTTCGTCAAAGTATGGTGATTTCGTCATGTCTTCCAGGAAGAGACTGTAGATTCTGTCATTGCGCATGGGTGATTCCGGATTTTCATAATAATGCTCAATGAGAGTCTCGAATTTTTCCTTGGATGGTTTCTGTATGAAAGCTTTAGCCGTAAAGGCAGCGATGCCCTTCTGGGCAATCTGCTGGTTAAAGCGTGAAAGAATATCAATGAAGTTGACAAAGCCCTGCTCTGCCATTTCCTTATTGCTGAGTTCCAGTGTATCTGCAAAGTTAAAGTTATCCCAATAATGCTCGCTGAGATAAGCAGCACGCAGTTCTACGCTGCGCAAGGTGTCTGGCAGTGTAGGATAAGGAAAACTGTTTTGTGCCTTGGCAGGAGTCAAGGCGCAGGCTATTACTAGATAGCTCAGGAGGATAAATCTTTTGATCATCTTTTCTTTTGCTTTTATTGCTTTCAATCGGTTGCAAAATTACAAAAAATAAATGAATGTGGCAAGGAAAAAGTAATAAAAAAAGTCCCGGAACCATAGAGGGTGAGATTACCTCGGCAACTACAGTTCCAACGACCAGTCTAGTTTATGTCTCCGCAAAATATTTGTTATAGTAAATGACACTAGTGTCCCGTTAAAACGAGACGATTATTAAATAAGTTATTAATACTCAAAAGTTTACGGACTTTTTATAGTGTACTCGGTTTGATTTTGTATCTTTGCACGCATATTTAAAATACGTGTGCGATGAACAAAGGCAAAACTATATTTTCTCAGATTATGTCACTTATGCCAGAACGTGATTTCAAAACTTGTGTAGACCGTTATAAGGGAAACTACAGAGCAAGAAACTTCTCTTGTAAAGACCAATTTCCAGTAATGAGCTATGCTCAATTAACAGGTCGTGATAGTCTTCGAGATATAGAAAACTGCCTTACGGCACTCTCCAGCAAACTTTACCATTGTGGTATTAGTTATGCTGTATACCATATCTGAATTATATAGGGAAAGATGGTACGTGGAACTTTACTTTAAATGGATTAAGCAACACCTTCGTGCGACTTGCTGAATAAATCAGAGTCGAACATCACCAGTCAGCGTAGCCATATCCGTAAGAAATTGAATATGGATAGAAAGGACGATTTGCGTCAGGTCCTGGAAGCGAGAATCTCCCAGATAAGGGAGACCTCTCCTAAATCTTAATCTTCCATTCTCAGGAATGCCTTTGGCAGATATTGTATGATATCGCTGGCAATGAGACTTTCCTTGCCCAGGTCTTTTGCGGCAAGGTCGCCTGCCAGACCGTGTAGATGCATTCCCAATCGGCAGGCATCTGCCTGCTTGTATCCTCGTGCCAGGAGGGCTGTGATGATACCAGTAAGTACATCACCGCTTCCGGCTGTTGCCATGCCACTGTTGCCGGTAGAGCAGAATTCTACTTTTCCGTCCGGATGGCAGAGGGCTGAATAGTGTCCTTTTAATATAATGTACGCCTGAAGTCGTTCAGCCAGTTCGCAGGCTTTTGAGAGTCGTTCGCTGCAATTACTGCTGGCATTGCCTGCCAGGCGGTCCAGTTCTTTTGGATGGGGTGTGAGGATGATGTCCTTTGGAAGTTGCTGCATCCAGGCACGGTGGCTGGAGAGAATGTTCAATGCATCAGCATCTACGACCACCGGACAGCTGGCACGGCGCAGTTGGGCTATCAGAGCGATGGCGGTAGTCTCGTTGGTTCCCAGTCCAGGACCGATGCCCATGGCATGGAAGTTCTCTGTTTCCACCGGCTCGCTGAAGATGGTTTCTTCAGAATCCATCTGAAGTACCGCTTCCGGTACGCTTATCTGCATAATCTCGTAGTTGCGTTTGGGCGTATGTGTAGTCACTTTGCCCACACCGCTTCTCAAGCATGCCTTGGTAGCAAGGACCGATGCACCGCACATGCCGTAGCTTCCGGCAATGATGAGTGCATTGCCCATGTTGCCCTTATGCGCAAAATCATTACGGGGATGCATCAGCAGTCTGATGTCCTTTTCCTCAAGGATGCTGTATCTGCAATCTGTATTCTTGATATATTCTGTAGAAAGTCGGATGTCAAGTACTTTCAGATGCCCTAGGTATTGCTGGTTGTCTGCCATCAGCATGCAGAGCTTTTTCTGCTGAAGGGTAAGAGTCTGGTCTGCCCGGATAATGTTGGAGTGGATGTTGTAGGAATTATCTTCGGTCATCAGTCCCGAAGGAATGTCGATACTTACCACCTTGGCAGCACTCTGGTTGATGTATTTTACCATAGCAGCAAAACCTCCAGCCAGCGGTTTGTTCAGTCCGCTGCCAAAGAGACCGTCAATCACAAGCGTACCTGCTTCGAGCTGTGGAGGATCGAAGTTGAGAACGACTTCCGTGAATTTCACTCTTTTTGCTTCCTGGAGCCTTTTCTTGTTGGCTGCACAGTCTGCTGAGAGTTTATTGTGTACGTTGAACAGATATACATTCACCTGATATCCATCCTCGCTGAGCAATCTGGCAACAGCAAGGGCATCGCCACCATTGTTGCCGGGACCGGCGAAGACAACCACGGGTGTACGGTTGGTCCATTCTTCCTCGATGGCACGAGTCAAAGCTTTGGCAGCGCGTTCCATGAGGTTGAGCGATGAGATGGGTTCATGCTCAATGGTGTATTTGTCTAGCTCATGTATCTGAGCACTTGTAAATATCTTCATATCTTACTGTATGTTATGTCCGATTATCTGATTAAATTAATGCAAAAGTACTAAAAAAAGTCGATGAATGGATGAAGTTTCATGTTTTTTTCGTAATTTTGCAGAAAATATTATATCATCAAGACTATGGGCATAGTAAAAATCAAGGATAAGACCTTCAAGACCTCCATTCCAGAGGCTGAGATTCTGAAGAAGGTACAGGTCGTTGCCGACCGTATCAACAAGGATTACGAAGGTAGGAAGCCAGTGTTCCTGGCTGTGTTGAATGGTTCGTTTATCTTCGCTGCCGATCTGATGCGAATGATTACGGTACCGAGCGAGATTTCGTTTGTGAAGTATGCTTCCTACGAGGGCACCAGCTCTACCGGTAGCATGAAGACCCTGATGGGCATCAACCAGAACCTGGAAGGCCGTGATGTCATCATTGTAGAAGACATTGTTGATTCCGGTTTTACCATGGCTCACATGATTGAGGATTTGAAGAAGAAGAATCCTGCCAGCATCGAGATTTGTTCGCTCCTCGTGAAGCCAGGCAACCTGAAGGTTGATCTGGACATTAACTATGCCGTGATGGAAATTCCTAACGATTTCATCGTAGGATATGGATTAGATTATGACCAAGAAGGCAGAAACCTCCGCGATATCTACACGATTGTAGAAGAATAGAGGGTGAAGCATATGGGAGAAGATTAGTGATTATTGCTTGGATGTCTCCAAGTACTTCTTGACTGCTGTATTTGTTACTTCGATGATGCAGGATCTCAATGATGTTCGTTGGATGTTGTATGTTGTCAGCGGATTAATAGCAATCATATTGTTTATAGCAGGTATTTATTAGGAAGAATAAAAAAGATAACGATAAAAAGAAGAAATAATGGCAAATTTAAGTTTGATGGCATTTAATTGCCTTTTAGATATTCCTTTTTTGGGTACATACATTATTTTGGCTATGGTAGGAATCCCTGCTATAGTATTCTTGTTATTTGTTATGACTCCCAAAGGAAAGCAATGGTTTAACAGTATAAATTAAGTTTTTGACCCAAAGTATAACAATAAAAATAGGAGGACATAAAATAGATGCATTATTTTTTTTTAGGTGTTGTAACAGTTCTCTTTGGAATTGTTTTTGCTGTTCTTTTGTCTCCAAAGGGACAGAAGTGGGTTAATAAATATAGTTAAGTTTCTGACACAACATAAAACAATTTATATATATTAAGGTAAAAATGAAAAATATCGTAATTTTCGGTGCTCCAGGTGCAGGTAAAGGTACACAGAGCGACAAGATGATCGAGAAGTATGGTCTCGGTCACATTTCTACAGGTGACGTACTTCGTAACGAAATCAAGAACGGTACAGAACTTGGTAAGACAGCTAAGGGTTATATCGACAATGGTCAGTTGATTCCAGACGAGTTGATGATTGACATCCTCGCAAGTGTATACGATAGCTTCGGTAAGGATCACGCTGGTGTTATCTTCGATGGTTTCCCACGTACCACTCCACAGGCTGAGGCTCTGAAGAAGATGCTCTCTGAGCGTGGTCATAAGATTGCTGCCATGATTGAGTTGGCAGTTCCTGAGGATGAGCTGATGGCTCGCCTGATTAACCGCGGTAAGGAAAGCGGCCGTTCTGATGATAATGAGGAGACTATCAAGAAGCGTCTCAATGTTTATCATACACAGACTGCTCCGCTCATCGACTGGTATGAGAAGGAAGGCATTCATCACCACATCGAGGGTCTCGGTACAGTAGATGAGATCTTTGCACGCGTTTGCAATGTAATCGACAACTTGTAATCAAGATAAAAGAATCTTCCCAGCAAGGCTGCGGGGAAGATTTATTCGTTAAATAAAAGAAGAATCTTTTGTTCAATAAAAGAAGATTTATTCATTCAATTAAAAAGGAAAAATAAATGGCTGAATCCAATTTCGTAGATTATGTAAAGATCAACTGCCGCTCTGGTAAGGGTGGTAAAGGCTCCATGCACCTGCGCCACGTGAAGTACCAACCTAATGGTGGACCTGATGGTGGCGATGGCGGACGTGGAGGAAGCATCTATCTTCGCGGCAACCACAACTACTGGACTTTGCTGCATCTGAAGTATCAGCGCCACTTCTTCGCCGAGCATGGTGGCAATGGAGGACGTGACAAGTGTCATGGTACCGATGGCAAGGACATCTATATTGATGTGCCTTGTGGTACCGTGGTGTATAATGCCGAGACCGGCAAGTTTGTATGCGATGTGGCATACGATGGTCAGGAAGTGCTGCTTCTCAAGGGTGGTCGCGGTGGATTGGGTAATTTTCAGTTCCGTTCTGCCACTAATCAGGCGCCTCGTTATGCACAGCCTGGAGAACCTATGCAGGAGATGACCATCATCATGGAGTTGAAGCTCCTTGCCGATGTGGGTCTGGTAGGTTTCCCTAATGCTGGCAAGTCTACCTTGCTGAGTGCTGTGTCAAGTGCTCGTCCTAAGATTGCCAACTATCCGTTTACTACGCTCGAACCGTCACTGGGTATCGTGGATTATCGTGATCACCAGAGTTTTGTCATGGCCGACATTCCTGGCATCATCGAGGGTGCGAGCGAAGGAAAGGGCTTAGGTTTGCGATTCCTGCGCCATATCGAGCGCAACTCCCTGCTGCTCTTTATGGTGCCGGGCGATACAGATGATATCAAGAAGGAATATGAGGTATTGCTGGGCGAGTTGAAGAATTTCAATCCAGAGATGCTCGATAAGCACCGTGTGCTTGCCATCACCAAGTGTGATCTCCTGGATGATGAGCTCATCGAGATGTTGAAGGATACTCTTCCTACTGACCTTCCTGTGGTCTTCATTTCTTCTGTTACCGGACAGGGTATTCAGGATTTGAAGGATGTACTCTGGAAGGAACTGAACTCAGAGAGCAATAAGCTGCAGGAGATTACTGCCGAGGATACCCTCGTGCATCGTGATAAGGACATGTCCCGCTTCCAGCAGGAACTTGAAGCTGAGGGTGAGGACATCGTTGAATATATCGATGAGGATGAAATCGAGGATGTTGATGACCTCGATGATTTCGAATATGAGTAGATTTAATTGAAGAGTGAAGAACGAAGAGTGAAGAAACAACGTTCGGCGACCGCAGGGAAAGCCAATTCATTTGTTTCGTGAGCGTAAGCCTAATTTAACACTTAACATTAGATGATAAAGGAATATAATATAGCCGCTGGCGTCAAGGCTTTCTCTACTACCCGTAAGGATGGAGTAAGCCAGGGCAACTATGGCGAATTTAATATCAATGAGTTTTGCGGTGACAATGCAGAACATGTGGCTGAAAACCGCAAGCGTCTTGCCACAGAGTTGGGTATTGATACAGCCCATCTCATCATGCCGCATCAGGTACATGGAGTAGAGGTGCGTAATATCGCAGATGAGTTTTTTACCATGCCAGAGAATATCCGTAAGATGGTACTTGAAGGCGTAGATGCTATAATGACCGATCAGGCTGGTGTATGCATTGGCGTTTCTACTGCCGATTGCATCCCGGTGCTTCTTTATGATGAGGAGCATCATGCAGCCGCCGCCATCCATGCCGGATGGAGAGGGACCTTGGCTCGCATCGTTCACAAGACTCTTCAGGAGATGGCTTTTGCCTATAAGACAGATCCCAAGAAGCTGAAGGCGGTGATAGGTCCAGGTATTTCGCTCGACAGTTTTGAGGTGGGAGATGAGGTATATGAGGCTTTTGAGCAGGCTGCCTTTCCTATGGAAGAGATTGCAGAGCAGCGCCCTAATGCTGCCTTCTCTGCAGATCCTGTTGAGCGTGATCGCCTGGCTGCCGAAGGTAATATCGTTCAGCCCCTGAAGTGGCATATCAATCTTCCGCTCTGCAACAAGCAGATTCTTCTGCACTGTGGTGTAGCCGAGGAAAACATTCAGGATTGTGGCATCTGTACCTTCCAGCATAGCGACGAGTATTTCTCTGCTCGCAAGTTGGGCACAGAGAGCGGCAGAATCTATACGGCCATCCTCCTGGAGAAATAAATAAGATTTTTCATGATAACATCCATTTCTATCTTTTCTATGAACGAAGAGGGAGAAGTGGATGTTTTTCAATTTACAGTTAATAGTTTACAGTTAATAGTTTATAATTTATAGTTTATAGTTAATTTAGAGATTTAGAACGATAGAGATAATGAGTAGATTAAGACAGAGATTGGGGCTTGTAGCCGTCTCGGGCATGCTGATGCTATCCCTGAGCAGTTTCATGCCCGCCAAAAATGAGTTTACTGCCGCCGAGCAACAGCAGGTGAGCATCGCAACGCCAGGCCTCTTTGCCCAGAGTCAAGCCTTCAATGTTGACTTTGAGATATTCCGTGCCAAGGAATATTCCTTCCCGCTTCCTGTGGGCAAGGCAAGCCTTACCAATGGCAATAGCGTGATGCGCATCGAAACCTCGAAGGGCGACGCCGTCAAGGCGATGTTTGATGGTTATGTGCGACTCTCGCGCAAAACCGAGTCGATGGGTAATGTCATCGTCATCCGTCACGACAATGGTCTGGAAACCGTGTATGCCAACAATGCCGAGAACCTGATGAAGGTGGGACAGCATGTGGATGCCGGACAAACCATCGCCATCGTGGGTACCAAGGAGGGTGAGACCTACTGCGAATTCTCCATCATGGTGAATGGTGCACGCATCAACCCGGAAACCATCATCGAACTGAAGAGTCATAAGCTCCGCCGACAGACCGTGCAGTTCCGCAAGACAGGCAGCCGCATCAACATCACGGTGATAGGCGGCAAGGATTCCTCCGTTTCTAGAAACGATAAGAGTGATAGAAATGATAAGGGGGCAAATAAAAAGTCGGGCAGCCGGTCTGGCGATCATGCCATGACTCTCGACCCTGACGAGGTGAACGATCCGTTTACCATCACTAACACCTTCCTTCTCGATTTGGAGAAGATAGAGGAGAAGGCATGGTCATATCCATTGCCTGATGCCCGTGTCATCAGTCCATACGGAGGTGTCCGCCGTCACTCGGGTGTGGATTTGAAGACCAAGCCTAACGACGAGATTTATGCCGCCTTCGATGGCGAGGTGGTTGCCTCGGGACCTTACTACGGCTATGGCAACTGCATCCGCATCAAGCATGCCTACGGCTTGGAAACGCTCTATAGCCATCAGAGTAAGAACATGGTGAAGAAGGGTGATAAGGTGAAGGCAGGCCAGGTAATCGGTCTTACGGGCCGTACCGGAAGGGCCACCACAGAGCATCTCCATTTCGAGGTGTCTTTCGGCGGCAAGCGCCTGGATCCAGCCATCATCTTCGACCACAGTAACCATAAGCTGAAAGCCGCTACCTTGCATCTTACCAAGGGAAAAGGCGTGAAAAGCGTAAAGAACTGATAAAGACCAAATCAAGGATTGATTTGAAACGGAACAGATAAAAAACTTCGCCCGTGTACTGTTGAAATCTCAACAGCGCACGGGCGAAGTTTTTTATCTGTATGCAGAGAGATAGAGATTATTTCTTCTTCTGCGATTTACGGTTGGCTCTCTGTTGGCGATACTTTGCCTTCTGACGGGCAGAGCCGCTGCCGTGAGCACCCGTAATATACTTCTTTTTCTTGGCTTTGGTCTTCACCTTGTCGTCGTCGTCCTTCTTGGGACCGCCTCCGCCTTTGAAGACCATACCACCCATGATAATATCGTCAATATCACTCATATATTTTGAACTTTATGATAAGTAAAGCCGTTGAATTCTTCACTCTTCACTTAAATTAGTGATGGAAGAGGCGAACGTGAGTGAACGCCATGGCAATGCCGTACTTGTCGCAAGTATCGATAACATTATCGTCACGGATGCTACCGCCTGCTTCTGCTATGTATTCCACACCACTCTTGTGAGCACGTTCGATGTTGTCGCCGAATGGGAAGAAAGCATCGCTACCAACGCTTACACCCTTGTTCTGTGCAATCCAAGCCTTCTTCTCCTCGCGGGTCAATGGCTCAGGCTTCTCTGTGAAGAACTGCTCCCAAACGCCATCCTGCAATACGTCTTCCCACTCATCAGAGATGTAGACATTGATGGTGTTGTCACGGTCTGCACGGCGAATCTTCTCCTTGAAAGGCAGGTTCATCACCTTAGGACACTGGCGCAACCACCACTCGTCTGCCTTGGAACCTGCAAGGCGGGTACAGTGGATACGGCTCTGCTGACCGGCACCGATACCGATAGCCTGACCATCCTTTACGTAGCATACAGAGTTACTCTGAGTATACTTCAGGGTGATGAGCGAGATAATCAGATCGCGCTTAGCCTCAGGAGTGAAAGTCTTGTTCTTGGTAGGAACATCCTCGAAGAGAGCTGGATCATCGAGCTTCACCTCGTTGCGTCCCTGTTCGAAGGTAACACCGAATACCTGCTTGCGCTCGATAGGAGCTGGCACGTAGTCAGGATCAATCTGGATGACGCAGTAGGTACCCTTGCGCTTCTCCTTCAACACCTTGATAGCCTCTGGAGTATAGCCAGGAGCAATAACGCCGTCACTTACCTCACGCTTGATGAGGAGGGCAGTAGCCTCATCGCATACATCGCTCAGGGCAACAAAGTCACCGTAAGAGCACATGCGGTCTGCACCACGAGCACGAACATAAGCGCAAGCCAAAGGAGAAAGTTCGAAATCTACGTCATCGCAGAAGTAAATCTTCTTCAATGTGTCGCTCAGTGGCAAGCCGATGGCAGCACCGGCAGGAGAAACGTGTTTGAAACTAGCGGCAGCAGGCATTCCTGTAGCAGCCTTCAGTTCCTTGACCAATTGCCAAGAATTGAAAGCATCCAGGAAGTTGATGTAGCCTGGTCGGCCGTTGATAACTTCGATAGGCAGTTCCCTTCCGTCATCCATATAGATGCGAGAAGGCTTCTGATTCGGATTGCATCCGTACTTAAGTGCTAATTCTTTCATCTTGTAAGAAATATAATTGAATTCTGCTGCAAAATTACAACTTTTTTGTGGTAAAAACAAAAATAATCAGGAAAACATTACCTTGTTTCGATTTTATTATGTACTTTTGCTCTCTGTTAGAATAAATGAAATTTGAGAAATAGAGAAATTGAGAATTTGGGAAAGGAAAATCACAATGAAGAATGATTTGAAAATTCTCGCCGTAGCTTTAGAGAAGAAGCTCGGCAAGGCACACGTACAGCACGATGAGAAGCATAGTAAGACAAAAGTGCTACACAAGGTGTGGGATATTTTAAAGGGTAAGGAAAAGCCTTCGGCGCAGACACTCAACCGCTTGGCATTACTTGCCGGCTTCCAAAGTTGGGCGGATTTCCAGGGAGCATTGCATGGAACCGATGATGGGTTGACGAACTATAGCACCGGGGAATAAGCAAAACACTTCACTCAGGTTGAAGGGTATTTTTCTTGATGTAAAATTGATATGGAAATATAGAAAGGGCATCCTATCGGAAGATGGGATGCCCTTTTCAAATTCTAATTTTAATAGGTAACTAAGAAAATTACTCAGCGCTCTTAGCGATGGTTTTCTTCTCAGCGATACGAGCCTTCTTACCTGTGAGCTTACGCAAGTAATACAACTTAGCGCGACGTACCTTACCGTGCTTGTTCACCTCGATAGAATCGATAGCTGGTGACTCGATAGGGAAGATACGCTCTACACCTACTGTACCAGACATCTTACGAACTGTGAAACGCTTCTTGTCACCATGACCAGAGATCTTGATAACTACACCACGATAGAGCTGGATACGCTCCTTAGTACCCTCGACGATTTTGTAAGCGACAGTGATAGTGTCACCTGCCTTGAACTCAGGGAACTTCTTGCCGGTTGCAAATGCTTCTTCAGCAACTTTAATCAAATCCATTTTTTGTATAAAATTAAAAATTGTTTGTCGTTCCAACGCAACATGGACGGGTAACACTTCTACCCAGACAACAGCGGTTACGCCGAAAAGCGGGTGCAAAGTTACGACTTTTTCTCTTATCTCGCAAATTTTCAGATACTTTCTTTCGATTTCCTCGCAGTTTTTTTGTTTTCTTTACTACTGTCATTGAATTTTTTCGCAAATTTCGCAGATTTCGCAGATTTATTTTGTAATTTTGGATAAAATCGCAATTCATCTTTATAAAAGGCAGTCTGAGGGATTGAGGAAAATTGGGGTTACGGATAAGAGACCGTATTCAATTCTACATTCTGCTATGATTTGCGTATCAAAGAACTCCCGACGCTGAGCCACCAGCCTGTTTCAATGGCTCGTTGTCGGGGCAAAGGTAATACTTTTATTTGAAACCACCAAATCTTATACACACAATTTAACGGTGCTTACCGCCATATTGGCTCCTTGCGCCAGTCACCAGTAAAACCGTACTTGTAATAAGGTATATTGGTACTGTGGTCAATCAAGGCAAGCAACTTGTCCTTTATCTGATTGTCTGGATACACGGCATTGCAGAGATAGAGCATAGCAGAAATCACTCCGTATGGTTTCTTCTTTTGGTTGTCCGTCAATGGATTCAGCAACCACCTGTCACGATGTCCTTTGGGATTGGTCACTTGCTTGGCAAGGCTACGGTTCCAGAGACGTGAGTGGTGGGCTATGATGTTACGAAGCACAGAGATAGCCTCCAACCAACTGGATAACTCCTTTGCAGAATACAGTCCGAAGTCGTTGGCAATAGCGGCGCGTTCTGGCAACTGGCTCTTCAAATTCTTATACATCTTGGAGAGTGTACCAAAGGTGGCACTTTCGAGTATCATCCACGCATCAGGATTATCGCCCTCCATCGACTCCCAATCCCAATTAGAATGCTCTGCTATGTATTCTTTGGCAAATGGCTCTGTACTACGGTCAAACTCATATTTGAGGTCGAGCACGAAGTCCTCGTAATAGTCTTTACGCTCAAAGAGAGAAGCATCCAAATACCAAAGTCCGCTACCCTTTGCTTGTGAAAGATGGTTGATAATCTTAGCACGTAATGCCACTTCTATAATCTCAATGGCATCAAAGAGTATCAGTCGAAGTCTACGGTCAAAGTCGTATCGGGCAATTACATCGTCGAATGACGCACCCTCCTTGAAGTCGTGCTCTGTTTCCTCATCCCTCATGTCCGTCCAATAGTATTTCAAACGGAAATAACTGATATGCGCCAAACACTGCTTGGCACTCTCCTCATCACCAAACGCCATACCTCTTGAACGGAGCAGGCGGATTTGTTCATCTATTGTGCGTGGCTTCTGATTGCTCATTGCTGTTTATAAAAAAGTGACCCGCCAGCAGATCTACGGGATGCCGACGGGTTCTGTTATCGTTTGATTCGGACTGTCTTATCCGAGAATCTTCCTATTTTCGTGGGCAAAGATAGCATATTTTCTTGAATTACGCAATATTTTCATAAGTTTTTTCACTAAACGGCTTTAATTCTATCAATTTTTCAGTATCTTTGCACCGAGTTTCGCAAGAGACACGACATATTAGATGCTCAATTTCATCTCGAATCTGCACCTCGAAAGAATGAGAGCTACCTATACACGTTGAAGTGTACGCATAAGCGTGGACTTCACCATAGTGTATAGAGGCAGTGCAGAGCCTGAAATGAATATGGCAGGGGTCTGCGCTTTCTTTCTGCTTGACTGTTAGTGCTGATTTCCCATTGAGAAGATAGTAGTAACTAAAGATAAAGATTATGAGCAAGAAAATCATTTTAGCCTGTATGTGCGTCTTGACACTTGGCGCGTGTAAGAAAGACTATCAGAAGTTGGCGACGGAGTTTGAGCGTGCGTTGCCAGACACGGTGGAAGTGTTAGCAGAACAGATTAATGAAATCGACCACTTTGTCTATTACAAGAACAAGAATAATACGGAGTTAATTCGTTATAACCTTGAAACTGAAAGCAAAGAGGACATCAAGCCTACATTGGAAGATGGAGAAAGTATCTATGGCATCTATATGGGAAAAGAGAATATATCTTTCTTAAAACATGACATTTCAGAGTATGGTTCGTCTACATCTACACTTCTTCTATACAATTTGAAGACTCAAAAATTCAAAGAGATAGAATCTTTTTTTGGTGCAGACCCAGTTGATGCGTATGCAGACGAAAAGGACAAAACAATTACGGGGTTTATTGGGATGAAATATGCACCAACGGTGAAATATGTATATGATTTTGACGGAAACAAAATATCAGAGGAAGCAGAACAAGTTGAGGCATTCAATCCAGATGATATACTTGAAGATGTGTCTGTGGCAAGTACCCAAAGACAACAAGAAACACCGCTGCAGGAATTTCGTTGCAGAAAATGTGGCCAACGTGTTGCCGCAAGAAATACAATAGAAGCGGATATAAAAGCCCGCTATGGTTGTGAGCCTGCTGGTAGTAGTCATTCGTGGGATTACATACAATTTTGAAATGAAATACAACGAGCGACTAGATGATCTTTTCAGCCGATGGATGGAAAGCCTTGATGAAACACAGAAACCATTGTTTTGCAAAGACGGGCTAATGTTGAAAGCCGACAAGCCCGTAGAGTATGTAGATGAGCGATGGGACAATGCGACGAGGCGTGTGATGTTTCTGCTGAAAGACAAAAACACGCCTGACGGAGATGACACTAGACTATGGCTGATTGATGAGCAGAATGGAGCGAACAACAGACGGCTCTCTGGCGGGAAGGTTGGCAAAACTGGATTTCTACCGAACATTGCGCGAATGCTCTATGGTTTGCTGGAGTTGGGACCAGACTATAGGATTACATTTGACGAAGTGAAACGCACAAAGAGAGACAAGGTGAGGATGATCTGGAACACTGAGCCTTTCGCCTTTATCGAATCAAAGAAACTGGCAGGTTATTCGTGGGTGTCAAGTAAGGCGGTAGCAAAAGCGATGCTGAAAGATGAAGCTTTTCTAAATGAGGAAATAGACATCCTGCGCCCCAATATTATCGTCTGCTGTGATGCGGACGATTCGCAGTTCAATTATATCACCCATAACTATCTTGCAGGCAGAGAGACTGAGAAGATAGAGTATGATTATCCCGATGCGAAGATGAAACCCTGTTGCCTGTGGTACTATCCTAAAGAGCACATTGCCGTTATCAAGTCCTATCATCCTTCACGCATCGGCAAGGCAGATTGGATGATATTCGAGCGGGTTATCAGTCCTTTCCATGAGTTAGTAAAGAGAGGTATTTTCTAAAAAAACAACGTAATATGGCACAGAAAGTTAAAACGAGCGAGCGGTACATCAGAATTAGTGATAGCGGCCACAGTTTGGATATATCAAGCGATGGACGAAACTGGACGAATTGTTTAGGAACAACCGAAGTGTCTGCTACATACCAGGATTTAATATCCTACAAAGGCTATGTACTGGCAATAGTCAAAGACCATTTTTATTGCATGAAGATTCTGGATAGGCTGGGGACTGTGAAATTCAGTAGCAGTCTGAGGGAGAAAATCATACGCTTCGAATATGGTGAAGACAATCTTTTGCATGGGTATGACGAGAACGAAACAGACTTCGTCCTCAATGAATTTGACATTAGATTCAGTCGTTTTTCGTGGATAAGGCACGACAAGTGGAAGGAAGAGCAGAAACGGAAAAGCGAAAAAGATGAGAAAGAACGGAAACGCAAGGAATGGGAGAAGGAGAAGGCTGTGAAGAAGGCGAGTAAGTCGCAGAGTCCAAAGAACTATTCCAAGCGGTCTTATAGTAGCGTAAGTTCTACAGGCGGAAAAGAGTTAGGTTGTTTAGGCAATTTATTTGTCGGTATCGGAAGCTGTTTGGGAACAATCTTGATTATAGCGTTTCTCATCTGGGTGTTTATGAAAGTATTATCGTAGTTCTTTGAAAGATGGAATAAGACAAACGCCTTGAAAAATATGAATCACCCCTCTCAGAATATTACTTGAGAGGAGTGATGCTATTACAATTTCATTCCCTTTCGCTGTTTGTACTCAAATCCGAACTGCTCCTTAAACCATTGGACAATGGGAGTCTCGTTGATATGCAGGAACAAGTTTCGATTCTCGTCTTTTATCACTTTTGCCGTGACATTATCGGCAAGTGCGTTACGCCTATACTCATTGGAGTGAAGCCAGCCACTATAGTTGATGGTGTGACCATGCATCAGTTTGTCGGTCTGTTCCATGTTGAAGCCACACTCCAGACACTCACGTTCCATGTTGAGGAAACGTTTGAAACTTGGGAACCACTTGTAAGCCTTGTCAATGATGCGCTTCAGGTTGCTTACCTCCTGCTGGTGCTGTTCAATGGTGCGGTTGAGTTCCCTTGTGTGGTTGTCCTTCAACTTCTGCATATCGGAGTGGAGTCTTTCAATCTGTCCGTTCAACTCGTCCACCTCCTTGTATAGTTGGGCTTTCTCCTTCTCCAGTCGGCTCACCTTGTTACCCCCAAGAAGAGAATTGATTCCGTTGAGTGCTGCCGCAGCGGTCTTAGTGGCAGAGTTCTTTAGTTCCTCCGTCTTTGCTCTGCCCTGATGCGGACAAGGTTTTTCTTTGCCTGTTCCGCCTCCGCTATCACCTCTCTTGCCTTTTCCCGTTCTTCAAGCAGTTGCGTAACGTTAGCCTGCAAGTCGTCGCCCTGTGCAATCAGGCTTCGGTAATACTCATGCGTGGATATGTGCTGCGCCTCTGAGCCTTTGATGCCTCGTTGCAGTCCGTATACCGCCATCTGCTCGGCTTATGTGTCTTGGTAGCGTATCAAGTTGGCGCGGCTCATCACTTCGTCTGCACACAGACGGGGTGCAGGTGTTTTTGTCCTGTATTTCTTCTTGACGGTTTGCTCCTTCTTCTGTTTCTTGCGCTCCGTCTGCACGATGGGGACGATGGTTGCGTGGATGTGCGGTGTTTCCTCGTCCATGTGTAGTACTGCCGACACCACGTTATCAGCGCCGTAAGTCTTACGAAGCCAGTCGATGTTGTCCTGACACCATTCATCGAGCCTGCCCGTCTGCTCTATCTGTTCCATATCGGCATGGGTGCCAGTGAGTACGATGCGGATGGCCTGTACCTGATTCTTGCCAATCTTGCGCTTTAGCCCTGCCGTATTGAGGCGGTGCTGTATGGCTGCCGTTCGGTTACGGACACTATCGGGGAACTGGATAAGTTCTCGGTTGAGGTGCGTCCTTGTCGGGTCGGCGTTCTTCGGCTGTATGGTTCTTTCGATGTGGGCAGACATGCCGCTGTCCGCTCCTTTTGCTTTCTCTAAGTGTAATACTGCGTATCCCATTCGCTTGTTAAGATTTTTTTGTTTGACATTCTGTTTCGTTCGCTTCTCGTTCCTGTTTGTGTTCGGCTATAGCCGACGGTCTTGGCAGGGAGTCCAGAGGGGTGCAACACCTCGGCCTATTGGGGATTTTTAGCACTAACTCTGTTGTGCGGCTCGAAAAATCCCCTAATAGGCTACGGTGTTTTCCGCTTGTGGGAAATACCCGTGCCTGCGCCAGCATGATTCCATCTCAATATGCTTCCCAAAAAGTTGCAACATTGCAACTGACGGATAGACTAATTGATAGACGGACTAACTGGAGAATGGATGTTGTGTCGTCAGTATCACCTCGAAAGGCTTATGGTCTAGGCTAATTCGCTCCATCAGTTCCCTGCGGACTGCCCTTGCTTGAAAGGAGTTAAGTCGGAAGGCAAGCAGCAGAACGACCTCCATATTATATACGGTGATATATAAGTTGTCTTTCTTCTTGATTGTCCGCTCTGCTTCGTATGGCTTTACCTGTTCCTCTTTGTAGAGGGCTTTGATGGCGTTCCTCAACTTGGGGATGAATACTCCAAACATGTCCACCAGTTCGGACTCGCTCATCCATATCTCCCCACTCGGTATAGTCAGTTCGGTGTACTCACTATACTCACTCCACTTGATGATGTTTCTCTCTTCCATGTCTCTATGCTAATTTGATGTTATTGAATGATACGTTTAACTTGTTACCCAACATGGTTAAGTCATTGTCTAACTTCTGCGTGGTGATGCGGGCGTAAATCTGTGTGGTGACAATATTCGTATGTCCCAATACTCGACTCACACTCTCAATGGGCATACCATTGGTTAGAGCCATGGTGGCAAATCCATGGCGAGCGCAATGTGCGGAAATCGGCTTGTCAATACCACACTCTTTCATCACTGGCTTCAACTTCTTGCACACGCTCCAGTAGTTGACTTCGCCAAAGACAGATTTTGGATTCTCTTTCGGATAGTCACGGTAGCGTTCGATAATCTGCAAGGGTACTGCCAGCAGTTTCACTTGATAGCGTACACCCGTCTTGTGACGTTTGCCGGCAATCCATTTCTCACCGTTGACCTCCACGATGTTATCCGTAGTCAGTTCCTTCAAGTCCACAAAAGACAGGGCGGTAAAATTCATGAACACGAAGAGGTCACGGATGAAGGCGAGATTCGTATCCTCAAACTCATGCTCCATCACCGTCTTCAATTCTTCTTCTGTCAGGAAAGTACGCTCCTTGCACTTGGGGCTGATGTGGAACAGCGCAAACACGTTGCGCTGTATCTTCCCGTTGTCATGGGCACGGTCTACGACACCTTTCAGGTGCATGCAAGAAAGCCAGATGGTGGAACTGGCCAGCCCTCGGTCATTAGCAAGATACACGGCAAACTCCTTGATGAAGTCGGGCGTGAGTTCCTGCATGGATATGTCCGAACGCCTATAGTTCATCTGAAGGAAGTCGGCCACGTAGTTCCTCGACCTCACTTGCAGTTTGTATGTCCCCAATGCCCTATCCTTACCTACACGCTGTTTCAGACTCTCGCAATCCTTGTCAAAGGCACGTAGCAAGGTCTCGTACTCACTGCCGAAGCCTTGATAGGCATTGCGCACCATCTCTGCCGTGACGAATGCCTCACGGTCTGACAGGTGCTGGTAGTGCTTGATAATCTGTGCCTTTATGTTGTCAAGGTCACGGTTAAGGTCAAGTGCCTCCCTCGTCCTGCCTTTGGCACAGTTGCCCTTCGCATCCCATAACGACAACGGGATGCTGCGCTTGCAACTGAACTGGCTTTGTGTTCCGTTGATGGTGATTCTGCCCATCACTGGCACGATGCCGTTCTTTACCTTACTCTTGTTCGCATAGAACAATACCGAAAAAGTGCTTCTACTCATCTTCTAATTCCTTTTTAAATTCGGGCTGCAAAAGTAATACCTTTCTGGGAATAAATTGCTACGCAAATCACGGCAGATTTAGGAAAGAAAAACGCAGAATGTGAAAACGGTTCGAACTGCCCTGATATGTCACGATTTGCGCAGGTCGTTAAGAAAGTTTAACTATCTGACATAGTACTGTAACTACTCAGCACCCCTATGGGCATGAGTAATCGTCTTACTGTTGTACTACAGCAAGAATTGCATTGAATTTAGAATTTCCGTTCTTCATAGCAGTTTCAGCAATGGAGTGCAACTTGGCAAAATCATCGGCACCGCTGTCTGTTCGGAAGCAACCGCTGACTTTCTGCTTTATCTTGATTTTCCTAACTCCCCGCTCACTGACATTATTCTCGTAAGGCACACTTGGATTGGAGAGAAAGGTAAATAGGTAGTCTTTGACTTTAAGGATACCCCTCTTGAATTTCTCAAACTCGTTATCTAAATGCGTGAGGCTTTCACCCAAGAGGTTCTTCATCTTTGTCTTCAGTACCTTTATCTTTCTAGAGGTAATGTTGTCCTCTCTTCTGAGATTTATAGAGTGTTCTATCAGATGGATGAATCTCCGTGACCAGTTCTGGTTTGGATCCAGTTCGTTCAGATACTCTGCATTCCTAAGAAGATGAGCCAGGCAGACCTGATGGTCCTTAACATTCATCCTGAAGTAGCTCTGATGTCTGTCAGTCACAAGTGTCGAATAGGGAAGTCCCTTTGGAAACTTGGAATCTATGGCCTTCTGACCTCGCGATTCTGACTGGAACACGTATGTAAGCAGGTCGTTCTGGAATATCCAGTTCCAATGCAGATGCTTTCCTACCGTAGCACCAGTTTCATCGGCTCCTACGACAGACGCTGTTTCCAGCCTCTTGCGTATTTCCTCATATGCACAGTCTGCCTTGCCGCTATTCTCTTTGAGTATGTTCTGCACTGTTCCCTCACTTATATTCTGGCCGGACAGGTCGGATATAAGTTCTGCAATCCTTTTGAACGGAATACACTGCACTACATTAAGGTATGTCACCAGTGCACGGAGGTTGTCACCATACTTGATACGACAGTTGGGAGCTTCGCAGTTGTTTACGCAACCGCATTCACAGACCTTCTCGTAATACTGTTCCTCGCAGGTCTCTACGACCACCTTGATATCAACAATTTGTGTCTTACGGATCTTCTGGCATGGTATATCAATCAAGAGCCGACCACAGCATTTACAATAGACGGGTTCGTGCTTTACAATTACGTCTGGTTCTGCTATAGTCTGCAGTGTGTGACCCTTGTGGCCAGGCTGTCCACCGCTCGGCTTTCCGCTTGGCTTGCGAAGAGACTTGGTCCTGCGCAGCTCACGGGAAGCGATACTTTCTTGGGATGGAGGGATACTGCTGTTACTGCTGTTTTTCTCGGGCTTTCCTGGTGTACTTGATGTATCGTCATCAGCACCCTCGAGTTCCTTGATGCGCTTTTTAGCAACGGCTAGTTCAGCCTTTGTGGAAGCAAGTTCTGTCTTTAGATTATGTATCTCCACGTCCTTCTGGTTAATGACACGGTTGAGACGTCCGATCTCCTCAGTCTTCTCGGAGTCGGACTTCTCAAGTTTGCGCAGACGCTGGTGTATCTGGCGCAAAACAACATCTATGTCAGTACAGTCGCTTGCCATTTTTTGGTGCAAAGATAAGCATTTATCTCCACATGGCAAAATCACGATTTACATCCCTTAACGCAGACTTTTGACTTACGGGGAATACAAAAACGCATCTCCTGGCAGATAATCTGTTGAAGGGCGATAATAGACAAAGGAGACATGTTGGAGGCATCATCGGAAAAGAACTCATTAAATGAACTGTTTTAAACAGCCTACGTCCTCATCGACTCAATCATTAAAAAGTTTGTAATGATGAAGAAAATAAGCAAAATCAAGTTTATGCTTTATTAACGAGAAGTTTTCTATAGGGGTGCTGAGTAGTTACATAGTACTATCAGGGTTACGAATTGGATACCTAATTCATTCCGCAATCCGCCTCGATTTGCTTAATGCCACTTTGCGAAATTTCCTAGTTTTGCGCTCAAATGCCTTTATTTATGGGCTGAACTGCGTTAATCATCCAAAAATGCTTTGCCACGTCAGCATTATTTCGTAACTTTGCACTCTAAAAGTATTTATTGTATTAAGTATGAAGGAAAAAAATAGTATCAAGATTTTGCTTGCTTCTGCAACCATGCTGCTGATGGCGTTTCCAGCTTTTGCACAGAAATTCAAGGTGGCAAAGGTAGAGAGAACCCGTATATTGGTAGATAAAAAATGGGATGCTCAGCCTGATGCTGAGGCTGCAGGGGTTCTTGCCCCTTATAAGAGCAAGGTGGATAGCATCATGGGCCCTGTGGTGGGTAGCATCGCTCATGATATGACCCGTCATCGCCCTGAGAGCGAGCTCAGCAACCTGCTTTGCGACATCCTGGTTTGGGGCGGTAAGCAGTTTGATGAGCAGCCGGTATTCTCTGTCTATAATATGGGTGGCATCCGGAGTAATCTTGCCAAGGGCAAGATTACTGTGGGTGATGTGAACGACATGGCTCCTTTCGAGAACAAGATCTGTTTCCTCACTCTGACCGGAGACAAGGTGCTCGAACTCTTCCAGCAGATAGCTCATCGTGGCGGTGAAGGCTTGAGCAGCGCTGTGAGAATGGTGATAACTAAGGAAGGTAAGCTGATGAACGTTACCATAAATGGTGAACCTGTTGACCCACAGAAGAGTTATCGTATTGCTACGCTTGATTACCTGGCTGAGGGTAACGACCAACTCGTGGCTTTCAAGAGCGGTACTGACGTATTGGCTCCCATGCAGCGTGAGAACAACGTGAGATATATCATCATGAATTACTTCCGTGAGATGATGGCGCAGGGCAAAGAGGTGGAATCAAAGATTGAAGGCCGCTGCGTGGTGGTGAATGAATAATTGATAATGGATAATTTATAATTGAGAATTCTGATGAAACATACATTATTATATATCGGTCTGGTTTTGGCATCTTTCGCGATGCAGCCAGCTACTGTACAGGCTAAGGCTAAGAAGGAGGCGAAGGTTGTCAGGCAGCTTGTGGTGCTCCATACCAATGATACCCACTCCTGCGTGATGCCTATCAATCCCAACCTGGCAGATACAGCGACAGCCAATCGTGGCGGTTTCCTCCGTTGTGTGGCTATGATTAAGGAAGAGCGTAAGCAGAATCCTGATCTCCTGCTCTTTGATAGTGGTGACTTCTCACAGGGATCACCTTATTATTCTCTCTTCAAGGGCGATGTAGAGGTTGGCTTGATGAACGAGATGAAGTATGATGCTGCTACCATCGGTAATCATGAGTTCGATTTCGGTATCGACAATATGGTTCGTCTCTTCAAGATGGCGAAGTTCCCAATAGTATGCTCAAATTATGATTTTACGGGTACAGAGCTTGCCGATATCGTCAAGCCATATGCAATCATCAACCGCAAGGGTTTGAAGATTGGCGTCTTCGGTCTTGGTCCGGAACTGGCGGGATTGGTAGCCGAGAAGAACTACGGTTGCATCAAGTATTTCGACCCAATAGAAAAAGCAAGGGAGATGACAGAGATTCTGAAGAACAAGGAGAAGTGTGATGTCATTATCTGCATCTCTCATCTGGGATGGAAGATTGATGGCATTGACGATTCTGAAGTAGCACCAGCTACCCGCAACATCGACCTGATATTGGGTGGTCATAGCCACACCTACTTTAAGCAGCTGGAATACCTGAACAATCTCGATGGCAAACCTGTTCCGGTAGATCAGAATGGCAAGAATGCCATCTGGGTAGGTAAAATGACATTGGATATTGTAAAGAATAAATAAAACTTATACAAAGGAAAAAGACAAAAGACTCCTCGAAAAGCTCGGGGAGTCTTTTTGTATTTTTATGATTTATAATGATATCTGTTATTCCTTGTTGGAAGAGGCATAGAGTCCGATGCAGGCACCGATGAAGCCACCGCTCTTCTGGGTGCTCAGGTTGCTGGCATCCACGCCTTTGGCGAGCAGCTGCCAGTCGCCGCCTTCCTCTGCATAATAGAAATCGTAGTATCTATCATGACCTTCAACCTTCAGCTTCAGCTTGCCAGCCTTGATAGGAGCAGAAGCAATGAGGGCATTGTTCTTCTCGGCACGGGTCAGGGTAATCATCAGCTTGCCCTTCTTCATGGTCTTACCCAATACGAAGTTGTGGTCTTCCTTCTGGAGAAGTGCCAAGCCTGCGATATCTTTGTCGTTGCGAGGAGTAAAGTTAATCTCTGTCTCGGCAGTGAAGGTTCCGTGCTGCTGACGAGCCCAGATGGCTGACATCGGTTCACGCTTGTAGACATTGCCCGGCAGGAGATTGAACTTCAACTTGCCGTTTTCTACCTTGTAACAGTCAACGAAGTCGCGGAGGAACATCCAGCGTGGGTTCAAATCCTTCAGACCTACGCCGTTGTCGGCTGTATCGAAGTTATCCACATAGCTGAAGTTGCCAGAGAACTCATTCTTCTCTGCTGGCTTCAAGCCTGCCTTTTCGCCTACTGTAGAAATTGGGGTGTTCTTGGCGAGAATCTCTGGCCATCCGTTTTTCCATGTTACTGGCAGGAGATAGGTGTCGCGACCTGTGTTGTACATATCTTCCTCGTAAGGACGGCAAGCCAGGAATACAGCCCACCAGTTACCTTTGCCATCTTCTACGATGTCGGCATGACCGGCACTTGATACTGGGTCCTTGCGATTTGGATCCAAGCCTGTGCGCTGGGTGAGGATAGGGTTGTTAGGGCATTCCTCCCATGGACCCATCGGATTCTTGGCACGCAGGATCACCTCGCTGTGCCAACCGCCTGTACCGCCTTCTGCACACATCAGATAATAGAACTTGCCCTTCTTGAAGAGGTGAGGACCCTCAATCCAGATAGGACGAGCCTCTACATGGGTTCCGCCACGCAGAATCTCCTTGAAGTCTCCCTTGATGCTGTCGCCCTTCACGTCGAATTCGAAGCAGCGGATAGCACGCTGACCCTCATAGTCGGCACCGCCTACTACCGGACCGTTATGCACGATATATCCCTTTCCGTTGTCATCGAAGAAGAAGCTAGGGTCGATGCCGTCAATCTTCTTCAGATAGATAGGCTCGCTCCAGCCTTTGGAAGGATCTTTTGATTTCACAAAGAAGTTGCCGGCTCCCACATTGGTGGTAATCATATAGAAGGTCTTGTTCTTCTTGTTATAGCTGATGGCTGGTGCGAAGATACCGGCTGATACTTGCTGACCCTTCAGGGGCACCTGCGATTGGCGGGTGAGCACATGGCCGGCAGGAGTCCAGTTTACCAGGTCCTTGCTGGTTGAGAGAGGCACACCTGGGAAGAAGGTGAAGGATGAGTTCACCAGATAATAGGTGTCACCTACGCGGCAGAGGGATGGGTCTGGATAGAATCCTGCCAATACTGGGTTGTAGTACTGATGCGTCTTGTCTATCTCTACATTGAAACGGGCATCATTGCCGGCATACTTGAAGTAGTCGAACTCTGCTGTCTGTGCCTGCGCTCCTGCTGCAAGCATCATCGAAAGCGATAAGATTGCTAATTTCTTCATTATGATTGTTGATTTTAAAGATTATACAAAAAATGCAGCGGAAAACCAGGGAGAGAATCCATACTGGTTTTTCCGCTGCAAAGTTACGGTTTTATTTGCAATCTTTCATTGTGAAATGTAACCAAGAGTTTTTCCTACGTTTCATATAGTCTTGTTTTTGTTACATATTCTTTTTTCTATTGTTTATCATCTTTATTCCTTCATGGCATTCTGCATGTATTCTCTAGGAGAACAGCCGTAGAGGTTCTTGAACATGGTGCTGAAACTTGCGGAATTTGTGAAACCGCAAGCGTACATCACGCTGGTGATGCTCTGCTTGCCATCCTTCAGCAACTTGGCTGCCTGCTGCAGACGGATGTTGCGGATGAAGCTGTGTGGCGTCTGATTGGTCAGCTCTTTCATCTTGCGGTGCAGGTGCACGCGACTGATGCCCACCTTCTGTGCAATCATGTCCACACTCAGGTCGGAATCGTTGATGTTTTCGTTGATTACCTCCATCACCCGTTGCATCAGGGAATTGTCTGGTGTCTGCATTTCTATCTGCTCTACCTGGTGATTCTGGCTTTCATTGCCCGTGAACTTGTTGCGCAGAGTGCGGCGCACGGTGAGCAGGTTGATGATGTTGCGGCGCAGGATGTCCATATTGAATGGCTTCAGTATGTAGGCATCGGCACCGGTCTGTAATCCTTCCAGCTGATCTTCTTCACGGCTCTTTGCCGTGAGCAGGATGATAGGCACATCATTGGTGTTGATGTTTGATTTCAGCTTGGCGCAGAGGGTGGTTCCGTCCATTTCCGGCATCATGATGTCGCTGATGATGAGGTCAGGCTTATTCTTCAGAATCTCGTTGAGTGCCACCTTTCCGTTAGGATAGGTGCGTATCTTGAAGTCGCTGGAGAGCTGGGCCTTCAGGTAATCCTGGATATCCTCCTCGTCTTCCACAATCACGATTTCAGCCTTGTTTCCCCTAGCTGAGGCTGGCAGATTGCTCTCCATATCCGTTGTGCCGGCTGCGCTTTCGGCTTTTTCGGCATTTTCCGTTTCCTTCACCTCCTGTTCCAGCTGTTTCACCTCGGCAAGTTCCAGGTTCTGCTCTTCCTTCACCTCTTCTTCGTCGATGAGTTCTTCGGGTTTCAGATGGTCCTTGCCCAGCGGAATGCGGATGATGAACTCGCTGCCGTGCTCAAACTTGCTCCCCTTCTCGCCCTCGTTGTTGCGGGCTGAGATGGTGCCGTAGTGCAGTTCCACGAGCGAGCGGGTGAGGTCGAGACCGATGCCCGTACCGACGTTGCGGTCGTTAGGGGCGGCAGGAGTCTGGTAGAAGCGCTGGAAGATGGTTTCCAGCTTATCTTTTGGAATACCGATGCCGCTGTCCTTGACGCTGATGTAGGCATGGTGGTCGGTGTGGGTGAGCGAGAGCAGGATGTGGCCTGCCGTAGGGGTGAACTTGAAGGCGTTCGAAAGGATGTTGATAATCACCTTGTCGAAGTTGTTTCGGTCTATCCATACGGGCAGTTCTTCGCTGTCGTGCTGGTATTCGAAGTCGATGTTCTTGGCCAGAGCCTGCTGCCTGAAGAGTTCGTATTCCTCGTTGATGAACGCCACCATGTTGGTCTGGCACATGCGCATCACCATCTGTCCCTTGTCTATCTTTCTCAGGTCCATCATCTGGTTGATGAGGTGGAGGATACGTTCAGAGTTCTTTCGGATTATCTCGTAGATGCCCTGTCGGTGAGGCTCCTTGTCTTCCTTGATGAGCGAGAGCAGCGGCGTGATGATGAGCGTGAGCGGCGTGCGGATTTCATGACTGATGTTCATGAAGAACTTGATCTTCGCCTCGCCCATCTCTTCGGCGTGGATGTGCTGCTGCAGGATGAGCAGGTCTTCCATCTGGTGCTTGCGGTGGCGCAGGTAGAGCATGATGGCTGCTATGAGGAGCAGCAGATAGAAGAGCTTTGCCCAGATGCTGGCATACCAGGCTGGGTGAACGATGATGGTGAACTCCTTCACCGGTGTTTCGTAGCCGTTGCAGATGGCCTTGATGCGGTATTTGTAGCTGCCGGGAGCCATGTGCGAGAAGGCAAGTTCGTTCTGTCCGGCTGGCACGGTGCGCCAGGCATCGCCGTTGATGCTGTAGGCGTATCTTATCTGCTCCACATTATTATAGGTGAAGGTAGAGAGCTGCAGGGAGAAGGTGTTGTCATCGTGCGAGAGATTGAACTCCCGTGCCACTGTTACCCAGCTGTCCGTGATGGTATAGCTGCCCGACTCCATGCCTGGTGTCACTGTCTTGTTGTTGACCACGAAGCCCGAG
This sequence comes from Prevotella sp. SGI.167, assembly GCF_050313615.1. Lineage (NCBI taxonomy): Bacteria > Pseudomonadati > Bacteroidota > Bacteroidia > Bacteroidales > Prevotellaceae > Prevotella > Prevotella sp. SGI.167. The sequence goes on along the minus strand of NZ_JBNPLT010000001.1, from coordinate 252,371 downwards.
ATAACCACCTTTGCCTGCCATGGATGCTGCTTTACCCGGTCGGCCTGGAACCAGTTGATTCCGCCAGAGCCACCCACCAGAATCACCTTCTTATCCTGGGTGGTGCATATGGAAGCATCGCTGAACTCGTTGCTCTGCAGTCCGCTTTCGTTATAAAACCTGATGATGCTGCCATCCTTGGGGTTCAGCCTGTTGAGTCCGCTGTTGGTACCCAGCCATATTTTGCCCTTGTTGTCTTCTGTGATACTCGCCACACCGTTGTCGGTGAGTCCTTGGGCTGTGGAATAATGTTTAGGCTCTATTCCCTTTCTGAAGTCGAAGCAGAAGGCTCCATCCTCGGTGCCATACCATACGTGGTCTTTGCTATCTACAAACACGCAGTGCGAAAAACGGTTCTTGTTCAGGCAGTTGATGCCCTTGAAGGTGGAAACCCAGCTGTTTCGCTTGCGGTCGAGGCACGCCAGTCCCACAGAGGTGGCTATATACACTTGGTTGCCATCCTTTGATAAGGCCATCTTGACGAGGTAATCGTTGGGCAGGCTGTTGACCTTGAGGTTGTTATCTGCACCATATTTAGCCTTGTAGTTCCTTCGGCTTCCGTCTTTCTGCAGGCAGAAGAGACCTTCGCCCATGGTGGCTATCCAGATGTTGCCCTGTGGGTCTTGCTTGATATCGAAGATGCCCACCGACTTGCTGATGCCCAAATCAACTGGGTGGAAGCTTCCGGCTGCATCCATATAGCCCAGACCGTCGGTATAGGTTCCCACCCAGGTTCTGCCCTGCTGGTCCTTACAGAGGGTGAGCACGGTGTTCTGGTTCAGGAAATGCCCCTCTACGCTGCAGGTTGCTATATTAAATAGGTATAGGCCATCCTTGTCGGTACCCACCCACACCTGGTTGCCCTGGTTGATGCTGAGGCTGGTAACGCAGTTTTCGCCAATTACGTTGCGGTTTCCCAGGCGGAAGCCCATGTAGTTGAAGTCGTTCTTTATGTTGCTCTGCATGAACACGCCTTTCTGCAGCATGCTCACCCAGATGTTGCCCTGATTGTCTTCTATGATGCTGGTTATCTTGCTCTTGGCCAGGTTCACCAGTCGGCTGAAGAGAGGGTTATCCTGCAGGAATCCGGTCTGAGGGTCATATACATAGATGCCCAGTCCGTCGCTGCCGATATAGAGCTTGTTGTTGCGGCTGATATAGATGTTGTCGATGGGCAGGTTTCCGATGCTGCTGATTCGGGTAAAGACGTTGCTTCCTGCCCTGAGCAGATGTACGCCCTGGTTCTTGCTGGCGAGATAGATGTTGCCCAGGGCGTCCTGCTGGATATCCTGTGCGTTCACGCCTTCGGTACCGACAAAGTGGGAGGTGACTCTACCATTTGTTTCTTTGCGATACAGTCTTCCGTCTTCGGTGACAATCCAGAGTCTGCCCAATTTATCTTCCAATAATTTGTGGATGTATTTCAGTTTTTCCACATCACCCTTCATTGCATGGCATACCTGAGCATCCGACTTTTTGAGCAGGATGCCATATCCGGATGTTCCAACGGCAAGATCCTTGTTTCGGAGTCTATAAACCAGGGTTACGTATGTGGTGAGTTCTTTGCCTTTCGAGTCGAACATAGGGATTTTTCGGAATCCACTTCCCGTAAAAGCCAGCAAAGAGTTGTTGGTTCCTAATATAATATATCCCTTGTCATCCTGGGTGATACTATTGATGTAGTTGCTGTTCAGCCCTTGACTATTGGGCAAATCTTTCTTCATGATAGAGATATGGTAACCATCGTAAGCATTCAGTCCGTTACGGGTAGCAATCCAGATAAAACCACTCTTGTCTTGGAACACTTGTGTGGCAAGATTGCTTGATAGTTGATTGTCTGTATTGAACAGCTTACCGCTCTGCCCCAATGACGGGAGGATAGAGAAAACTGATAGAATGAGTATCAGAAGGATACTTTTCACGACTAAGTGGCATTGTGTATTCATTGCTAGTTTAATCATTATTGGTTTATCAAGCGAGCTTATTGCTAGCTTTTTCTGAGTGCAAAAATAGTGTTTTTTTTTGGATTATTCAAGTAAAAACAAGGTTTTTTTTACTTTGAGTGAAGAAAATGTTACATGTCGTAAAGTATTTGTTACATCCTGCAAGCGATTAGAAAAGAAATCGTTACTTGTAATAAAGTACATATTATATAATAGCAGTATCTTTGCAACTGAAAAAAAGTTTGTTTTTTTAAATAGGTTAGGTTTAATAGTTAGGTTTATTAATAGTTAGGTTTACTAACGTTTAGATTTAATTTGGTTTATAACATTCAAGATATCATGTTGCTATAGGCTCATGATTAATTGGTTTTCTAAGAATGGTGCGTAGTGATTACGCGCCATTCTATTTTACAAAATATGATAGAATCTAAAAACAACAACTAGATATGAAAAAGAAAATAATACTTGGCTTGGCGATGACCATGGTGTCATTGCTTGGCAATGCGGCTGACAATCTTCCTGCCCTGCATGTAGAAGGAAAGAACCTTGTCGATGCCACAGGTAAGACGGTTGTCTTGCATGGCGTAATGGATACGCCAAACCGATACTTCAACGGTTGGAGATGGCAGCAGTGGAAGGCTGACTATTCTGAAGCCGACATCCAGCCTTGCTTGGAATATTTCTCTAAGCAGTTTGCTGCTATTACCGACAAGGAGCAGGGAGCTTACTGCACCGTGTTCCGTCTGCACATGGATCCTTGCTGGACCAACGATCCATCGAAGAAGGCAGAGAATGAGGCTGACATCTCGGCGTTCAGCATGGCGCGTTATCGCCTATATCTCCAGAAACTTTATATTCCATTGATTAAGGATGCCATCGCTCATGGGCTTTACGTCATCGTTCGTCCACCTGGCGTCTGCCCTGGCGACATCAGCGTTGACGACAAATATAATCGCTATCTGAAGGCTGTATGGAAAGCTTTTGCTGCTGATGAGTATATCCAGCAGAACTCTGGATTGATCTCCATCGAACTTGCCAACGAGCCGGTGAGGGTTCATCTGAGTGATGGATCTAATTCGGATAAAGCATTGCATGATTACTTCCAGCCGGTGGTGGATGTGATTCGCGAGCAGGGTTTCAAGGGAATTATCTGGGTTCCGGGTGCAGGTTATCAGAGCCAATATCAGAACTACGCCAAGTATCCTATCACCGACAGTGAGGATAATTTCTCGTATGCCGTACATGTATATTCCGGCTGGTATGGCAACATGACCGACAAGAACTGCAATCACGATACCTTTATCCGCAACTTCAAGAGTCAGGTGCCGATGGTAGAGACGAAGCCTATCATGGTAACGGAGATAGACTGGAGTCCGGAAGATCCTGACAAGGCGAACGAAGGTCACTACAACGAATGGGGCCAGTGGACTCAGCCTAACCTGGGCAGCTGGGCAACGGCATCCACCTCGAAATGGGGATTGGCATGGAAGGCTGTTCACGACCATTTCGGCAATATCGGCATGACCCTTACCCATCCGCAGGAGTACTATGACATTGATGAGTATCTGAAGACCGGCAAGGTGATTCCGGGTTTCCAGAATGCCAAGAAGCACAATCTCTTTGAAGAGTGCTGCGGCTATGCCTGTATGAACTGGTATAAAGAGTGGTATCTGAAACAAACAGAAACGGGAATTGAGCAAAAAGTGAACGATGCTGCGGTTGTCGCCACCTATTTTTATAATATAGCTGGTGAAAAAGTGAATAAACCTCAAAAAGGTGTCTATGTAATAAAACAAGTGTTAAAAGCTGGTAAGATTCGTTCTTTTAAAGTTTGTTATTAACGGCAAAGTATCTGTTACAAGAGACAAAGTGCATCTGAAATGAAACAAGTATCTTTGCACCCGTGAATAGACAATCATATAAAATGTGAATGCATAAACTATAAAACATAAATCAAAAATGAATAGAACATGATTGAACAAGTGTTAACAATGAAACGGACAGCAGCCTTATGCTTGGTGGGAGCTTTCTGCAGCCTGAATGCTCAGGCTCAGAAGATCCAGGTCAAGGGTAATCTTGTTGACGGTACAGGTGAGCCTCTCATAGGTGCCACTGTAAAAGTGAAAGGAAACGCCGGTGTCGGTGCTGTCACCGACTTTGATGGTAATTTCAGTATCAGTGTTCCTTCAGAGAATTCTATCCTCGTATTTACATACGTGGGTATGAAGACCAAGGAAGTAAAGATTGGTACGAAGAGAGAGTTCAAACTTACCCTCGAAGACGACAATGCCATCGGCGAAGTTGTAGTCGTTGGTTATGGTCAGCAAAAGAAGGCATCTGTCGTAGGTGCCATTACCCAGACCACAGGTAAGGTGCTGGAACGCGCAGGTGGTGTATCTGATATCGGTTCTGCCCTGACAGGTAATCTGCCTGGTGTGATTACATCATCTTCATCAGGTATGCCTGGTGATGAGGATCCTAAGATTGTGATTCGTGGTGTGAGCTCCTGGAACTCTTCAGATCCTCTCGTACTTGTAGATGGTATCGAGCGACCTATGTCGAGTGTTGATATCCATTCCGTACAGTCTATTTCTGTATTGAAGGATGCTTCTGCCACCGCCGTGTATGGTGTGAAGGGTGCGAATGGTGTTATTCTGATTACCACCAAGCGTGGTACAGAAGGCAAGGCTAAGATTTCTGCCAGTGCAAGCTCTGCGATCAAGCTGGTGTCTAAGTTGCCTGAGACCTACGGTTCAGCCGATGCGCTCTATTATGTGAACCAGGCAATCAAGCATGAGTTGGGACTCTCACCTTCAAGCTGGGGTGACATCCGCTCTACCGACTTCATCAACAAATATAATGCTCCTGCAGGCAGTATTGATCCGGAGACCGGATTCCTGATGAGCGAGCGTTATCCTGATGTAGATTGGCAGAAGGAACTCTTCAAGGACTACGCCATGTCTTACAATGCCAATGTGAATATCGCTGGTGGTACCAAGGCAGTGAAGTATTATGCAGCCATCGACTATCAGCACGAGGGTGACCTCTTCCGCGAGTGGGATAACAATCGTGGTTATACCAGTGGTTACGGATTCAACCGTATCAACGTTCGTTCCAACCTCGACTTCCAGCTCACCAAGACTACCATGCTGAAGGCAAACCTTTCGGGTAGCCATGGTATCCGCAAGTCTCCTTACGGACTTGACAAGGGCTCATGGGCTGAGACCCAGCTTTGGCAGGCAGCTTACTCTGCACCTCATGATACCTTCCTGCCACAGTATAGCGATGGTGTTTGGGGCTATTTCCCTAAAGATGATCAAGGTTCACCTAACTCTGTAACCAATCTTGCACTTCATGGTGAGCAGTCAACCACCACAACCCGTATCAACACCGACTTTACGCTCGAGCAGGATCTTTCCTTTATTACAAAGGGTCTGAAGGCATCTGCCCTCGTATCTTGGGACAACGTGTTTGTGGAGGCAAGCCGAGGTATCAACGACCTCAACCATGCTGCCCAGTATAAGTATATCGACCCTGTTACTGGTGTGGTAACCTATAAGGAGAAGCCTGCGGGACACAACAACTTCGATTTTGTGGAGACCATCGCATGGAAGACTGATGCAGGTGCGCTCAACAACAATCTTACCCAGCGTAACCTCTTCTATCAGGCACAGCTCTATTGGGGACGCAAGTTCGGCAAGCACGATGTAACCGCCATGGGCGTATTCAACCGCTCTGAGCGTGCTACGGGTTCTGAGTTTACCAACTACCGTGAGGACTGGGCATTCCGTACCACCTATAATTATGACGACCGCTACATGTTCGAGTATAACGGTGCCTACAACGGTTCGGAGAAGTTCTCCAAGGACAATCGTTTCGCCTTCTTCAATTCAGGTGCTATCGGTTGGAACGTAGCCAACGAGAAATGGTTCAAGCCAGTGACAGAAACAAAGGTATTCGGTAGAAATCTGATTGATATCCTCAAGCTTCGCTACTCTTATGGAGAGATTGGTGAGGATAATGTATGGGAACGCTGGCTCTACCAGACCACTTGGGCTTATGGTGGCAAGACCCATCTTGATTCAACCAACCCAAACAGCGAATCCATTTACACCTGGTATAAGGAAGCAAAGGTAGGTAACCCAGATATCCATTGGGAGAAGGCCATTAAGAAGAACTTCGGTATCGACTATGCTTTCCTCGGTGGTCTCGTAGCCGGTTCGCTTGAGTTCTTCAGCGAGAAGCGTTCCGACATCATGATTGCCGGCGGCAGCCGTTCGGTGCCTTCCTATTTCGGTGCTTCTGCTCCTTACATGAACAAGGGTAGGACCAAGACCACAGGTTATGAGCTTGAAGTTCGACTGCAGTATGATTTTGCCAACGGTATCCATGCCTATGCCAACATGAACATGACGCATGCAAAAAATGTTGTTACCGAGCATGACGACCCAGCGTTGCTTCCTGCATACCAGAAGAACGTTGGATTCTCCATCGGACAGGGCAAGAGCTATCTCGACAATGGTACAGCACAGTCTTGGGATGATGTCATCGCCATGACTCCTCACAATACCAACGACAACCAGAAGTTGCCAGGTCAGTATATCATCACCGACTTCAATGGTGACGGTGTGATTGATACCAATGATAGTGCGCCTTATGGCTTTACAGGTACTCCTCAGAACACCTACAATGCCACTATCGGTATTGACTACAAGGGATTCAGTATCTTTGCGCAGTTCTATGGCGTGAACAACGTGAGCCGCTATGTAGCATTCAACTCACTGCCTAAGCCATACCTTCACACGGTGTTCAAGGAGGGTGCTTACTGGTCACCATCAACTCCAGACGGTATTCCTTCACTCCGTATGAACTCTACTCCAAGTTACTATGAGGGTACCCGCTTCCTCTACGATGGTTCGTTCTGCCGCTTGAAGAACCTGGAGGTGGCTTATACCTGGAATGACGGATGGATCAAGAGTCTCGGTCTCTCGATGTTGAAGGTTTATGTAAATGGTAACAACCTCTTCCTCTGGACTGATATGCCTGACGACCGTGAGTCGAACTTCGCAGGTACAGGTCTTGCTTCTCAGGGTGCATACCCTACAATGAAGCGTATCAACTTCGGTATCAAGTTAGAGTTGTAAACAGCGTTAATATAACACATTATTTATTATGACAAGAATAATTTCTAAATATAAGTCTGCCTGCCTGGCGTTGGCATTGGGATGTTCTCTCGCCATGACTACCAGCTGTACAGACTATCTTGACAAGTCACCAGAATCGGATGTATCTGCAGAGGCTGCTTTCAAGAATTTCAAGAATTTCCAGGGCTTTACAGAAGAGCTTTATCTCTGTATTCCTGACTTCTCCAAGAGTTACTGGACCACGTCCTGGAACTGGGGTGAGGATGATATCCAGGCAGTGGGTATCAACTATCACATGAGCTACAAGGTTGACCAGGGTGACTTCTGGGGCTGGCAGAAAGAGTACGACGGATGGGGTGCAAGCTTCATGGACCAGGGGGATAAGTTTGATCCTCTTGCTCCTGATGGCCGTTTCAAGCGTGGTCTCTGGAAGGCTGCATGGTATGGTATCCGAAAGGCAAATCTGGGTCTGGAGAATATGGATCTGATGACGGCTGCCACTCAGGAGGAGAAGAATACCATCAAGGGTCAGTTGCTCTTCTTCCGTGGATGGCTTCATTTCCAGCTGATGCAGTATTTCGGCGGTCTGCCATATATTGATCATACTGTAGCTGCAGACAAGCCAATGACTCTTCCTCGCGAGACTTGTCAGGCATGTGCCGAGAAGGCTGCTAAAGACTTCCGTGAGGCTGCAGAGCTTCTGCCTATCGACTGGGATAAGTCTTCTGTTGGTCGCAATACATTAGGTAAGAATGGCTTCCGCATCAACAAGATTACCGCACTTGCCTATGAAGGCAAATCGCTCTTGTGGGCAGCTTCTCCACTGGTGAAGAACTGCGATGACAAGATGAATGTAAACGGCAATGCCAGCACCTACGATTACGATACCAACTATGCACAGCAGGCTGCCGAGGCACTTGGCGAACTCCTTACTCTTGTTGAGACCGGACAGACCCAGTACAAACTCGTGGATTTTGCTGATTACTCAGATCTGTTCTATACCTGGAACAAGAACATGCTTCCTCCAGGTTCTACCGAGAATATTCTCCGTGATATTCCAGCTGATGCATGGCAGAACTCTCACTTCGGAGTGTTCACCGAGTTTGGCGGTCAGATTCTTACAGGTGGTCAGGTTTACTCACAGCCTACAGCCAACTACGTAAACTATTATGGTATGAAGAATGGTCTTCCTCTCGATGACCCGGAGTCTGGTTTCGACAAAACCCATCCTTGGAAGGACCGTGACCCACGTTTCTATCACGACATCGTATATGATGGAGTAAAGGTGGTAGAGGGAGAGATCAAGCCGGATGCCAACCGATATGCCAACCTCTATACAGGTGGTACTTACCGTGACGATACCAACGAGAGCCGCACTGGTTACCTGCTCTATAAGTTCATTCCTATGATCGCCAACAACTATGATATGGGTGCAACTTTCAACAAGTTGTACATTGATGTGCCTTACCTGCGTCTTGCCGACTGTTATCTGATGTATGCCGAGGCTTGTGCAGCCGTAGGTGGAGCCACCGCTTCAGCCAAGTGCTCACTCACAGCTCTCGATGCAGTGAACAAGATTCGCGAGCGTGCCGGTGTAGCCGGTGTTGCAGCTAAGTTTACCGGCAACAAGGACAAGTTCATGGATGAGGTTCGCCGCGAGCGTGCCGTAGAGCTTGCTTTCGAAGGTCATCGTTTCAACGACCTGCGCCGCTGGTTGCTTCTCGACAAGGCACCTTACAACATCAAGACCTCTCAGGAGTTTGTACGTGCAGGCGAGTTTGATCCAAAGAATCCACAGAACACCGAGGTTTCCGGTTTCAAGGAGAAGACCATTCTTACCCGCCACTTCACAAGCAAGCACTGGTGGATGCCTTTGAAGAAGAAAGACACCAGTATCTATCCTGAGATGTTCCAGAATCCAGGTTGGTAATAGAGTGTGAATCAAGAAAACAATTAAAAGAATAAAGAAGAAAAAATTATGAGCAACATAATTTCAAGATATAAAGCGATTCTTCCGGTTTCCCTCTTCGCTCTCTCTGCACAAGGAGTGATGGCACAGGATGCCACAGAAGCAGACACCATCAACGTGGCATTCCGCAAGGCGGATGCCCGTGATGTAATCACTCCTGTCAGCACGGTCAATGTGAAGAATCTGCTGGAGAAGAACTATAATACCTATAGCCTCGATAACATGCAGGCTTTGGCTGCAGGTTATAACGGGTCGCTGTGGAACCAGGGTGATGCACTTGTGCTGATTGACGGTGTGCCACGTGATGCAAACAATGTTTTGCCAACGGAGATTGAAGACATTACCTTCCTCAAGGGTGCTTCTGCCGTTGTTCTCTACGGTAGCCGTGCTGCAAAGGGTGCCATTCTCATCACAACAAAGCGTGGTAAGATTGAACCGCTGAAGATTACAGCACGTGCCAACTATCAGATGAGTGTAGCGAAGTCTTATCCTACCTACCTCGATGGTGCGCAGTATATGACGCTTTACAATCAGGCACTTGCCAACGATGGTCTTTCTGCTAAATATTCAGCTGAAGACATCTATAACACGGCTGCAGGTACCAATCCTTACCGTTATCCAAACCAGCAGTTCTATAATTCTGATTATCTCAAGAAGACCAAGTCTCGCTACGATGTGACGGCTGAGTTCGAAGGTGGTGGTAAGTTTGCACAGTTCTATACCAACGTGAGCTACTACCGCGAGGGTGATTTCCTGAATTTCGGTGAAGGAAAGAACAACTATACCGACCGCCTGAACGTACGTGGTAACATCGACCTCCAGCTCGCAGACTGGGCTTCTGGTTGGGTGAATGCCAACGCTACCTACTATAACCAGCATGGTTCAAACTCCAAGTTCTGGGAGGCTGCTTCCAAATTGCGTCCTAACCGTGTGGCTCCATTCATCCCGCTATCATATCTTGACCCGATGGATGCCAATTCGCTGGCTCTCATCAATAACTCAAGAAATATCATCACCAATCCTGCGGGATTGCCAGCCGGACAGTATTTCCTGGGTGCTACACAGGAAGACCAGACCAATGCCTTCGCAGATATGTATGCAGCAGGCTACAACACCTGGACATCCCGCCAGATGCAGTTTGATACGGGTGTCAAGTTTGATCTGTCTTCTGTGCTCAAGGGATTGAGCTTCAAGACCATGTTTGCGGTTGACTATTCTACGTCATACACCACATCCTTGAACGACAGTTATGCAACCTTCGGTGTCAACTGGACACAGTTTGATGGCAAGCAGGTTATCGGTTCCGTCACACAGTATGGTGAGGATAAGCATACAGGTACGCTGAACTCCAGCAACTCAAAAGAGCGCCAGACGCTTGCCTGGACCGGTCAGTTTGACTACGTTAACTCCTTCGGCAATCACAATGTGAATGCCACCTTGCTCGCCAATGGTTATCAGCAGACCATCAGCGGTGAGTATCACAAGGTAAGCAATGCCAACCTGGGACTTCTCGTGTCATACAACTATGCACATAAGTACTATGCCGACCTGGCTGCCAATGCAGTACACTCAGCCAAGCTTCCTGAGGGCAACCGTAATGCCATCTCTCCATCGGCAACTCTCGGCTGGAGACTCTCTAAAGAGAATTTCCTGAAGGATGTAAACTGGCTCGATGACCTCCGTCTTACCGCAGGCTATACCGTATTGAACCAGGATCTTGATATCAAAGAGTACTTCATGTATGAGAATATCTTCACGGCTACCGGTACATGGTGGGGATGGTCTGACGCCAACAACAGCATCCAGACTTCCGACTCACAGCGTGGTGGTAACGACAAGCTGGGCTTCATCAAGCGTAAGGAGTTCAACGTAGGTTTGAATGGTGCCTTGTTCGGCAACCGACTCAGCTTTGCCGTGAACTACTACAACACAGTGACCGATGGTTTGCTTGCTCAGCCAGACTATATCTATCCGAGCTACATGCATACCTACTGGCCTGTATCTACATTCGTGCCATACGTCAACTATGGTAAGAATCGCCGCACAGGTGTTGACTTCTCTCTCGGTTACAAAGACAAGGTGGGAGACTTCGAATATGCTATCCAGGCATTCGGACAGACCAACAGTTCAAAGAACCTGAAGGTTGCAGAGAATGTAGAGTATGACTACATGCGTACAGAAGGCAAGCTCACTGATGCCCTTTGGGGATATGAGTGCTTAGGCTACTACAACAGTAAGGATGAAATTGAAAATGATAAGGTCAAGAGCTCTTTAGGTACTGTGAAGCCTGGTGATCTGAGATACAAGGACCAGAATGGTGATAATATCATCGACAGCAAGGACCGCGTGGTTATCGGTCGCTGGAGCGCCAAGTTCACCGGTGGTATGAATCTTACCTTGAAGTACAAGAACTTCACTCTCTTCGCCATGTTGACAGGTCAGTTTGGTGGCAATGCTCTCAAGGACGATACCTACAACTGGGTTTACGGTGAGCGTAAGTACAGTGACGTGGTACTCGGCGCCTGGACAGAGAGTAAATACAAGAACGGTGAGTCTATCACCTATCCTCGTCTGACAACACAGAGTAGTGACAACAACTTCTGTGCTTCCGACTACTGGATGTATTCAACCGACCGTATCGACTTGAGCCGCGTGCAGCTTACCTACGACTTCAACAAGTCTCTCTTCGGAGACAACAGTTTGGTGAAGGGCTTGCAGGTATATGTCAATGGCAGCAGCCTCCTGACGATAGCCGGTGAGCGCAAGCAGATGGAACGCAATGTAGATTCTGCTCCTCAAACCCGCAGTTTCACCATCGGTGCAAAGGTTGAGTTCTAATATAAAAATAAAGATAACGAAAATGACAAAAGTGATGAACAACTTACTATCAAAATATAAAATTGGTGGAGTGGTGCTCGGACTGGCTCTTTCGATAGGACTGACAAGCTGCGACGATATGTTCGAGCCTGCCATCGAAAACCATCTGGGTTTCGAGTATATGTACGACCATCCTGACTATGCTGATGGTGTGCTTGGCAACGCCTATACCCGTTTGCCAAACCGCGAATACAGGTTCAACGATGTCGCTACAGACGATGCAGTGAGCAACGATGCCACCGAATCTTTGCGTAAGATGACTGGCGTAGATAGCTGGACTTCAAGCAACAATCCGGTGGAAGCCTGGCGCGACTGCCGTGCAGCCATCCAGTATATTAACCTCTTCCTTGCCAATGTGGATAAGGTAAACTGGAACAGCGATGAGACTGTGCGTGCCATGTATGAGCAGCGTTATATCGGCGAGGCAAAGGGTTTGAGAGCACTCTTTATGTACTATCTGCTCCGTGCCCATGGTGGTTGGGCCAATGGAACACTCCTCGGTGTGCCTAATATTCTTGAGCCAACGGATGTAAACTCAGATTTCAATTCTCTGGAGGTGCGTGCTTCTTTTGCCGACTGCATGAAGCAGCTCATTGAGGATGCAGAAGAGGCTGTACGTGTACTTCCTGTTGACTACAAGGATACGGATAACGAGACAATGACCGTTAATTGCCTTGGCAAATCCTATACAGTTACAAAGGCTACTTACAATCGTGTACTTGGTTCCAACTTCGCCGGACGCTTAAGTGGTCGTATCGCCCGTGCCGTTCTTGCACAGGCTACATTGATGGCTGCATCTCCAGCCTTTGCCGATGGCAGCGGCGTAACCTACGAGCAGGCTGCCAAATATGCCAAGGCTGTGCTCGACCTCAATGGTGGCATCTCAGGCATCGATATAAATGGTTTGGAGTGGTATGCAGACCCAAACATGAAGGATCTTGATGCGGCAGAATGTCCTAAGGAAGTACTCTGGCGTACAGAGAAGAGCGAGAACAATGATTTGGAGACCAAGAACTACCCACCATCAATCTATGGTCAGGGTCGTATCAATCCAACCCAGAATCTTGTAGATGCATTCCCTGCAGCCAACGGTTATCCTATTACAGATAAGAAGAGCGATTATGACCCAGCTAATCCATACGCAAACCGTGACCCACGTCTGGCTAAGTACATTATCTATAACGGTCAGAAAGCAGGTTCAGGAAATACTGTCATCAATACACAGGCAGATAACGCAGACAATCTCGATGGTCTCAACAAGGATGTTTCCAAGTCAACCCGCACAGGTTACTATATGAAGAAGCTCCTCCGTCAGGACATCAACCTGGATCCTACGGTTAACGGCAAGGCTTATCATTATACAGCCCGTATCCGTTACACAGAGCTTTATCTGGATTATGCCGAGGCAGCCAATGAGGCTTATGGTCCTAAGGGTGGCACAGGTTACTCAGCCTACGATGTAATCAAGGCAATCCGTGAGCGTGCAGGCTTGGGAGAGTTTGGTGAAGATCCATACCTGGACGAGTGTGCACAGAGCAAGGAAAAGATGCGTGAGTTGATCAGAAACGAGCGCCGCATCGAGCTTTGCTTCGAAGGCTTCCGCTTCTGGGATCTCCGTCGCTGGAAGGCTAACCTCACAGAGGAGGCAAAGGGTATGAGCATCACCAACGAAGAGGGTAGCAAGAAATATACTCCAATCTCAGTGGAAACACGTAACTTCAAGGAGAATGCCTTCTATGGTCCTGTGCCATACGACCAGATTCTTAATTTCCCATCACTCGTTCAGAACACAGGATGGTAAAAAGAACAACATTTGGTAATAAAAAGAAAAAAAAGAAGATTATGAATAAAACATTCAGAAAAATAGGAACTGCAATCATGGGACTTGCCTTGGTAGCTGGTCTTTCTACCTCTTGTTCAAACGGAGATTGGGAAGATAGTCTTCAGGGAGGAACAGGCAATGGTGGCAACAACGGTAAGATATCTGTATATTTCGCTATGCAGGCACCTATCCGCGTTATCACCCTCGGTAATGACGATGATGCGGTAAATACCGACGACAATGCTCATCAGTTCAAGTTGCAGGCAACTTGGGGTGGTGGCTACAAGAATACCAAGGACTGTAAGATCAGCTATCAGATAGATCCTTCTCTTCTGCCAGAAGGCAGTGGTATGGAGGTGCTCCCTGAATCCTACTATACCCTGGAGGATCCTAACACCCTGACTATCCCTAAGGGAAAGATTATTGGTGGTACAACAGTGCATCTTACTGATGCCTTCTTCAACGATCCGAAGGCTGCTACTACTCACTATGTGCTGCCTGTAAGACTCGTTTCTTCCCTCACTGGTGATTCTATCATTGAAAAGCAGAACTACCAGATGATCTGTGTGAAGTACAAGAATCAGTACTCAGGTATGTATTGCAAGACTGGAACTACCAATATCCAGGATTTGAAGACCATTACCCACAAGAATGAGGATGCCCTGGATGTGGTTTCAACAGTAGATTTCAACACATCTTCCATCACTTTCTCTTATCCGATAAAGGAGTGGAAGTATGATGATGCAACGCATAGCTGGAGCCAGATTGATGCAACCAAGGAGATGACCTTGACGCTGGCATTCAATGGTGAAAACTGTAAGGTTCTTCAGGATGGCAAGGAGATCGGTACTGGTACTTTTGCTCCTCGTGGCATTCAGGATTTCAGCGACAAGAACCGCATGGCTGATTGTCTGAAGATCAAGTTTAATGCTACTGTAGTGACCAACGCCGGTGATGCAGAGCACGAGAAAACATGGAACATCTCTGCCGACTATGTGATGTCTATGATGAGTCGTGGCAACAAGCTTGAGTCATGGAAGTAATTTCGTAACAAACTAATGAAAATGAATTTAGTAGTATGAAAGTAAATAAATATATTATATCTGCACTGGTCTGCCCATTTGTTTTGGGCAGCTGTGCAGACTGGGATGACTGGAAATATGACGTCGAGAAGCCTCAGACCATCGCTCAGTATGAGTACCTCAACGACTATGCGCCATTGAAGGAGTATCTGGATCGTGATGCTCATCCTGGCTTTAAGGTAAGTGCAGCACTTGCCGTGGACGAGTTCAACCAGCAGGGTCCTCTCTTCCGTCTTGCAGCCCATAACTTTGATGAGATTGTTGCAGGCAATGCCATGAAGATGGCTTCCTGTGTCAACAATCAGGGTGAGATGGATTTCAGTAAGGTATCTTCCTTTGTACGTGCAGCAGAAGATGCAGGGTTAACAGTTTATGGTCATACGCTTGCCTGGCATGCTCAGCAGCCTAGCAAGTATTTGAACGGGCTGATTGCAGATAAGCCTATTCCTGAGGCGCCGGGCGACGGCAATCAGTATATTAGATATACCACAGAAAAGGCTGGCTCAAATCCCTGGGATAATCAGGCTACCTACAAGTTGGCTACGCCATTGGAAAAAGGGGGTGCTTATACTTTTTCAATGAAAGTGAAAGCATCACAAGATTGTGATCTTGATTTTTGGCCAATCTGGAATGCTAGTTCTAACAAGAACCAGTGGGGTGGTAGTAATGATGTTCAGTACTTGCCAGCTCAGAAAGTTTCTACAGAATGGAAAACGGTTACCTGGACTTTTAATGCATCGTTTCCTCATGATATGTTGCAATTTTGTTTCGGTAAGTTAGGTGGTAGCATCGATTTCGATGATGTCAAATTGGTAAAGGATGGCACTGAAACCAACTTAGTGGCTAATGGCGATTTTGCTAAAGATGATAAATCTGCTTGGGGTAGCAACTGGCAGGGACCTTCTTTTGCAATCAAGCAAGGTTCTGGTACAAGTGCATCTGGAAACTTCTGTATCAAATATACCACAACTAAGGATGGCTCAAATACCTGGGATCATCAGGCAGTTTATACGTTGCCTAATGCATTGAAAAAGGGCGCTAAGTATGTCTTGACGATGAAGTTGAAGGCTTCATCTGCTGCGGAATTTGCTTTCTGGCCTATCTGGGATGCCAGTCCTAATAAAAACGAGTGGGGTGGTAGTAATGATGTGCAGTATTGTGAAGCTCAGAATCTTACTACTGACTGGAAAACATATACTTGGGAGTTTACTGCTGCGTTTACACATGATAAGTTGCAGTTCTGCTTCGGTAAAATGAAGAAAGCCGAGAGTGTATATATGGATGATATTACCCTTGTCATGGAAGGTACTGAGGATAATCTTGTTGCGAATGGCGACTTTGCCCAGAATGCAACAGCCGGTTGGGCTAGCAACTGGCAGGGACCTGACTTCAAATGTGAAAAGTATGGTAATGGTATCCCTCTCACTCCTAAGGAGAAATCAGATACTCTTACCTGGGCTATGAACAAATGGATAAGTGGCATGATGCAGGCCACTGAAGGCAAGGTGAAGGCTTGGGATCTCATCAACGAGGCTATCTCAGGTGGTGGTAATGTGAATGGCTTCTATGCTCTTCAGACTGAGGCTACCAGTGAGCATAATCCACAAGATTTCTACTGGCAGGATTACTTTACACCAGAGATGTATGGTCCTATCGTAGAGAAGGCGGCTCGTGATGCTTATGCTGCGGTAGAGGGTACAACCCCTGAAGACCTCAAGCTCTTCATCAACGATTATAACCTGGAGTCTGACTGGGACAACAACCAGAAGGTGAAGTCGCTCGTTTACTGGATTGGCGTATGGGAAAAGAAGGGTCAGGAACTCGGCTGGAACACCAAGATTGATGGTATCGGATCACAGATGCACATCAGCTACTACGAGGATCCACAGATTCTGGAAAGCAAGAAGAAGGCCATCCAGAACATGCTCAAGATCATGGCAGAGACTGGCAAGCTCGTCCGTATCTCAGAAATCGATATGGGCTATGTAGATAAAGATGGCAAAGATGTTACTACTGCTCAGCTGGAGAAGCTTCCTATTGAAGAGCGTGTGGCTAAGGAAAAGGCTATGGCTGAACACTACAAGTGGATTATCGAGCAGTATTTCAAGATCGTTCCTGTCAGTCAGCAGTATGGTATCTGCCAGTGGTGTCTCACCGATTCACCAACAGACAGCGGTTGGCGTCCTGGACAGCCTGTAGGTCTTTGGAACCTCAACTATCAGCGCAAGCCTGCTTACGGTGGTTTTGCTGATGGTCTTGCAAATAAGCAGCAATAGGACATTAGTTTAGGTTTTAGCATATAAATAGATTAACCGAAATATATGTTAGTCGTGACAGGTCAGTTGAGCCATGAGGCTCGACTGACCTTTTTGAATTCTCTTTTTTACACCACGCAAAGGCGTTGAGTGTAAAAGGCATATCTTTGAAAAACTAAACTCAATAAATTGAATGATGAAGAAACTGATAATTTTAGCAGGTTTATTGGTGTCTTTGCAGGTGAATGCGCAAAATTATGCCAAGCAGTGGTGTGCTGACAATGGTGATGGCACTTATACCAATCCAATCATCAACTCAGACTTTCCTGACCCTGACATTATCCGCGTGGGGGATACCTATTATTATGTATCTACCACAATGTTCTATTTCCCTGGTGCGACAATCTTGAAGTCGCACGACTTGGTGAACTGGGAATATTGTGCCAATCCTCTCCAAAAAATAGCGGAGTCGGAGCCTTTTAATCTTCAGAATGGATATAATCAGTATTCCAAAGGGCAATGGGCTCCTAGTCTGAAATACTACCAAGGTAAGTTTTACCTTCACTTCATCGCCTTCAACCATGAAAAGTTTGCCGATGGTGGTGACTTCCTCTTAACGGCTACAGACCCTGAGGGTGAGTGGAAGGTGCAAAAACTGAATGGCTTCTATTATGATTCTGGTCTTCTCTTAGATGAGGCAACGGGACGCCGCTTTGTGGTGGCAGGATACAATGAAATCAGTGTGACCGAGTTGGATGAAAACTTCAATGCCATCGGTTCCTCTAAGCAGATTATCAATAAGCCAAACTCTGGATTGGAGGGCAGTCACATGTATCATATCGGTGATTACTATTATATCTATGCCACATACGGTGGAGGTTATGACCATAGCCAAACCATCTTCCGTTCCAAGGATCCGTTCGGACCATACGAGGAGCACGATGGATTGCTTTTCGAAAAGCAGGACATCCATCAAGGGGGATTGGTACAGACGCAGACAGGCGAATGGTGGACGATTCTCTTCAAGGATGCAGGTACTATCGGGCGTATTCCGTATCTCGAACCTGTGGTATGGAAAGATGGATGGCCTATTCTCGGTAACAATGGTATTGATGTGAGCAAGGGTGGCAAGTCGTACAAGAAGCCTAATGTAGGTAAGGAATATCCAAAAACATACTTGCCAACCAATGATGGTTTCAACACCGACAAGCTTGGGATGCAGTGGGAATGGAACCACAATCCTGACAATTCGGCATGGTCTTTGACCGAACGACCTGGATTCTTGCGCTTATACACGTCGGGCATTGTGAAGGAAGGCACCGACACCAAGCTCAACGAATTCTTACAGGCGCGCAATACCTTAACCCAACGCATGTTTGGGTACGATAAGGAGGGTGCCTCTACTTCCACCGATACGTATGGCACGATTTGCTTAGATGTATCCCATATGAAGGAAGGTGATGTGGCTGGGCTTTGTGTATTCCAAGACCCCCATGCTTATGTTGCAGTAAAGATGATCGACGGGAAGAAAAGAGTGGTTTACTATCGTGCTCCTTGGTGGGAACCAAAGGCTGATTGGCAGGGTGTAGTAGATGATAAGGAACATTATAGGACGTTTAGCACATCTACCGCTACGCACAACGATAAGATTTATCTTCGGGCAGTGGCCAATTTCAAAACCAATAAATTGAAGTTCTTTATCAGTTGGGACAATCAGAAGTGGTATGATTTGGGCAAGGACATCGAAACCGAAATGCGCTATACCCTCAAGATATTCACAGGCAACCGCTTTGCCATCTTTAATTATGCAACCCAGCAGAATGGAGGCTATGTGGATGTGGATTGGTTCTCGACAGAAGAGACTGTTGATGAAAATAAATTCAACGATTTGACTGCCATTGAGCAAGTAGAGTCGAAGACTAAACGTATTGTTTCTCGCCAGTTTTATAATGTGTCAGGTGTAAAGTTACCGAGATCTCAGCATGGCTTGAACATTGTGAAGACGCGTTATGAGGATGGAACGGAGAAAACTTATTCTTTTGTTAAGCAATAAAAAACTAAATTAGAAGGTCAGTTGAGCCGTAAGGCCCGATCGGCCTTCTCCTAATAGCGGGAATGGTTCGTAAAAAATAACATATATGATGAAACGATTAACGATAAACTCTAAACTGATGATATGGCTTGGCATCTGCATCGTCTTTGTATGCATTTGCCATTCTGCCGCTACTTACCATTTTTATTACTTGGAACAGTGGAATACGTTTTATTGGGATGCCGATGCCGTATGCCAAACCTTGGCTAAGCCGGGTGGGGTGGCTATTGTATTGGCAGACTTCCTTATGCAGTTCTTCTGTTATGGGGCGGGGCCCGTTGTGTATGGCATCTTGATGACTTTGGTAGCTTATGCCCAAAGCTTATGGGTGAAAGAGGGAGCCAGATACCTAGGTTGCATCACGGCGGTTGCGATGCTGATGACACTTGTTTCCAATATGAGCTGTTTGCTTGCGGGCAGTGTGTGTTTGGTGATGATTATGTTCTTGGTGGCGGTTGTACTTCGTTGCAGACTTTGGTTGAAGGTTGTCGCAGTCGCTATGATAGCTTTGGTGGTAAGAAAAAATTGCTTGGTTCGAGAAGGCTCTGCGCTAAACTTCATGGCTTATCTGCCTTGGCTTATGGCTGTGGTCGTGGGGGTGTTGCAACTTTGTTATGTTTATCTGCAAAAGCAACTCGGCAAATATGGCTTGATGGCTCAGTGTGTGGTTGTGCTAGGGGCGGTTGTTGTCCTGTTTGTTTCTAGCTATCAAGCTCAGGACGAATATATGAAGAAAATCTATTATTATGTTCGTCACCAGCAATGGGATGAGATTATCAACCGTAGCAATAGCCGTGGTGCCAAGGGCAATGTCACCTTCCAACTCTGCCGCAATATGGCACTCGCCGAGAAGGGAGAACTGGGAGAAAAACTGCTGATGTTTGACCAGCAAGGCATGAACAGTATCATGGCTTCCGATTTTAAGACCTTGCAGATGAGCATGCTTATGATGGATGTCTATTATGCGATGGGCTATGTGAACATGTCGCAGCTTTATGCCTTTGAGTCTCAGGAGTACATGGATAATAAAAGCCCATATCTTTGGCAACGATTGGTGGATACGAACATCGAGAATGGCGCCTATGCGGTGGCAGAGAAATATATCAAGCTTTTGGAGCGAACCTTGGCTTACCGTGATTGGGCTAAAGAACGACGCAGATTTCTCTATAACGACAAGGCTGTGAGGGCAGACAAGGTGTTGGGAATGAAACGCAAGTGTATCTTCTCCGATGATAAGTTGATGGGCAACGGTGGCTTCGACAACGACTTGGCTTCCATCGTCAAGGCTTGTCCTGAGCATCGTGCCACTTTGGAGTATTTGGGAGCGATGTATATCGTGGCGAACCAACGTTCCAAGTTCTTGGCTCTGATGAAGCAATACATGGGAACGAAGGCTATGCCGCACATTCCTGCCTCTTTTGCCAAGGCAATGGAAGTGTTTTGTAAAAATCCAGAATGAAAGAGTGATTAGATTATGTTAATCCAATAATAAGTGTTTGCAAAATGATGTGCTATATATATAATAAAATGAAATGCAGAATCGGTAGAGTAGTGATGGCTTGCCTCGGATTATGTTTGTTGGCAAGTTGTTCTTCACGAGTGGTTGTTGATAAGCAACTCTCCGAGTCGCCTAAGATATTTCCGGATTATCAGAATGTAACGATTCCAAGTCAGATGGCTCCGCTCCATTTCCGAGTGGAAAAAGAGCCAGGCGAGGTTGTCGCTGCCATTTTTTCCACAGACGATGGAAAGAGCGTAACGGTTCAGGCGGATGATACAGAAGTCTGTATCGGTGAGGGTGATTGGAAAAATCTCATAACTTCCGCTTCTCGCATCGAAGTACAGGTAGTTGTGAGAAGAGGTGAGAATAATTGTGGTCTCAAGCCTTTCTCGATCCACGTCTCGCCTGATCGCATTGACCCCTATATGGCTTATCGCCTAATCGAACCAGGCTATGAGCAATGGTACAAGATGGGCATCTATCAACGTTGTCTTTCCGATTATTCGCAGTCGCCTATCTTGGAGAATACGGTGACGGGGAATAATTGCATGAACTGTCACAATTTCTGCAATCGGAATGCCAAACAGATGATGCTGCATCTGCGTGCTGGAAAGTTGGGAGGCACATACGTGATGCAAGGAGATGGTTTGGCTAAGAAGTTGAGCATCGATGTGGATAGTATCAAGTCGTTGGTTTATCCAGCTTGGCATCCTTCAGGCAAGTTGATCGCTTTCTCAACCAATGCTACCCATCAGGGTTTTCACTCATCAGACAGAAATCGCATTGAGGTCTATGACCAGAAGTCGGATGTCGTGGTTTATGACTTGGCATCCAACCATATCTTTACTTCTCCTTTATTGAGTTCGCAACGAAGTTTTGAAACTTATCCTTGTTTCTCACCAGATGGCAAGCGTCTCTATTTCTGTACCGCAGATAGTGTGGAGATGCCTCGTCGTTATAAGGATGTGAAATATAGCGTTTGTTCCATAGCCTTTGATGCTGCCCATCATGCTTTTGGCACTGAGGTTGATACGCTTTTTTCAGCTCATACGACAGGTAAAAGTGCCGTAATGCCTCGCATTTCGCCAGATGGCAAATGGTTGGTGGTTACGGTAGCCGATTATGGTTGTTTCCCTATTTGGCATCATGAGGCAGATCTTTGTATCATCAATCTCCAAACCAAGGAATGTCAACCTTTGTCGGCTGCCAATAGCCGAGATACCGAGAGTTATCACTCATGGAGCAGCAATGGTAGATGGCTCGTCTTTGGCTCGCGCCGAGTAAATGGGCTTTATACGATGCCTTATATTTGTCATATCGACAAGAACGGCAAGGCTTCCAAGCCATTCCTTCTGCCACAAAAATCTCCTGATTTCTACGACAAGTGCTTGAAATCATTCAATATTCCCGAGTTCGTGAAGGATAAAGTGGAGTTGAAAGACATAGAGAAAAAATAATTTTTTCTCGATTTTGTTACCACCACCTAAAATATAGGGAACGACAAAGGGTGAGCCTACTGGTCTCTGGGATCTCAACTATCTTCGCAAGCATACCTATGCAGGTTTTGCTGCTGGTCTTGGCGCTCCTGAATATTGGAACGACGCCAAGTAATTACTCTAAAAGACATTAGTTTTAGGTTTATCATACAAAGATTAACCGAAAAAAGATGTTAGTCGTTAAGGTTGGCTGTGTTGTGATGACACGGTCAACCTTTTTTATATAGTATAAAATGTTGCTTTATTTGGAAATAGATTATTTTATATCCCTTTTCCCTTTTTTCATAAACTATTTGTAACACCACATAAAGTTATAACTGACTTTTTATACTATCTTTGCCAACAGATTAGAGTAACCTCTCAATCTTATAACTGAATTTATTAACTTAATAACAAATTGTGCTTATGAAAAAAGTTATTTACTTTGCTGGCAGCATATCGCCATTGTGGATGATATCGCCAAGACTATCATGACTAACATAACATTCATAGGTATTATGGGTGCTATTCTTTCTAGTGACAAATACTCACATAAATATAAATTTAGTGTAAAACATAAGTTCTATATTAATGTAAGACGATAACAGTTTACGTATGAAAAAGAAAAATATCCAGACCCCCGTTTTATCAATGGCCATTGCTGCATGTATGATATCTCACCAGCAAAATGCGCAGGCCGGAGAAAATCAGTCCCTGCAAAATGATTCCGTGCCTTATGTAACCATGCCGGACGTTTCCCCAAAACTCACCACAGGAGATGGAAATCCCCTGCTGGATTTTATGTTTACAGCGGATCCAACTGCAGTAGAATATAATGGCAGAATTTATGTGTACGCAACAAACGATCAGCAACAATATGATTCAATAGGCGGTTACGGAAAAAACTCCTACGAATACATCAAATCTCTGGTGATGATGTCTTCCGATGACATGACAAACTGGACCTATCACGGAATTATTAAAACAGACAGCATCGCCCCATGGATACAAACATCATGGGCACCGTCGATTGCAAAACGTGAGGAAGCGGACGGCAAGACTCACTTCTACCTCTATTTCTCCAATAGCGGGGGTGGAACCGCAGTGCTGACATCCACATCCCCCATAGGACCGTGGTCAAGCCCGCTGAATCATAGTTTGGTAGACACAAACACTCCCGGCATAGCAGGAGAATGCAAAGCTGCTTTCGATCCGGGTGTAGTCATCGATGACAAAGGAAAAGGTTGGTTGACAGTAGGCGGAGGATGTGCTCGCATTATGCGTTTGGGAAAAGACATGATTAGTGTGGATGGCCCGATAAAGCCCATCCGGGCTCCCCATCATTTCGAAGCTAACGAATTAAACTACATCAACGGCACATACGTTTATACTTATAACATAGATTGGCAAGATTTTAGCGACTGGCCTCTCCCGACAGAGAAACCAACCACCTGTTGCATGAGTTACATGACTAGCAAAACTCCGCTGGTAACCAAAAGTTGGAAATACCAGCACAACTATATGAAAAACCCTGGAGATTATGGATTTGACTACAGCAACAATCATACACATCTACACAAATTCCGCGGGAAATGGTATGTATTCTATCACACAATGAGTTTGCAACATAGTTTCAATACAACAGCTGGTTTTCGTAATGTTTGTGTCGATGAAATACAAGTTGACGAGAATACTGTGAATATCCACATGGGTAATCAGACTCTGAAAGGCGTAAAACAGATACAGCCTATGAATCCGTTCATCATCCAGCAGGCCGAAACCACAGCTGCCACACAAGGCGTCAAGTTCACAAATGGAAAAAGCATCGGGGACATGTATGCCGTTACCGTTCCCAACAAGACTGGCATCATTGCTGTCAGAGGTGTGGAATTCAACAAAGTACCTTCCAGTCTGGAAATTAAGGCATCCGGAAACGGAATCATAGAAGTTCGCCGGGATAGGCCGGACGGAGAAGTCATAGCTTCAATCAAAGTTGGTACCCCGCAAATGAAACTCATAGAATCCCAACTTCAAAAGAATATGACAGGCACAATGGACCTCTGTTTTGTCCTGAAAGGAAACAATATCACATTCGACGAATGGAAGTTCAAATGATAACTTCCTGATGACAAGGAGGGTGCATTGCCCATTATGATGCACTCTCCTTAACTTTCTGTACGTATCCTGCGCTGAGGAGACTATGCATGGAAGCTGTGCTATCAAACATAACTATAAAGGCAATGTTATCAGAAAAAGATAATTCAGTAATTGATATTTAACATATAACAAATGAGACGTTTAATAATTATCGTATTTTTTTTCATGAATCTGTGCCTTCCTATGGGGACACAGGCAAGTAATGGGGGCAATGTAAGCCCCGATCCAAATTTTCAAATTTATCTATGTTTCGGACAGTCGAACATGGAGGGTAATGCCGCCATCGAAGACATCGACCGAACAGGTGTGAATCCAAGATTCATGGCAATGTATGCCGTGGATGATGAAAAGGCTGGATGGAAAAAAGGACAGTGGCATACTGCCGTTCCTCCTCAGGCACGACCAGACACTGGCCTTACTCCTGTAGATTATTTCGGAAGAAAGATGGTGGATAACCTGCCAGACAGCATCAAGGTGGGAACCATCACCGTGGCGGTGGGCGGTGCCAGCATCGACCTCTTCGACAAGCGTACCTGTAAGGCGTACCTGAAGAAGCAGCCCGACTGGATGAAGAACTTCGCTTCCCAGTATAACGGCAATCCATACGCCCGACTCATCGAGCTTGCCAAGATTGCCCAGAAGCAGGGTGTCATCAAGGGAATCCTGCTGCATCAGGGAGAAACCAACAATGGTGATGTCAACTGGCCTAACCGTGTGAAGACCGTGTATAACGATATTCTGAAAGAGTTGCACCTGAAGGCAGAAGATGTACCTTTGCTCGTGGGCGAAACCGTTCAGAAAGACCAGGGCGGCAGCTGTTGGCAGCATATCGCCATTGTGGATGACATCGCCAAGACCATCCCTACTGCCCACGTCATCTCTTCCAAGGGATGTCCGCAGCGTGGCGACGGATTGCATTTCATTGCCGAAAGCTATCGCACCATGGGTAAGCGTTATGCCAACATGATGCTCTCGCTGCTCGGTATCATTCCGGATGCCAACTATCCGCGTGTGGACAAAGACCGCCGTGCCTACGTCAAGCTTCACGCACCGGAGGCAAGGCAGGTAATCTTCGACATCTGCGGAAAGAAGTATCCGATGAAGAAGGATCTGGATGGCGACTGGTATGGTGTTTCTGACCCATTGGTAGTAGGCTTCCACTATTATTTCCTGAATGTGGATGGTGTACAGGTAGTAGATCCAGCCAGCGAAACCTATTTCGGCTGCTGCCGAGAGGCGAGTGGTCTGGAGGTTCCTGAGGGAGCCGAAGGCAACTACTATCGTCCTCAGCAGGGAGTAGCTCAGGGTCAGGTTCGTTCGGTATCTTACTATGCTGCATCTCAGGGCAAGTTCCGCAGAGCCATGGTTTATACGCCTGCAGAATATGAAACCAATCTCACCAAGCGCTATCCAGTGCTCTATCTGCAGCACGGAATGGGAGAGGACGAGACGGGCTGGAGCCATCAGGGCTATATGCAGCACATCATGGATAATCTCATTGCCGAAGGCAAGGCTGAGCCTATGATTGTGGTAATGGAGAGCGGTGATGTGAAGCAGCCTTTCGTACCACGTCCTGGCAAGGATGTAGATGAGGAGCGCAAGCTCTATGGTGCTTCTTTCTACGATGTGATTATCAAGGATCTGATTCCGATGGTAGATAAGAAGTTCCGCACCTATACCGACAGAGAGCATCGTGCGATGGCTGGCTTGTCATGGGGCGGTTGCCAGACTTTCAACACCGTGTTGCCGAACCTGGATAAGTTCTCAGCCCTGGGAACTTTCAGCGGTGCACTTTTCGGTGTGGATGTCAAGACCTGCTTCAACGGTGTCTTTGCCGATGCAGAGAAGTTCAACAGCCAGATAAACTATATGTTCATGGGCTGCGGTTCTGAAGAGAACTTCGGCACGGAGAAGATGGCGAAGGAGCTGAAGGATCTGGGCATCAAGCTTGATGTCTATGTTTCTCCTGGTACTCATCACGAGTGGCTCACCTGGCGCAGATGTTTCAAGGAATTCGTTCCTCATCTGTTTAAGTAACACGACAAAAAATCAATAAGCTGATATTTTAAGTTGAATCCCGAAGCGGCATGGCTGCTTCGGGATTTTTTAATGTTATATTTATATTATCAAATGTATCATTTGGGATTTTGTTATTTTTCAGAAAGTATTTGTAACATAAAACAAAGCTATGTAACAAAATAAATCTTAATTTTGCAGCGTGCTTCTTTAACAAAGAAAGCTATTTATTTAAAAATGTACAATCGTAAACTTATAAAAATAAATAATTTTAATCTATTCTCTTAGTTGTTCCGTGCACCTAAGGCTGATGACCGCAAGGTTACCTGGGAACATGGTACAGAGGCCAACAGCCGTTTCTATACCGTATCTACCAGTGCAGCCAAGGATGCCGGTTTCGAAGTAGGTTTCAAGGAGGGCAAGCATGAGTTCTTCCCTTATCCACAGACCGTGAAGGATAAGAATCCTAACCTGGAGCAGAATCCTGGTTGGTAATCATGAAGTTGTTTTGTAAATATAACGTTTTTAGAACTATAGATTAGTTTGCCAATTAGGGGGTGTTTTGAAAAGAAGCACCCCCTTTTTTCTTCTTTAAAGGATTTTGCGTATGAAAACATGGATGTGTGCCTTGATGCTGGCGTTATCGACAGGAGCTTCTGCTCAGAACCCGATTATCAGCGGACAGTATTCTGCTGATCCTACGGCTCGCGTATTCAACGGGAAGATATATCTCTATCCTTCTCATGACATTCCGAGTCCTATCGAGAAACTGAAGGAATGGTTCTGTATGGCAGATTATCACGTTTTCTCTTCTACCAATCTTACTGAGTGGCAGGATCATGGAGTCATCGTTTCGCAGGACAAGGTACCTTGGGTACAAGACGGAAGTTATACGATGTGGGCTCCTGATTGTGTAGAGAAAGACGGGAAATATTACTTCTATTTCCCTGCCGCTCCGAAAGGGGAGGAGAAGGGATTTGGAATAGGTGTGGCTGTTGCCGACCAGCCGGAAGGACCATTTATGCCGATGTGGAAACCCATAGAGGGAGTTCATGGTATAGACCCTTGTGTGTTGATAGATAAAGACGGACAGGCTTATATCTACTGGGCTGGAGCTGGTTTGCACATGGCTAAGCTGAAACCAAACATGACGGAACTTGCCTCGGAACCCAAACTGGTAGAGGGATTGCCTGAAGGATTCAAGGAAGGACCGTTTGCCTTCGAACGTAACGGCAAATATTATTTCACCTTCCCTTGGGTACGTGAAAAGAATGGCACCGAAACGCTGGCTTATGCCATGGCTGACCATCCGATGGGACCTTTCACATTCAAGGGCATCATCATGGATGAGTCGCCTACGAAGTGCTGGACCAATCATCATAGCATCGTGGAATATCAGGGACAGTGGTATCTCTTCTATCATCATAATGATTATTCCCCAAAGTTCGACAAGAACCGCTCGGTACGAATCGACTCTCTGAACTTCAATCCTGACGGAACGATACAGAAGGTGATACCTACGCTAAGAGGTGTGGGATTGACGAACGCTCGCTCGCGCATTCAGATAGACCGCTATTCTGCACTGAAAGGCAAGGGTATTGGTATTGATTATCTGGATAAAAACAATTGTTTTGCCGGATGGAAGACTCTCTTCTCAAAATCGAATGCAGCTCTTATATATAATAAGGTGGATTTCGGTAATGAGAAGGTGGAAGAAATCACCGTTCGTGCCAAGTCGGCTAAGGGCGGTGTGCTCGTAGTCAGAGCCGATGGCAAGAAGGGAAATATCATCGCTAAAGTGAAGATTCCGAAGTCGGCAGGCTGGAAGAATATCCGTACCCAGGTGCTTCATGCTCCTCTAGGCGTCCATGCTCTACACGTATCCTTGCAGAGTGGTGCCGATGTAGAGGTTGACTGGCTGGGCTTTGATGCGTTGCCTTGGGAAAAGGGTGCTTTCGAAACTCATCAGTATCGCAATCTCTTTGCCGAAATGGGCTATAAGCAGGCTGATATTGACAGGAAGGTGAACGAAGTATTCAATGATGTATTCTATGGTAAGAATAAGGTCTATTTCGAAGTAGGCGATTCCATGGGATATGTCAGCGATATAAAGAACAATGATGTGAGAACCGAAGGCATGTCGTATGGAATGATGGCTGCCGTGCAGTTTGACAAGAAGGACATCTTCGACCGCCTCTGGCGATGGAGCAAGAGATACATGCAGCATCAGGAAGGACCTTATAAGGGCTATTTCGCATGGAGCTGCAAGACTGATGGAACGAGAAATGCGCAGGGAGCCGCATCTGATGGTGAACTCTATTTCGTAACTTCGCTCATCTTTGCATCCAACCGATGGGGCAATGATACGGGCATCAACTATCTGAAGGAAGCGCAGAATATTCTGGATTGCAGCATGCAGAAGGCGGGAATGGACCGCACAGCTCCGCTTATCAATCTTGAACATCAGCTCATCACCTTTACGCCCGATCATTGGGGCGGGAAGTTTACCGATCCTTCTTACCATCTCCCTGCCTTTTACGAGGTTTGGGCAAAATGGGCTAACGACGGACGTTCTCAGTTCTGGAAGGAATGTGCTGAGAAAAGCCGTGAGTTCCTGCATACGTGCATCAATGAGAAGACGGGCTTGAACCCGGACTATTGCAACTATGATGGCAGTCTGATGAAGACGGGGCAGTTGCTGGGTGATGCATTCCGCTACGATTCATGGCGAGTGCCAATGAACATAGCGCTCGATTATTCATGGGCTTGTAAGGATAAGGAGTGGCAGCAGAAATATGCCAATACGCTGCAGAACTTCCTGTATAGTCAGGGTATTGATTCTTTCCTGGATCAGTATAATGTAGATGGAACGATGGTAGAAGATATTCTGCCGGCAGGTACGGCTCCTAAGGCGCTCCGCCATTCTATCGGTTTTGTTGCCACTGCGGCTGCGGCTTCATTGGTCAGCAATCATGTGAAGGGCAGGGAATTCGTCAGTCATTTCTGGAATGCCAAGCATGAGCCAGATAAAGAAGGCTTCTTCGATGGCTACTACGACGGACTGTTGCGTCTCTTCGCCTTCATGCATCTGAGTGGCCGTTATCAGATTATCGAACCTCAAAAATAAAAAGAATAGTCTATGAACAACTTTTTCAATAAAATAGTAAGATTGTTTTGTTTATGTGTATTCCTTTTTGGACATTCCTCTGCGGATGCCCAAAATAAGGAATTACCTGTAGACATTAATCCTTATTTCGGACCTGTCGGCAAGCAGCCTGTCGTGCCCAATGCGGCTGGCTTTATACAGAGATGGTTGCTTCTGGAGCCAATCTCGATGCCGGTCAAAAGCAATGTCGTTTTTACTGATTCTTATCTGAAGGAGATATTCCATACGCAGTATTTCCCTAAACAGATGGAAACAGTTCCTAAGGATGGAGCCGTCGTGAAGGTGGGCAAGGAAAAACTGAAATGGCATGCGCTGGACAGTAAACTGTTTAATGTGAAACTCTTCCGTTTCGCTACTTCGTTCGAAAAACCCAAGTATGGTGTCTTGTTCTGGGCGGTTACCATTATCGATTGCCCTGAGGAGATGAAAAACGTCCGCTTGGCTGTTGGCTCGAATGGTGCTTCCATGTGGTGGCTCAATGGTGAGGAGGCGGTGATGCTGGAAGGCGACCGAAGGATGGTTCGCGATGATGTGGTTTCTAAGAAGCTTACCTTGAAGAAAGGTAGAAATATCCTTCGTGGTGCAGTCATCAATGGCCCTGGCATGAGCGACTTCTGTGTCCGATTCATCGACGGACAGGGCAAGCCTGTCAGAAACCTGTCTATTCACGTGAAGTAGTGCAATCAATAAAGAAAGTTATGAAACAGAACAATATATTTTTCAGATATTTTAGCCCGGTTGCTGTTCAGCAGAAACTTTATGCCGCTGCTTGGGTTGCCTTGTTGTCTTCTTCTGCTTACGAGGCAGAAGCCCAGGTTGGCGAACCTTTCATTCATGATCCTTCTACCATTGCCCAGTGTGATGGAAAGTATTATACCTTTGGAACGGGTGAAGGTGGAATCTGGTCGGAGGATGGCTGGACCTGGCAGGGTGGTGCTGTTCGTCCCGGAAGAGGAGCGGCTCCTGATGTGTTGAAGATTGGCGACCGTTATCTTGTAGCCTACAGTGCTACGGGTGGTGGATTGGGAGGCAGTCATCGTGGTGATGTCCTGACGATGTGGAACAAAACGCTCGATCCGAAATCGCCTGATTTCAAATATACTGAACCGGTGGTGGTAGCTTCTTCATTGGATGATGAAGATTGTGATGCCATTGATGCGGGCTTGTTGCTCGACCCTACTACCGGCAGACTCTGGCTCAGCTATGGTACCTATTTCGGATTTATCCGTCTGGTAGAACTTGATCCGAAGACAGGTAAGCGGATGGAAGGCAACGAACCCGTCAATATCGCCATCGACTGTGAAGCTACTGATTTGATTTACCGCAACGGCTGGTATTATCTTCTCGGCACTCATGGCACCTGTTGCGATGGTCCTAATTCTACCTACAATATCGTGGTGGGACGTTCGCGAAAGATAACCGGTCCATACGTAGATAATGTGGGCAGAGAAATGTTGCAGGGCGGAGGAAAGATGGTGATTGCAGCCAATAATCTGAAGACGGGTCCCGGTCACTTCGGACGCTATATTGAGGAAGAAGGTGTGGAAAAGATGTCGTTCCACTATGAGTCTGATTTCAGACAGGGAGGACGAAGTGTGTTGGCTATCCGTCCTTTGTTGTGGAAGAACGACTGGCCTGTGGCTGGTGATGAATTTCATGCCGGAACCTACGAGATAGAATCGGAACGAAGAGGCTATGCCCTGGAGATTGCCGTAGATTTCGTGAGAATGCAGCGGGATATCGAACCTTTCTGGATAAAGCCAACCAAACCTTTGAAGAACATCGGACCTCAAACCTTGAAGGAGGTAGAAGCAGGATGGCCTAAGGGCGAGGTGAAGGTAAGAATGAACGATTACATGTTCCGTCCTCATCAGAAGTGGAGTATCATGCCTGCCGGAAAGGGTGGTTATCTGGGTGGCCCTTATTATAAGATCTGCATAGAAGGCACTACCCGTTATCTTACCGCAACCGCTCAGCATGATGTCATTGCCAAATCTGAGTTTACTGGTGAAGATGCCCAGCTTTGGCGCATCGAACAACTTACCGATGGCACCTATCGCATTATGCCGAAGGCTATACCAGGCACAGAAGAGAAACTGGCATTGGTTTCATTAGGCGACTGTACCCCAGGCTTGGCTCCTTTTGATTTCAACAGCGACAATTCTAAATGGAATTTCAGACAACAATAAATTCATGATGATTTGATAAGTTACTGAACTTTCGCATATCTGGAAGTTAAAGGAGTTAAGGAAGTTAAGGAGTTAAGACGTATGTCTTTCAGTTTAAAAACTATGCTAAAAAAGACTATTGTCTTAACTCCTCAGCGACCGTAGGGAGCGATAACACCTTTAACTCCTGAACTTCAAAACTGGAATAAGTTATTTTAATGGTCTTAGAAACCTGTATTATTTACTTCTTAAATACAGTTCTGTGTGGTTGTCGGCAGCTGCCGGCAATCTTGCTGTCATATATCCGCAAGGTTGCTGCCATATGCCAGCAACCTTGCTGGCAATTGCCAACTATTAAATAAATCTAATTCTTATGATCAATAGATACAGCTTCTGTGATTATTTCATATATTTGCAGAAGATAATAAAACAAAGCAACTATGGACTTAAAGTATGATGTTTATACTATTACCAATGCTGAGGGTAGTGGTGAGGAACGTAAATACGTTCGATTGAAGCAGTATGAGGCGATGACGGCTCACGAACTGGAAGCCACCATCCAGCAAAGATGTTCACTCACCAAGGGTGATGTGGCTGCAGTGTTGTCTGAACTTCATGACATTGTCGTGTCTGAATTTTCTATGGGACGCAGGGTTTATATTCCCGAACTGGGATATTTCTCGCTTGCTGTAAACCTGGAAATGCCTGCGGATAAGCCTAATAAGAAGATTACGGGAAAGGAAGTACGTTTGCGGGGAATCAATTTCCGTCCGGAGGCTGGGCTGTTGAGGGAAATAGATAGAAATATCCATTTCGTCCGTTCCCAGTATTCCAGTCGTTCAACAATTTTTACAGAAGAGAAGCTTTGGGCAAAATTGCAGGAATATTTCCAGAAGAACCGTTATCTCACCATCAAACTCATGAGGATACTGTTTGGACTGTCTCGTCATATGGCACAAAAGTGGATAAATCACTTCATAGCCAAAGGCTTGTTGGTAAAGGATGGTACTCCCCGTTCACCGATTTATTTCTTGAATAATAAAACGGAATAGTTGAGAATATGAAGGGAAATAAACCATATATCATCAAACGGTTATTTCTATGTGCTCAATACCCGACAGAGCCTTTCTGATAATTGTATTCTACAGATGATGCTGTCTTTTGCAGTCGAAATACTATCTTAAGTATTTGGAACAGTACAAATCATAAACCCTCTAATAAAATAAACAAAAGTATGCTAAAGAATTTATCTCTCATTGCCCTTTTGGGCATCGCTGTAGTTGGCGTTCCAAGTGAACTCAGCGCCAAGAGCGTAAAGGTGGCAGGCACTCAGAAAGGTACGGCTGCCAAGTCTGTCACCCGTCAGGTGGCTCAGCAGAATGTAACCATTGAATTCTATTCTCCATCCATCGTCCGCATCTTTAAATCTGATGCTGGACTTGGTGCTCCCGTTCAGAAGAAAAGCTATTCTGTCATCTTGAAACCTCAGCAGATGAAGGGCATTCAAATACAGGAAAACGGAGATATTGTAAAAATCAATTCTAGTTTTATTTCCGTTGAACTGAATCAGCAGACTGGCGAAATCCGCTTCCTTTCGAAGGATGGAAAGCTGCTGCTTACCGATACGAAGACCCGTCTGGAAGCCCGCAAGGATGAAGCCAACAAGGGCAAGTACCGCATAGAGCAGGACTTCCGCCTTGCTGATGACGAGGCCATCTATGGCTTGGGACAGTTGCGTGATGTTTACATGAATCAGCGTGGTCGCCAGAACATCGAACTCTGGAATCATAACACCTATATCGCCATCCCTTATTTCACCAGTGAGAAGGGCTATGGTCTTTACTGGGACAATGCTGGAAAAACCTATTTCAATGATGTAGTAGCATCCAAGAACAATAGCAACCGGCCATCATGCACTTCCTTTACCAGCGAAGTGGGAACCTGCGCCGACTACTATTTCATGTACAAGGATGGTACGCAGGATGGAGTCATCGCCAGCATCCGTGAACTCACCGGACAGGCTACGATGTTCCCGAAATGGGCGATGGGCTTCTGGCAATGCCGCGAGCGCTATAAGACCAGTGATGAACTGGCTGGCGTGTTGGACAAGTATCGCGAACTGAAGATTCCTACTGATGCCATCGTGCAGGACTGGCAGTATTGGGGATGCGACTCCAACTGGAATGCGATGAAATTCCAGAATCCATATTATATAAATAAGGTAGGCGACCCAGCCTATGCCAAGTATCTTCCTACCGATATGAAGCAGATGAAGGCGCAGGGAGAACCCCGCCTGAAGAGTCCGGAAGAGATGGTGAAGTATGTTCACAAGAATGATGCCCATCTGATGATTTCCATCTGGGCAAGTTTCGGTCCTTGGACAGAGCAGTATCGTGAACTGAAGAAGATGAATGCCCTCCTTCCTTTCGATACCTGGCCAAGAAACAGTGGCGTGATGCCATACGATGTCTTCAATCCGAAGGCTCGCAACCTCTACTGGAAGTATCTTACCCACCTCTACCAGATCGGCTTTGATGCCTGGTGGACCGATTCTACGGAGCCTGACCATTTTGAGAAGCCGGGCGATGAGAACTATCAGACCTTCGATGGTTCATGGTTG
Source organism: Prevotella sp. SGI.167 (assembly GCF_050313615.1). Classification (NCBI taxonomy): domain Bacteria; kingdom Pseudomonadati; phylum Bacteroidota; class Bacteroidia; order Bacteroidales; family Prevotellaceae; genus Prevotella; species Prevotella sp. SGI.167. The sequence continues at coordinate 218,045 of NZ_JBNPLT010000001.1, read as the reverse complement.
GGAGTGAAGAACGCCTTCCCATTGTTGCACAACAAGAGCATCTACGAGCACCAGAGAGCGATGAAGGGCAACACAAAGCGTTCGCTCCAGATGACCCGAAGCGGCAGTCTCGGTATTCAGCATTATGGCACCATCTGCTGGAGCGGTGATGTGGTGGCTTCCTGGAACGAGATGAAGAATCAGATTCCATCGGGCTTGAACTTCTCGCTCTGCGGTATCCCATTCTGGAACACCGACCTGGGTGGTTTCTTCTACTGGGAGTTTGAACAGAATCCAAAGAACCCTGCCATTCAGGAACTGCAGACCCGCTGGATGCAGTGGGGAACCTTCATGCCATTGATGCGCAACCACTGTTCTTCGCCGATGGTAAGCGAACTGTATGAATTCGGAAAGCCGGGCGACTGGGCTTATGATGCTATGATTAAGGCCATCAAGCTGCGCTATCGCCTTTTGCCTTATATCTACAGTACGGCTGGCGACTGTGTACAGAATAGCGGAAGCATGATGCGTGCCCTGGTGATGGATTACGCCCACGACAAGAAGGCTTCCCGCCTGAACGATGAGTATCTCTTCGGCCGCAACATTCTGGTGAAGCCGGTAACCGATCCTTTATACACCTGGAAGGATAAGGAGAAGAAGGGTCATACCATCTATCCTGATGTAAGGAAGGCAGCTGCGCCTGTGAATGTTTACTTGCCGAAGGGTAATAAATGGTATGATTTCTGGAGCAATGCCCAGTATGAGGGCGGTCAGGATATCCAGCGCCTTTGTCCTATCGACATCATGCCTGTATTCATCAAGACAGGTACCATCCTGCCATTCGGTCCTGAAGTGCAGTATAGTTCAGAGAAGCCTTGGGATGAGCTGGAAATCCGTGTCTATCCTGGTGCAGACGGTTCGTTTACGCTCTATGAGGACGAGGGTGACAACTACAACTATGAGAAGGGTAAATTCTCTGAAATCAAGTTTGTTTGGAATGAAGCAGACAGAACCCTGAACATCGCTCCACGTAAGGGCAGCTATAAGGGAATGCTCCAGCATCGCAGATTCCACATCGTACTGGTGGATGCCAATAGTGGTGCGGGCGATCAGCCTATGCAGGCAAGCAAGAGTGTGGAATATGACGGAAAGGCTGTAAAGGTACAGATGTAATTTACATAATTGAAAGTATTTGATACTTGTGATAAAATAGTATTCTGCTTTTTTTGTTTACCTTTGCAGTGCAAATAACAATTTAATATACTAATAGCTTAATAGTAATTACAATGAACAAGAATGTTATATACGCAGCTTTGATGTTTGTGGTAACTATATCCTCCGGCAATGCCTCAGCGCAGCAGTTGCCTTATCAGAATCCAGCCCTCTCGGCTCATGAAAGAGCGGTAGATTTATGTGGTCGTCTCACTTTGGAAGAGAAAGCTTCTCTGATGCTGGATGATTCACCGGCTATCCCGCGATTGGGAATCAAGAGATTCCAGTGGTGGAGCGAGGCACTGCATGGTGTGGCGAACATGGGAGATGTAACCGTCTTTCCGGAACCTATCGGAATGGCAGCTTCGTTTAACGACAGAATGGTGTATAGAGTCTTTGATGCAACATCTGATGAGATGCGTGCCAAATGGAATGAACTGCAGCAGAAGGGAGGAGATGTAACCCGTTTCCATGCCCTCTCTGTCTGGACTCCAAACGTGAATATCTTCCGTGATCCTCGCTGGGGACGTGGACAGGAAACCTATGGTGAGGATCCTTATCTTACCAGTAGGATGGGATGTGCCGTGGTGCGCGGATTGCAGGGACCTGAAGATACTAAATACCGCAAACTCTGGGCTTGTGCCAAGCACTATGCAATTCATAGCGGACCAGAATGGGCTCGCCATACAGACAATATTACCGATGTCACGCCGCGTGACCTTTGGGAAACTTATATGCCTGCCTTCAAATCGCTGGTGCAGGATGCCAAGGTGCGCGAGGTGATGTGTGCCTATCAGCGTTGGGATGATGAACCATGCTGCGGCAACACCCGTCTTTTGCAGCAGATTCTCAGGGATGAGTGGGGATTCAAGTACCTGGTAGTTTCCGACTGTGGCGCTGTTACTGATTTCTGGGAGAATCATAAGGTTTCGAGCAATGCCAGAAATGCAGCAGCTAAGGGCGTGCTGGCTGGCACGGATGTGGAGTGTGGATATAATTATGTATATAAGTCGGTGCCTGAGGCAGTGAAGTATGGTGCCTTGACAGAAGATGAAGTTGATAAGCATGTGATTCGTCTGCTCGAAGGTCGTTTCGACTTGGGTGAGATGGATGACAACAAGATAGTATCATGGTCGAAGATTCCAGTATCTGTGCTTTGCAGTAAGGCGCATCGCCAGCTCTCGCTCGATATGGCTCTGCAGACCATGACGCTGCTCCAAAACAATAATGAGGTTTTGCCTCTCAATAAAAAAGTAAAGAAGATTGCTTTCATCGGACCAAATGTGGATAACGAACCGATGATGTGGGGAAACTATAATGGTACTCCACGACAGACAATTACCATCCAGGATGGTATCAGGAGTCGTTTGAAGAAAAACCAGGTTGTCACCTTTAATGGATGCGACTTGGTGAACGACCAAGTTTTGAATTCTTACTTCGACCAGTGTAGCATGGATGGCAAGATGGGCTTTAAGGGCACTTTCTGGAACAATCGCAAGATGGAAGGCAAGCCTGTTACCATCACCCAGGAGAAGAATCCTGTGCAGGTAACGACCTATGGTCAGCACTCCTTCGCTCCTAATGTGAAGCTGGTGGGCTTTTCTGCAAAATATGAAACCGTGTTCCGTCCTAAGCAGACAGACAAGGTGTTGCTCGACGTGGCTGGTTGCGGTCACTACGAGGTATATCTGAATGGTGAGAAGAAGGCAGAGCATTCTATCTGGCGCACTACCGAGAGTCGTATCGAGTTCCAAGCCGAGAAGGGCAAGGAGTATAAGATAGAGATTCGCTATCACGAGATGCCAACCTATAATGCGGACATGAAGTTCAATATCGGTCATGAGAATCCTATCGACTATCAGGCTTCGCTCAAGCAGTTGAAGGATTGCGAGACTGTAGTCTTCGTAGGTGGTATCTCTCCACAGTTGGAAGGTGAGGAAATGCCTATCGAGATTTCTGGCTTCAAGGGTGGTGACCGCACCAACATCGAATTGCCTAAGGTTCAGCGCAATTTCCTGAAGGCTTTGAAGGAGGCTGGCAAAAAGGTTGTCTTTGTCAACTGTTCGGGTTCTGCCATTGCCTTGACTCCAGAGACAGAGAGTTGCGATGCCATCCTCCAGGCCTGGTATCCTGGTCAGGAAGGTGGTGAGGCTGTGGCTCGTGTACTCTTCGGAGAGTATAATCCTGCTGGCAAGTTGCCTATTACGTTCTATAAGAATTCAGAGCAGTTGCCTGATTTCAAGGATTACAGCATGAAGGGCAGAACCTATCGTTATATGAACGATGCGCTCTTCCCATTCGGTTATGGTTTAAGCTACACTTCTTTCCGTATAGGTGATGCTACACTTTCCAACTCTATCTTGAAGAAGGGTGAAAAGATTACGCTGAAGGTACCGGTAAGTAATGTTGGAAAGAAGGATGGAACCGAGATTGTGCAGGTGTATGTGAAGGATCCTGCTGATACCGAAGGACCATTGAAGAGCTTGAAGGCTTTCGAGAGAGTGGAGGTGAAGGCAGGAAAGACTGCTGAGGCTGTCATCACGCTGGATAGCAGAAACTTCGAACTCTTCGATGCTGCCACCAATACCGTGCGTGCCAAGGCAGGAAAGTATGAGGTTTATTACGGCAGCAGTTCGGCTGATAAGGATTTGAAGAAACTGGATGTTTCTATTGAATATTAAGTAATGGTATACATATACTGCTTTCAATAGTATCAATCCAATAAAATAATCGAATTATGAAAAGAATCCTTTGTTTACTTATTGCAGCCATCTGGCTCTGCACTTGCTGGGCAGGGAATGGCAAGAAACCCATTGTCTGGGAACAGCCGATGGCAGAATCGAATCAGCTATTTAATGATCCTTTTCAATCTCAACTCAACATCTATCGTGTGGAATTCGCAGATGATGAAACACGAGTGTTCATGCACATCACTTTTCGCCCACACTATTGGGTAAAGTTTGTGAAGGAAACCTATCTCCTTGCTGATGGCAAGAAATATCTCGTCAAGAGCTGTGATGGACTGAAACTTGACGAAGAACACTATATGCCTAGCTCTGGCAAGGAGGATGTGGTCTTCCATTTCGCACCGCTCCCCAAGAAGACCCGAAAGTTTGACTTCCTGGAAGGTGACGGCGAACAGAACTTCAAGATATTTGGCATCGAGAGTATCGATACCCGCATCAAACAGCTCTTCTCCTCGCTTTGGCGCAACGATGCGACCGGCGATTGGGAGATAGGATTCTATGAAGATTTCGCCATCTACGACTGCCGTTACTGGCAATACAAGCAGAAGAATCAGAAGGGCGACAAGTACTCTTTCATCCTTACCGATGGCAAGAGCGACCTGGCTGTCAACATCGACAAACCTCAACATGGCAAGCGCACGATGAGCATCAACGGCAAGAAAGCCGAATATTCGCTCATTACCACTTCCACCCTTCCGGATTATCCGCAGAAAGATGAAACCACAAGTGTGAAGGATACTCACAACAAGCCCGATACGGCTATTGTTGTGGGATGGCTCAGAAATATGCCTAAGGAACTTTGGGATAGAGGACAGGAGTATAGTGTGACGTATTATGATCTCTTTTCCACATTCAAGGAAGTGAGCAGTTACAGCAAGCTCGATTCTCTTGGCAGATTTGAAATCAAAGTACCACTCATCAACTCTACCGAGGTTTTCATGGACTGGAAACATACTTATATCAACACGGTATTGGAGCCAGGTGAGACCTATTATCTGCTCTATGACTTCAAGTCTGGACATTCCATCTTCATGGGTAAGAACTGTCGCTTGCAAAACGAACTGCTGGCGCATCCTATCCCAATGATTAACGCAGACTATGCAGGTAATGAGAATAAGGTTCCAGCCCAGGAGATGATGCAGATTCTTGAATCCAGATATAAGGAGGCTGAAGGGAACTTACGAAAACTGATAGGAGAATCGGCATCTATCTCCAAATGTTATCAGGACTATACTGCCCGATATCTTCTCTGTAATTATGCATCATCAATCTTACAAGGAGCATATCACGTAAAAGACCATATTTTCCCTCAGGAATATGTGAGCCAAGTGGAAAAAATATGGAAGGAGATTCCGCAGCCTTATACTCAGTTTCGTGACTATAATATGCTGACTAATGATCTCATCGGCCAGGAAAGAAGGTTAAAGTACAGTACCCCCATGGGAAGGACCTATGGATTCTTATCCACCAATTCTTATCCGGAACTGTTGAGAAAGCACAAGGCTCTGGGGGATATTGCGATAACCGATTCAGAAATTGCTACGGTGGAACAATGGGCTAAGAATCTGGATGCCATAACTATCAAGCAATATCAGACGACAGATGCCAAGGAGCAGGAGAAAATAGTAAAAGCTTTTTCCAACTCAGTCCTTGACAAGCGCGCTACGGCTATCATTGGTAGAGAAGATATTGCCAAGATGCTTAAGGATGAGACTCCTCTCATCGATGTATATTATGCCCAGCATATAGCTGATAGCATGGGATGCAGCCAGCAGCAGAAAGATGTCATCATCACCAAAGCCCTTCTTCAGATGTTGGAAAGACTAGCCATGCCACTCAATAGTTATGGTCTTGACCTGGCAGAACACAGCATCAGTTCTGAAGTTCTCAGGGAGAAAGTATTGGCAGAACACCGTAAGTACCTGTCTTTGCAGAACAGGGATATAACAGCTAGTCTCAAGACAGCTCCTCAGGGTATGAGCGATGGTGAGAAACTTCTTCGCCATATATTGGAACCTTATAAGGGAAAGCTTGTATTGCTGGATGTCTGGGGAACCTGGTGTGCCCCTTGCAAGGAGGCTCTAGCCCATTCGAAGGAAGAGTTCGAACGCCTGGCGCCATACGATGTGGTATATCTATACATGGCAAGCAACAGTCCTGAAGAGTCATGGAAAAATATCATCAAACTGAATGATCTGGTTGGCGACAATATCGCCCACTACAATTTGCCAGCGCCTCAGCAGAGTGCCATCGAGAACTATCTCAACATTCACTCCTTCCCATCCTATCGCCTCTTCGACAAGGAAGGAAATCTGGTAGATGTGAAAGTGGATGCCCGCCAGCTTGACAATCTGGAGAAAATCATCAAGGAACTGAGTAAATAAAAAATGATGACCTCGCAAAACGCGGGGTCATCTTTTCTATTATTAAGGATTATCTATCAATAGAGCATCCATATTGTTCTTAATGGGTGCAAATATACAAATTAAATACGAAATTGCACTCTGCTCAGTGCAATTAATCCTTCTTTTCGCACACGTATAACTTTTTTCGCTAAAAAACTTTTTTCACGTATGTGGTCGATGCCTATCTATAGTGATTGCCAAAAGTAAGGCTTCATTTCACATACTTTCATTTAGTTTAGCCCCATACATAGAGGTTTTCGCCCTAAACTAAAAAAATCACAAAGAAAATACATTTTACTCCTGAATATATTCCCTATTCTCAAAGAAAAATATTATCTTTGTATCTGTTTAAAGATTAACAAGTAAACATGAATACAGAGCAACAAAAGATAGAATACAAGAGTCTGCAAAAGATTCGAACAGGAGAGAAAGGATTCAAGGAGCTCTCCACTACTTGTGTGGCTTTAGCCAATGCACAAGGTGGACAAATTATGATTGGCGTAGAAGACAAGACCAAGAAGCCTGCTCCCAATCAAGTTATATCGCAAGAAGAGGCAAATAGTGCCGTTACAAGGTTGCGTGGACTTTGTTTCAATGTTGGTCTTGCAGTAGGCGACGTATGTGCAGACGAAACTGGCAGCCAGTACTTTGCCATCACAGTATTCCCTTCACTCCATTCATATGCCACCACTTCTGATGGCAAGATGTATATCCGTGTCGCTGACAAATGTGAGCCGGTTCGTAGTGAGGATATCCAACGTGTTGGAGAAGAGAAAGGAGCTTTCCAATGGGAACTTGTACCAACACAGTTTGAGTTGGAAGATGAGAATAAGACGAATCTCTCAAAATTCGCTAATGATATACGCCAATCTGATAGAGTGAAGCAGCATATCAAGCAGCTCGATGATATGGAAATTGGCGAACAGTACGGATAAAGAAGTTGTTCGCCTGATGGATTATGTTGACCATAATTATCAGCTTTCCCAAAAGAACAAGATAGCTTTCGGCATCATAGCCAGAGAGAAACGCATTGCCGCAACTGATTTATCTAAAATCCTCCAGCTATCTGCAGAAGAACGATTGAGAAGCTATATCGATAACTTAGACAAAAGCAATCTGATAACGAAAGGTGGCGTCAAGAAAGGATCATTTTTCCAAATCAATACAACTTTGCTGAAAAATGCAAAATCTAACATTGTTACTAGTTTGAAGACTATAGAACCACATGTTCTTAAGGCACTAATTATGGAAGATCTCCGTGTGCATCCTTTGAGTAAAATATCTGATATAGCAGAGCGCATTCCTGATATAGATATGAAAGAGATTCGAAAGATGCTCTATTCTATGGTTGGGAAGGAGATAGAAAAAGAGGGCACTCGATTTGATAGTAAATATTATATAAAGTAATGGCATAAAAAAAAGGTCTGAAAAAGAAAAAACTGTTAAAAATCATGTATTGGGCTAATAATCAGCGACTTTCTTTTTTCAGTATTCTTTTTCTACTCCTATATTTCATAAAAGAGATTTTAAGTCTCGGTATAAGAACAGACATTACGATGGAAACAAAGGATACCATCTATGTGATAGAACTGAAATTTAATAAGTCGGCACAAGAGGCTCTTGACCAAATTAACAATAAGCATTATGCTGATGCTTTTGCCCTAAAAGGCAAAAACGTGGAAAAGATTGGTATGAACTTTATGATTGATGAAGATAAGACTATCGTATTGGATTGGGTAAAATATTCCTGCTAAAAAATGAGGGTGTGTCATAAGTCCATGACACATCCTCATTTTTTTCTTGTTGGATGCTGATAGCAGTGCAGGCTATCAGCCTATGCTGGCAAGCAAGAGTGTGGAATATGACAGAAAGACAGTAAAGCTACAGATACAAGTGTTACATCATATAAACTATTTGAAACATGTGAAAAAGTAGAATTCAGTTTTTTGGCTTACCTTTGCAACCACAAATAACAATTTTAATATACTAATAATTAATTTAAATCATAAAATGACCAGATACAGAATGATTTTATCCCTGCTTTTGGCTGGCATGGGAACTGCAGCAACAGCACAGAACATCAACTTGCCAATCATCCAGACCAAGTACACGGCCGATCCTGCACCTTATGTGCACAACGATACGGTTTATCTCTATACCACCCACGATGAGGATGGGGCTGAGGGCTTCCTGATGAAAGACTGGCTGCTCTATACCTCAACGGATATGGTAAACTGGCAAGATCGCGGTGCCGTGGCTTCATTGAAAGACTTCAAGTGGTTCAAGGGCGAGAATGGTGCCTGGGCAGAGCAGGTCATCGAGCGCAATGGCAAATGGTATATGTATTGCCCTATCCACGGTCATGGCATCGGAGTGCTGGTAGCAGATAGTCCATTCGGACCTTTCAAGGATCCTATCGGAAAGCCTCTGGCATGGGAGGGTGACTGGTTCGACATCGACCCTACCGTATGGATAGATGATGATAACCAGGCTTACATGTATTGGGGCAACCCGGAGTTGAAGGCAGTGAAACTGAACGAGGACATGATTTCTTATTCTGATTCCATCATGCACTTCCCGAAGATTCAGGATTATCAGGAAGGTCCTTGGTTCTGGAAGCGCAATGGCAATTATTACTTGGCTTATGCTTCTACCTGCTGTCCTGAGGGCATCGGTTATGCGATGAGCAAGAATCCGCTCGGACCGTGGGAATATAAGGGACATATCATGAACCATACGCCTCGTACTCGTGGCAATCATCCGGGCATTATCGACTATAAGGGCAAGAGTTATTGCTTCGGTTTGAATTATGACATCTTCCGTTTGAAGACGGGACGTCATGCCGAGCAGCGTTCTGTATCTGCTGCCGAGATGACTTACAATCCTGACGGAACCATCCAGGAGTTGCCATACTTCCAGGACTGCAAGTTGGAGCAGATAGAATGGTTCAACCCTTATCGCCAGGTGGAGGCTGAGACGATGGCTTGGGGCTATGGTTTGAAGACGCAGCCTAAGAACGAATGGGCGCAGAAGGACAGATGGAACCAGGTGGTTACGAATGTTGATGAGGGAAAGTATATCCTTGTTAAGGGTGTTGACTTCAAGAAAGGTGCAAGTAAGTTTGAGGCTTCTGCCTCCTGCCACATGTTGGGCGGCAGCATCGAAATCCGTCTTGATGGGGTTAACGGCCAGTGCATCGGCAAGGTGGATATCAAGAACACCAAGGATGAATACAAAACCTTCTCTACTCAGGTGAAGAAGGTAAAGGGTGTTCATGATCTCTACTTCGTCTTTAAGGGAGGCGACATCCAGAAGCAGAACCTCTTCTTCCTGGACTGGTGGAAGTTTGGGGAGTAAGATAAACTTAATAAAGTTTTTGAAACATTCGATAAAGTCATTATGATTGTTTTTTCGTAATTTTGCAGCGTTAAACGAATAAACAATCATAATGATGAATACAACGAAAAACTTGGCTCTAAGAAAGCCGTTACTGATGAGTGCATGGCTGCTTGCCATGCAGGGTGCTACCTATGCACAGAACCCAATCGTGCAAACACAGTTAACTTCCGACCCAGCACCTCTGGTTGTCGGAGACCGCCTCTATGTATATACCGGTCATGATGAAGATAAGGCTGACTTCTTCTGGATGAACGAATGGCGTGTGTATTCCACCAAGGATATGGTGAACTGGACAGACCATGGTTCTCCGCTCGACCTCAGTTCTTTTTCCTGGGCAGACGACCGTGCCTGGGCAGCACAGACCATCGAACGAAATGGAAAGTATTACTGGTATATCTGCGCGCACTCTAAACTGACGGGCGGAATGGCTATCGGCGTAGCTGTGGCAGATTCTCCTACCGGTCCGTTCAAGGATGCGCTGGGCAAACCGCTTTTCGATAATGGAAGTTGGGACAATATCGACCCAACGGTTTGGATGGATGAGGATGGTCTGGCTTATCTCTATTGGGGTAATCCGCATCTTTACTATGCCAAACTGAATGAAGATATGATCAGCTTCAAGGGTGGTATAGATGCTAAGTCAGCTGTTGATGAAAAGCGTGAAGTGGGCAGAATCGTGATGACTGAGGAGGGATTCGGTTCGCCTGACGTGGAGAAGCGTGATTCTACCCGAAAATATAAGGATTGCTACACAGAGGGACCTTGGTTCATGAAGCGTGGCAAGAACTATTATATGCTTTATGCTGCAGGTGGAGTGCCTGAGCATATTGCTTATTCCATGAGCAAGAAGCCTTTCGGACCATGGAAGTATATGGGCGAAATCATGCCATTGGAAGATACGGGTTCCTTTACTAACCATTGCGGTGTGACCGACTTCAAGGGCAAGTCTTATTTCTTCTATCATACGGGTAAACTGGGAGGCGGATTCGGACGCAGCGTGGCTGTGGAAGAATTCAAATACAATGCCGACGGCACATTCCCAATTATCCACCATACTCAGGAAGGAGTGGCTCCTATCGCAACCCTCAATCCTTACAAGCGCCAGGAAGCAGAAACCATCGCTTTCTCTAAGGGAGTGAAGTCGGAGCAGACCGACGATACGGGTGTTTATATCTCAGAAATTCATACAGGCGATTATATCAAGGTGCGCGAGGTGGATTTCGGAAATGAAAGTCCGGATGCATTTGCCATCTCTGCAGCGTGCTCTTCGCTTGGAGGTTCGCTGGAGGTTCATCTTGATAAGGAAGATGGCGAACTGGTGGCAAAACTTGATGTTACCAAGACGGGTGGCTGGGAAAAGTGGAAGACTTTCTCGGCACAAATGCTAAAGAAAGTGACAGGAAAGCATGATATATACTTCGTATTCAAGGGATTGAAGGGAAGCAAACTCTTCAATTTCGACTGGTGGAAGTTTGAGAAGAATTTCGCCAATCCTGTGGTTTGGGCTGATGTGCCTGATGTGGATGTAATCCGTGTGGGTGACAGCTTCTATATGGTAAGCACCACCATGCATCTTATGCCGGGTGCGCCTATCATGAAATCGAAGGATCTGGTGAACTGGGAAACCGTGAACTATATCTTCCCTAAACTTACCGATTCGCCTAAGTATGACATGAAGGAGGGTACGGTGTATGGTCGTGGTCAGTGGGCCACTTCGCTGCAGTATCATCGTGGCAAGTTCTATGCGCTCTTTGCTCCGAATGATAATCCTGGTGGAGAGACTTATATCTGTACAGCCGATGATATCGAGGGCAAATGGACTATCCACAGCCGTTTGCAGCATTTCCATGATGCCGCTCTCTTCTTTGATGATGATGACAAGGCGTATGTGGTTTATGGTACAGGAGAGATGGTGCAGCTGAATGCAGACTTAACTAATGTAGTGCCTGGCAGCCATCGTAAACTCTTTGAGCGTGATGCTGATGAAACGGGTTTGCTCGAAGGCTCCCGCATGATCAAGCACAACGGCAAGTATTATCTCCTGATGATTTCGTGGCCACAGGGACATCCTCGTCGTGAGGTTTGTTATCGTGCTGATAAGATAACGGGTCCTTACGAAAAGAAGGTGATTCTGGAAACGGAGTTTGCCGGATTCAACGGCGTGGGACAAGGTACGATTGTAGATGATAAGGATGGCAACTGGTATGGCATCGTATTCCAAGACCGTGGTGGTGTGGGCAGAGTGCTCACGCTGGAGCCATGTACCTGGAAGGACGGATGGCCTATACTGACCGATGAGAAGGGCAATATTCCTGCCGAGATGCAGAAGCCTGTGCTGGGCTACGATGGCAAGGGACTCGTGTATAGCGACGATTTCTCGAAGGATAAACTGGAACTGCAGTGGCAGTGGAACCACAATCCTGTGGATAATGCCTGGTCGCTCACAGAGCGTAAGGGCTGGCTCCGCCTGAAGACATCCCGTATCGTTCCTAATATTTTCCTGGCTCCAAATACCATCAGTACCCGTACCGAGGGACCTGCTTGCGAGGGAATCATCAAGATGGATGTAAGCAAGATGAAGGATGGCGATGTGGCTGGTCTGTCAGCCTTCCAGGGTGATGCAGCCCTGCTTTCTATCGTAAGGGAAGGCAAGAAACTCTTTGTGGTAGGTACCAAGGAGAGTGTAGCTTTGACTGAAAAGGAAAAGGCTGTGACCGATGTGAAGCGTGAGGAGGTGTATCGCCAGCCTTTGAATCTGAAGCAGGATAAGGCAACGAAATCAAGCATCATCTATCTGAAGATGAGTTGCGATTTCCGTCTTCATCAGGATCTCGCCACCTTATTATATAGTATAGACGGCAAGACCTGGATTCCTGCCATCAAGGATTTCAAGATGCAGTATGATTATCGCCGCTTCTTCATGGGCACCCGTATTGCCATCTATAACTATGCCACAAAGGCTGCTGGCGGATATATAGATGTTGATTCTTTTGAGTATTCTAAAAGAAAATAGGTTTAAAGTTTGAGCTTTTTTAAATTTTAACGGCACAAAGTGAAGGAAAATCAAAAAGTTTCCTTATCTTTGTGCCGTTTTTAATAACTAATCAATGCTGATTTTATGAACAGAAATAAGATGATTTTGGGGGCTTGGGTCTTGGGACTCTTGTTTCCAATAGAGATGATGGCTAAGACAAGTTGCACAGATAATAGTACTCGACTTTGGTATAACGCCCCAGCCCAGCAGTGGCTGGAGGCTCTGCCTATCGGAAACTCACATCTGGGAGGTATGGTGTATGGCGGAACCACGGATGAGAATATCCAGTTGAATGAGGAGACTTTCTGGAGTGGCGGTCCCCATAGCAACAATAGCAGGAAATCCCTGGAGAATCTGCCAAAGGTGAGGGAACTCATCTTCAATGGCAGGGAAGAGGAGGCAGCGGCTCTCATCAACCAGACTTTCATCCCAGGTCCTCATGGCATGCGCTTCCTGCCGATGGCAAATCTGCATATCAGCATGAAGAATCAGGGAAAGGCTGAGCAGTTTGTGCGCAACCTGGATTTGAAGAAGGCGATTGCCACGACTTCTTTCGTGATGGATGGCGTAAGATATACCCGCACCACCTTTGCTTCGCTGGCTGATGGCGTTATCGTTTGCCACATCAAGGCGAGCAGAAAGGGGGCTTTGAATATCGATGTTACCCTGGATTCGCCTTTTGAACATCAGACTCAGAAAACGTCTTCCGGGGTTATGCTGAAGGTGAAGGGACAAGATCAGGAAGGCATCAAGGCAGCTCTCGCTGCCGAATGTGTGGCAGATGTAAGGGCGGATGGCACCGAGGCAACCATCATCGTGAGTGCTGCCACTAATTTTGTGAACTATCACGATGTGTCGGGCAATGCAGCCCAGCGCAATGCTGACTATATAAATAAGGTGAAACTGATGAGCTATGCACAGTTGGAGAAACGCCATGTGGAGGCTTACCAGAAGCAGTTCGCTACTTCTTCCCTGGTTCTGCCAACCGATGCCAATGCTTCGTTGCCTACCAATCAGCGCCTGGAGAAATTTGCAGGCAGCAAGGATATGGCGATGGTGGCACTGATGTATAACTTTGGTCGCTATCTGCTCATTTCTTCTTCACAGCCTGGTGGACAGGCGGCAAACCTGCAGGGTGTTTGGAACAACAGCAAAAATGCGCCTTGGGACAGCAAATATACCATCAACATCAATACGGAGATGAACTACTGGCCTGCCGAGGTAACGAATCTCAGTAACACCACGGAGCCTCTGTATTCGCTGATTAAGGATTTGAGTGTAACGGGAGCACAGACGGCTAGGGAAATGTATGGTTGCCGTGGCTGGATGGCACATCATAACACCGATATCTGGCGCATAGCGGGTCCGGTGGATGGTGCGCAGTGGGGCATGTTCCCGAATGGTGGGGCCTGGCTCACCACCCATCTCTGGCAGCATTATCTCTATACGGGCGACAAGGCTTTCCTCAAGCAGTGGTATCCGGTAATAAAAGGTGCCGCTGAGTTCTATCTCGACTATATGCAGAAGTTGCCGGGCACCGAATGGAAGGTAACTGTGCCGTCGGTGAGTCCGGAACAGGGACCTATGGGTAAGAGAACTGCCGTAACGGCAGGTTGCACGATGGATAACCAGATAGCCTTCGATGCCCTGACCAGTGCCGTGAAGGCTTCTGAAATATTGGGTGTTGATGAGGCTGAACGCAAGGCGATGCAGCAGCTGATTTCTCAGATTCCGCCAATGCAGATAGGAAAGTACGGACAGTTGCAGGAGTGGCTTGTGGATGCGGATGATCCGAAGAATGAGCATCGCCATATTTCGCATCTCTATGGATTGTATCCATCCAATCAGATTTCTCCTTTTTCTCATCCGGAACTGTTCCATGCCGCAGCCACCACTCTGAAGCATCGTGGCGACCAGGCTACGGGCTGGAGTCTAGGTTGGAAGACGAACTTCTGGGCACGCATGCTAGATGGCAATCATGCTTTCAGAATCATCAGCAATATGCTTCGCCTGTTGCCATCTGATGCGCAGGTAAAGGAGTATCCTGATGGCAGAACCTATCCGAATCTCTTCGATGCCCATCCACCATTCCAGATTGATGGTAACTTCGGAGTAACAGCCGGCATCGCAGAGATGCTCCTGCAGAGTCATGATGGAGCCGTGCATCTCTTGCCTGCCTTGCCTGATGCCTGGAAAGAGGGATGCGTAAAAGGACTTCGTGCCCGTGGCGGTTTTGTGGTAGACATGGAATGGAAGAATGGAAAACTGAAGCAGGCGAAGATTCGATCCACCATTGGAGGCATCCTGCGTCTTCGCTCATACGTACCGCTGAAGGCGAAAAAACTGAAGAAGGCAGAAGGAAAATGTCCAAATATCCTTTTTGCATCTGCAGAAGTGAAGCCTGTAATGGAACAGCATCGGATAGCAGAGGGAGTGAAGGTCCCTATTCCTGACGTATATGAATATGACTTGGAAACAGAACCAGGAAAGGCTTATCTGATTAAATAATGTCCTAAAATCACATTTGTTGCCATAAAAGTATCATTTTGTCCACCTCTGGTTGGATAATTATTCGTACTTTTGTGGCAATATTTTTTATAATAATCTTTTAGACCTATAAATGAGAATGAAGAAATTATTATTTGCAACCTGTTGCATCGCTTTTTTGAGCGGTTCTTTGGGAGCTGCGGCGCAGAAAAAATCTGCAGCCAAGAATGTTCTGACACAGACTTTGAAAGGGAAGTCTTGGTCTGCTGATAATGGTAATGGTACCTTTACAAACCCTTTGTTTTATGATGAGTTTTCTGACCCTGATATTATCAGAGTAGGGGAGGATTACTATCTGGCGGGTACCACGATGCACAGTGTTCCGGGACTGGTGGTTCTCCATTCCAAGGATCTTGTGAATTGGGAATTTTCTTCCTACTGTTTCGACCGATTCGATGATTCTGATGATTTCAATCTCAGAAACGGCAAGGAGGCTTACGGACAGGGTATCTGGGCGCCTGCCATCCGATATCATAACGGCAAGTTCTATATCTTCTCTAACATCAACGGACATGGTTTGCAGGTGTATATTTCGGACAGCGCCAAGGGACCTTGGACGCATCATAAAGTTAATGGTGATATCTACGACCTCTCTGTGCTCTTCGATGAGGATGGCAAGATTTATGCCGTGCACAAGTATGGCAACGTGACCGTTACGGAGTTGAAGCCCGATTTGAGTGGTCCGGTAGAGGGCAGCAGCAAGGTGGTGATTCCGGAAGGCAATGCGATGGGTGAGGGACATCATGTTTATAAAATCAATGGTATGTACTACATCCTCTCTGCCGATTATTCGCCGATGGGTCGTATGCAGTGTGCCCGAAGCAAGAGTATCTGGGGACCTTACGAAACCTGCGTAATCAGCGAGAGAGAATCGTATGGTTATGCTGCGGGATGGAGCGTAGGTAACATGGGCATCGGTCGTCCTTTGCCGGAAGATGGCTTCAAATTCCAAAACAACCAACCAAATGGCTTGAACCTGGGCTGTGCTACGATTCACCAGGGTGGCATCGTGCAGGCTCCTGACGGGAAATGGTGGGGCGTTTCGATGCAAGACTTCAATGCCGTGGGCAGAACCGTATGCCTGTCGCCTATCACTTGGGTTGACGGCTGGCCTTATTTCGGATTGGAGAAGAACCTGGGACGTTCGCCTCGTACCTGGTTCAAACCGAATGATGCGGTAAAAGCACCTCAGGCACCATACGAAAGATGTGATGATTTCTCTGGCAAGACTTTCAAGCCGGTTTGGCAGTGGAATCATAATCCGAACGACAAGATGTGGTCGCTGAATAAGGAGCGAAAGGGATGGCTCCGTTTGCATTCCATGCCTGCCAAGCAACTGCTTTGGGCAAAGAATACATTGACGCAGCGTGCCATCGGACCTGTTTCTTATACTTCTGTTAAATTGGATGCATCCCGCTTGAAGGTAGGTGATGAGGCTGGTTTGGGTGCCATCAATACGCCATACGCTTCATTGGGCGTTGTCAAGACGGATAAGGGGTTGAACTTGAGATGTTATGACCAGAATACCAACAAGGAAGTGTTGAAACCGTTGGCTAAAAGCAAGGTAGTTTGGTTGCGCCTTTGGGGTGATTATGACAAGAGCCAGTTGCAATATTCCTATTCTCTGGATGGCAAGACCTGGGAGAATATCGGCGAGCAGATGCTTTCGCCTTATCAGTTGAAGACCTTCCAGGGGGTACGTGTGGCACTTTATGCTTTCAATAAGAAGGATGTGAATGGCGGTGTGGCTGATTTCGATGATTTCAAGGTAGAGGAGCCGATGGCTGACAGAACAGCCAATCTGCCTATAGGCAAGACCATAAGATTCTTTAATCTCGCTGATGCCAGTCTGATGGATGCTACCGGACATGGATTGATGCATAGTTCCGGTAACCGAAAGGACATGAGAAATCAGGTGAAGTTTATTGTGGAGGATAGAGGTAAGGGAAAGATTGCTTTGAAGACGGCTGACGGACGATATGTTTATATTGCTGGTGCTGGTTTGTCTGGTGATGTTCGTCTGACTTCCGACTCTTCCAAGGCAGAGGAGTTTTTATGGCAGGATATGCTTTATAACCGCTGCATGCTTCTTTCTCTGAAAACGCAACGCTATGTGGGCAAGAATCCTGTGGATGGTAGTCCTTACTCTGCTGATTTTCAGGGTGCTGATGCAGGAATGAAAAATGGGTGTGTCTTCTCGTGGGAGATTGTAGAGTAATCTGTTCTTGAAAATATATAAAAAGAGCTTGACTCGTTTGGCTAGGAGTCAAGCTCTTCTTGTTTATCTTTTGTTTTATTTTTCTTACGTTCTATTCAAAATAGAAAGTCAATGCAATCATCTTGCTATGAGCACTTTTTGCCGCCTTCGTATAAGGCAACATGCTTTTGTCTTTCACTTTATTGATATAATTCTTGTCGTATGAGTCTGTTAATCCATACATGAACTTAAGTTCTGGTCTGAGCTTAAAGAATGGTAGGTAGAAATCGCATCCGGCACCAATTTCGAGGAACATTTCAGACTTCTTCAGTTTGATGTAATCATCGTTGTTTCCGCTAAGATTGATCATCGGATTCAATCCTGCCATGATGTAAGGTCGATGATTGTTAAATCTCTGTGCGCCAAAAATGAGGTTAAAAGCTGAAGAAATATATGCCGTTTTCATTTCCTGCTTTTCTTCTATGGGATTTCCTATACCATCTTTTTCCATCAGATTATGGAATGTGAGATGTCTCGTACCGAAGTACATGGCAGGAGCAATACGAAACTGGAAGTGGCTGTTTAGGCGGAATTCTCCCAAAACTCCTACCGTAAATCCCGCATCCCATCTGTCTTGATCTACCGTAACATTGGATTCCTTCTCATTACCATCTGCATCTATATAAGAAGTTAGTCCTGTATTCGTAAATTCTAAATCTTGGAAGTGGGTTCCAACCATAACGCCAAAATGGAATGGGCGCAAATCAGTATAAGGACGGTTTTCTACAGTCCTTTCTTGTGCCATGATTACTATGCTTATAGTCATGACTGCTAATATGGTCATTATCAATCTTTTCATATTATTATTAACGGATAAGTAGTCTACTTATTGCTTTGTTCTCTATTTCGATTATGTATAAATTGAAGTTTTCTCTTAAAAAACTTATACCTATTTGTAGGTATTCCGGAAAATATTATTATCTTTGCACCATCAAAATTAGGTATTAAACTATTGATGCGAATACATATTATTAACATTATAAAACATTAAGAATTATGGCATACGTAATTGGTGACGATTGTATCGCTTGCGGTACATGTATCGATGAGTGCCCATCAGGTGCAATCTCTGAGGGCGAGAAGTATTCTATCAACCCAGACCTCTGCACAGAGTGTGGTACTTGCGCAGATGTTTGCCCTAATGAGGCAATTAGTCTTCCTTAATTTTTAAGGATAGATACTTTTAGTTACATAAAACATTGAGAGCGGTTCCTCTGGAATCGCTCTTTTCTTTTATATGGACTTTGATTCACCCTTTATCCTTGCTTTATGTAGAAAAACGGCTGTTTCTCGTTCTTATAGAGGTATATACAATTATATGTTGCTGTTTAATGTACGTAAAAAGGCGATGAAGCTAAGTTCTTCACCGCCTTATATTTTTTCTAATCAAGATTTCTGTTAAAGAATTCTCTTGAGAAATTTCATGTTACTGAGCTGCTTCCTCTTCAAGACCCAAAGCCTTCTTTGCAAGAGAGTTGTTAGGATCAAGCTTAATCAACTTCTCGAAGTATGGTCTAGCAGTGTCTAAGTCATTCTTAGAACCCCAGTAGATGTAACCAGCATTCTTGTATGCCTGCATCAAGTAACCCTTTTCATCCTCATCATACTGCTTGCTTTCGAGTTCCTTGATTACCTTTTCATAGTTCTCAAGAGCCTTGTCGTCCAACTCATTCTGGAATGCGATGTTAGCAGCCTGCAAGTCAGCGTATGCCTTAATCTGTGGATACTTTTCAGCGAAGATGTTGTAAACACCGATAGCCTTGTCTACCCATACAGCCTTATCTGCGCCACCCTTCTGAGCTTTAGCATTGTAAATTTCAGCCATCTTAACGAAGTCAGAAGGAGCAGCGTTAGGGTTCTTCTCCATATAAGTCTGAGCGAACTCGATAGCCTTATCTTCGTTGCCCATAGCCTTGTATGTTTCAGAAATGTACTGGTAAGGCTTAACGTCTTCCTTATTCATTTCCAATGCCTTGTTGTACTGCTCCAAAGCCTGATCATACTTCTTGTTGCCAGCAAGGGCCAAACCGTAGTATGAATAGATGCTAGAGTTCTTCTTTACATCAGCGTTGTTGATGATAGCTGTTGCATAATTCAATGCATCCTCGAAGTTCTGTGTATCTACAGCTGCA
Source organism: Prevotella sp. SGI.167 (assembly GCF_050313615.1). Taxonomy (NCBI): domain Bacteria; kingdom Pseudomonadati; phylum Bacteroidota; class Bacteroidia; order Bacteroidales; family Prevotellaceae; genus Prevotella; species Prevotella sp. SGI.167. The sequence continues at coordinate 198,333 of NZ_JBNPLT010000001.1, read as the reverse complement.
CGCATTGCCAAAATCTGGAATGCTGTATCCTTTGGATATTTCTGCATACCTTCTTTGCACAACTGAAGTGCCTCATCCTTCTTGTTCAAAATGTAAGCAGTGAAGCAGTATTCATAGAAGATATACTCTTCCATGGTGCTATGTTTTGCTTTTGAGAAATTCTCATAAGCCTTCTCATAGTTACCATTAGCATAGAATGTATGACCAGTCTCTGCCTCTACAGGATAGTCAGGATTGATTGTCTTCAATTTCTGCAAAGCTTCTGCGCTACCATTTGGGTCAATCTTCTGGTATACACGAGCATAGCTGATATAACCCTGAGGATTCTTTGGATCCATAATCATACACTGCTTGTACCAGCTAGCAGCCTCACCACCGTTGTCCTGCATAGCGAAGATATCACCTTTCAAGATATATGCATCACCATAATTCTTGAATTTAGCGATAACAGCATCTGCTACTGCATTGCCTTCAGTATACTTCTTGTTGATAACAAGGGCATTACCTAATGCAACAAGAGCCTTAGGATCTTTTTTGAAGGTCTTCTGATAGGCCTTAACTTCCTTAGCAAATTCTTTAGCATCAACGTTGCCTGCTTTCAATGTAGTCTCAATTGGCTTAAGTGCATCCTTATAGTTCACATCCTGAGCCATTGCAGGAGCTGCCAAACCCATGACGAGCAAACCTGCTACTAAATATTTAACTGCTTTCATAATTCTATTTTTAAATACTTTCCTTTATCAAAACATGCTTTGACTCCAGTTAGTAAGTTTTATTTTAATTTTATCGTATATTTTCTTCGCTTTCTTTTTCTTGTCTTGTTACCGTTTTACGTTAACAGTTCTTATAGTGATGTCACCTCTGTATGGCAGTAAACCCGACTTGAACACAATAAGCTGTCCTTTAGGGTTGGAAATGTAGTTGGCAAAACTCCAAGGCAAAGCCTTATGAGGGTCTACTACAATAGCATATATAGTTCTGACGAACGGATATCTTCCATCCAACAAGTATGCCTGATAAGGTTGCCAGCTATTTGAAGGCTTTGCCTCATCTTTCACGGATACTCTCATGACATGAATATTCTTTTTGAATGTGGTATTGGTTGAATCTCTACGATCATTTAACCAATTAGAACCAATCACACCAATAGACCCAGGATTTTGATCAACAAAGTCAATCACCTGTTTACTGGTTTTGGCAGCCATGATTTTGGCTCCCATTTTAGCTCCATGTAATACAGAATCTACCACGTAGTTAGTAGTAGCTGATCGGGTGTTGTCGAAAATGACTTCGATATAACCTCTTTTAGAGCCTGGTCTAATATCACTCCATTTTGTAACCTTTCCCGTTAAGATGTTCTTGATTTCATTTACTGTAATACAAGTATCCGTATTGTTCTTGTTTACAATGAATGCCAAACCATCGTAACCGATAGGGAATACAGAAGGAATAACATTACTTTTTGATTTCAAGTATGCTATTTCACTATCTTTCAAATTTCTTGTTGTGAATAATAGGGCTGTTTTGAAATCTTTAATCATCTGAAGTCCTGTGACTTCATCAGTATATTTTGCTTTGAGTTTGGCTTTTGGAAATTCAAACTCAAATTGACTCCTTTCTTCCTCAATGATAGGACTCAAACTTTCGTCAGCCACAAATTGTATTGTGCCTGAAGTAGGAGTGTCAGTTCTACCATCTTTGGCTTTCTTCTCGCCGCAAGACGAGAAGAAAGCCATTGATAGTACTGTTAATCCTATATAAATATAAGATATTCTTTTCATTCTATTACTGCAATCTAAATACAACTGGTACAGTATACTTAACACGTACAGTCTGACCATTCTGCTTACCAGGAGTCCATCTAGGCATGCTCTTAACAACACGCTGTGCCTCGCGGTCGAGTGAAGGGTCAACTGAGCGTGCAACCTTAACATCAGAGATAGAACCATCACGCTCTACCACGAATGATATGATTACACGACCCTGTACGCCATTTTCCTGTGCTACAACAGGATACTTTGTATTGCTATTGAGGTAAGACATCAAAGCTGCATTTCCACCAGGGAATGAAGGCATCTCCTCTACAACATCGAAGACCTTAGTTGCAACCTCAGGTTTTGGAGCTGGTGGTGGAGGTGGGGCTGCTACTGCAATCTCACTTCTTACAGCTTCCACTGTACGGTCCTTCACACCTTCCTTGTCTTCAGAACCTACAGCTACCTTATCGTCCAGTTTATCCATCTGCTTAACCTGGTTTTCCTCTTTTACGAGTTCATCCTTCTTGATGACAGGTGCAGTAAACTTCTGAGTTTCGCGAGCCACAGGTATCTCCTTCTTTGGTTCAATCTTTGGCTTCACTTGCTCCTTCTTCTTTTCTTCCTTCTTAGCCTGCTTCTGGAGATTAGCCAACTCCATAGCTTCCATATATGCCTGCTGTTCTTCGGCCTTTTTCTGTTCGATGACTTTCCAAGCCAAGAATCCACCCACGAGAGCTGCAGCAATGACCAAGATCAGAAGAGCCTTGATGTTTCGACCAGAAGTACCCTTACGGAGCTGGTATGCACCATACTCCTTGTTCTTTCCGGCGAAAACCATATCGACCCATTTAGGATCGTAAAGATCTATTTTTGCCATTTCTTTCTTGTTTAAAATTGTTTGTTACTCATCTTACATCTTAACGTTTCTAGACTTGAGAAGTTTCTCGTCGTCTGCGTTAATCTTATCGATGACGTAAGTACCAATGTTTGAAATCTGCATTTCGTCGAGAGCGTCAACCATATTCTTGTAAGAAGCGTTGTCGGTAGGCTTGATGACGATGGTAAGAGTAGGAATCTTGCCATCCTTCAAAATACCTGCCTTCAAATCACTAAGTTTCTTCTGATAGATGCTATCAGGATACTGCTTAGGATTCTTCTGACGATCCATGTTCAACTCCTTAACAGCGAGCGAAATTCTTTCTACTGGTCTTGTACCATTCTCTGTAGCGTGCTCTCTCAAGACCTTACGGATTCCCTGGCTGCCCCATGTAGTTTCCTTGATCCATGTAGGATCATTGTATTGAGGGATACCAGCACCGTAGTAAATCTTGTTGTCAGCTGTTACATAGAGGGTAATAGTCTCAGAAGCTTTCGCCTCGTTCCTCTTGTCCTCTGGTTGCTGGTCATCATTACTTGGCATAGTCAGCTCCATTGTCTGAGGTTTGCTCAATGATGTACACAGCATGAAGAACGTGATAAGAAGCATGAGCATATCCACCATAGGCGTAAAGTCTACGCGGACATTCATTTTCTTTTGTTTGCTTTCTTTCTTTGCCATTTATTCGTCCCCCTGTTGTTTTAACTGTGTAATCATATAGTAATGACTCTCATCCATGTCCTGGAGTTCGTTCATCACTCTCTTCACTGTTTTATAAGGTGTAGAAGCATCTGCCTTGAGGGCTATCTTGATGTCCTCGTTTACGTTACGAGCAGCGTCTACCCACTGCTGGAATTCGCTCATACCACCCTTGATACTGTCGAGAGGAATACCCTTAGTCTGGAGATACTGTGGACGCTTTGCAGCGTTCATAGACAAGTAAGTGCTCATGTCACTCATAGAAACACCGAACATACCCTCGCTCTTGAAAGTTTCAATCTGCTTAGGAGTCAATGATACGCCGAAGTTGCCTGTCATTGTGCTCAGTGTTGCTCCCAACTGATCGGTATTATCAATACTCATAAATACTTGGCCCTCGCCGGTTGGTTTACCAGCCTTGTCCTTTTCAGGACTTACCAAGATAGTCAAGACGCCGTTCTCTGGCACCTTAATCTCAGACACAGATCCTGGTGTGTTAACCTTTACAGGCTCATTCTTTACGAATGTAGAAGTGAGCATGAAGAAGGTAAGCAACAGGGTCATAACGTCTGACATAGGAGTCATATCGATCCAGACGTCACTCTTCTTAATTTTTACTTTACCCATAGCGATAAAATTTTAAAGGGTTAGCAAAAATTAAGCCTCTTCTGCGTGGTTAGCTTCGTATGTCTGAGCAATTGAGTAACCTACCTCGTCGAGTGCGTATGTCAACTTATCAACCTTGTTTGTAAATGTGTTGTAAGATACTACAGCACACCAAGATGTCAAAATACCGAATGCGGTGTTGATCAACGCCTCAGAAATACCTACAGAAAGTGCTGCTGAGTCAGCGCCACCACCTTCACCCATGGCCTGGAATGACTTGATCATACCGGTTACAGTACCGAGAAGACCTGTCAATGTACCGAGAGTTACGATTGTAGCGATGATAGGCAAGTTCATTGTCAAAGTTGGCATCTCCAACTGAGTTGCCTCCTCGTGAGCCTGCTGGATCTTAGCTACCTTCTGAGCCTTCTTCAAAGATGCGTTAGCACCAGACTCCATAGACTTGTAAGCGTTCAAAGAAGCCAAAACAACGTTAGCTACTGTACCGCGCTGCTTGTTGCAGAGCTGCTCAGCCTTAGCGAAATCGTTAGCGCTCAAAGCTGCCTTGATGTTTGCAACGAACTTAGGAAGAGCACCTGTACCTGTAGCGGTCTTAAGAGCCAACCAACGCTCGATTGTCATAGCCAACACTGTGAGCAACAAAGTGTGGATAACTGGTACGATAACACCACCCTTGTAAATTGTACCCCAAATGTCTGCTGGGTGATCCTGGATGCCTGGATCCTGGAAGTGCATGTCGTTTCCGAACCATGTGAAGAACAATGTGAATGCGATGATAGCACAAACCACGATGATCCAGAATGCGCCTCTTACTCCCTGAAAGCCCTCAGACTTCTTAGCTGGGGCTGCTTGTTTTGTAGTTGCCATAATTTTACTTTTTTAAATTATTAGTTAATAAATTATTAATATTTTCTTGTTTCCTTGGTTGCTTTGTAGACCTTGTATGTGTTGTTGTCACGAAACACAGTCGGTTATTCAAATTCCAATGGCAAAGATAATAATTATTGGTTAACTATCACCCTAATTAAGAAGTTTTAACGAGATATTGACGCATTTTTTGTCAATATCTCGCTTTTTTCTTACAAAATTGCCAATATTTGGACGTTTTTTTGCACTTCTTACTTGAGCTTAGCCAAAGCTTCCTTGATGCGTCGGATTGCTTCAACGATGTTCTCATCGCTAGTAGCATAACTCATGCGGAAACAGTCTGGGTCTCCAAATGCATCACCGCCTACAGTAGCAACATGTGCCTCTTCCAAGAGATACATGGCGAAGTCTGTAGAATTATTGATGGTGTGAGTACCGTTGCTCTTGCCGAAATAGTTGTTGCACTTAGGGAAGAGATAGAACGCTCCCTGTGGCATGTTGACTTCGAGTCCTGGTACTTCCTTTGCCAATTTTACAATCAGATTGCGACGGCGCTCAAATGCCTGGCGCATTTCTTCTACTGCACTCTGGTCGAGTGTATAGGCAGCCTCTGCAGCCTTCTGGCTAACAGAACATGTGCCACTGGTGTATTGACCCTGGAGCTTGTTGCAGCCCTTGATGATCCATTCAGGACCAGCCAGGAAACCGATTCTCCATCCTGTCATGGCGTATGCTTTAGATACACCGTTGGCAATGATGACCTGTTCCTTCATGCCTGGTTCCTGAGCAATGCTGTGGTGCTTGCCTATATAATTAATGTGTTCGTAGATTTCATCTGCCAACACGAAAACCTCAGGGTGCTTTCTGAGAACTTCTGCCAATGCAGCCAATTCTTCCTTGGAATATACGCTACCAGTAGGATTGCTTGGAGAGCAGAGGATGAGCATCTTGGTTTTGTCTGTGATGGCATTTTCCAATTGTTCCGCTGTCATCTTGAAGTCCTGGTCGAATCCTGCGTTTACGATTACAGGTGTACCACCTGCCAATTTTACCATCTGTGGGTAGCTTACCCAATAAGGAGCAGGGATGATAACCTCGTCGCCTGGATTAACGAGAGCAAGGACAGCGTTGCAGACACACTGCTTGCCGCCGGTACCTACAATTACCTCATTGGTTGTATATTCTAAGCCGTTCTCGTTTTTCAATTTGGCAACAATTGCTTTTCGCAAGTCTGGATAACCAGGGACTGGTGAGTAACGGGAGAAATTCTCGTCAATAGCTTTCTTTGCTGCCTGTTTAATGTTGTCAGGAGTGTTGAAGTCTGGTTCACCTACGCTCATGTTGATAACATCAATACCTTGAGCTTTCATTTCACTACTCTTCTGTGACATCGCCAGCGTTGCTGATGGTGCCAATCTGTTTAAACGATCAGATAATTGTGCCATAATTCTTTTTTACTATTTGTTTATCGTTTGCAAAATTAAGCAAATTATTTCTTTTTCGGAAGAAAATTGAGCATTATTTTACGTATTGTACCGAAATAATAACATAATTTTCATTATCCGAGGTGCAGAGTGTGCCCCATGCGGTCTCTCTTGGTCTTGAGATAACGTTCGTTGTACTCGTTTGGTGTTACTTCGATAGCTACGTTTTCTACAATTTCCAAGCCGTATGCTTCCAGTCCTACACGTTTCACGGGATTGTTGGTAAGCAATCTCATCTTGTGTACGCCGAGGTGGCGGAGCATCTGTGCGCCGCAGCCGTAGTCGCGCTCGTCTGGCTTGAAGCCAAGGTGGGTATTGGCGTCTACGGTGTCGTATCCTTCTTCCTGTAATTTATATGCGGCAATCTTGTTCATGAGTCCTATGCCTCGTCCTTCCTGCTGCATATAGATAACAACACCCTTGCCTGCTTTTTCGATGGCTTGCATAGCTTTGTGCAGCTGCTGTCCGCAATCGCATCGCTTGCTTCCCAGAATGTCGCCGGTAGCGCATGATGAATGAACGCGAACCAGGATAGGTTCATCTTCCTTCCATTCGCCTTTGATAAGGGCCATGTGTTCGAGTCCATTGCTAGCCTGACGGAAAGGAATGAGGCGGAAGTGGCCGTATTCTGTTGGCATATCCACCTCTTCACCCACTTCGATGAGTGATTCCTTCTTAAGGCGGTATTCTATCATATCTTTAATGGAAATCACCTTGAGGTGCCATTCTTTTGCCATCTCCATCAACTGTGGAAGTCGTGCCATGGTTCCATCTTCGTTCATGATTTCCATGAGTGCACCTGCTGGGTAGAGACCTGCCATTCTGCAGAGGTCAATGGCTGCTTCTGTATGTCCGCTTCTTCTCAACACACCGTTGTCTTGTGCATAGAGTGGGTTGATGTGACCAGGACGGCCGAATGTCTGTGGGGTTGATGCCGGATCAGCGAGCGCCTTGATGGTCTCTGCGCGGTCGTGAGCAGAAACTCCTGTTGTACATCCCTCCAGCTTGTCTACGGTTACGGTGAATGGAGTACCGAGCATGGAAGTGTTGTCTGATACCTGATGAGGCAGGTCGAGTTCGTCGCATCTACTGAGGGTAATAGGTGCGCAAAGTACGCCTCTTGCATTTTTGAGCATGAAGTTTACCTTTTCTGCGTCTATCTTTTCTGCAGCGATGATGAGGTCGCCTTCGTTTTCGCGATCTTCGTCATCTACAACAATGACAAATTTACCTTCCTTGAAATCCTTGATTGCATCTTCGATGCTGTTTAACTTATATTCTCCCATGTTTGTGATACTTTTTTATAGTTACATTTCTTTTGTTCTTCTAATGATGTTGTCGTTGGTCTGAAGAATGAGCTTCAGGTCGCGATACAGTCGCATTCTGAAACGCCACATTCTCAGATACAGTCCCGTTCCGATTGGGAAGAGAATGGCTGCAGTGATGTTGAGCCATTTCTTTTCGAATGGTCGGGTATGTGCCTTGGTAGACAGGATAGGGTATTGGTTGATGGAATGGAGAAGATATTTGTCCTTCGTGTTGCTGAGGTCTTCAATGATTTTCTCCAGTTCGTTACTGATACGTTCTATCTCATGGTCTGGCTGGTACTTGAAGAATACGTTGATGAAGTTTGGCAGTCTTCTCAGTCTATGCACCTTATTATATATAGTAATGTCATTTGAGATTTGTGCCAAAGCTTCTGCGTCCTTCCGGTAATCCGGGTCTTCGATGATTACTTCTTTACCAAAGATGTGTCGTTTCATTCGCAGGCCGAATAGATGCATGAAGAAATCGCGGTATGCTTCTATCTTGAATACGGCAGAATCGTTGGTGGCTTTGTAAGTCACGAAGATTGCCAGTGGTGATAGAACGGCAGGAGCAAGTCCCATGCCGAACCATACTGCCCACATTCCGCCTCGTGCCATTCTGAATCCAGTGTTGTCAAGGATGAAGAAGGCAATAAATACCAATACCGAGATGATGACAGGTATACCCAATCCTCCCTTTCTGATGATGGCTCCTAATGGAGCACCGATAAAGAAGAATATCAGGCAGGAGAGAGCGAGCGTGAACTTGCGGATTGCCTCGATATCGTGTTGTCTGATAATATAGTCGGCATCGCTGGTCATCATCGACTTGAAGTCCAGATCCGACAGCTCTTGCTGTACGGTCGACAAGGCATCGTTGGTTACGATTAACTTTCTGTCGCTAGGCAGTTTGTTGTAAATCGTGTCGAAGTTGACTTTGTCACCCTCCTTGATAGCCTTCAATGAATCAGCCTTGTTGTTAAGTCGTGCCAGATTGTAGTATCTGACGTTGTATTCTTGCAGGTAACTTCTGCTGATGGAGTCATAGGTGTGATTGATAGAGTCTACATCGTGTTTGATTTTGGACAGACTCTTTGCCTTTGCATTATTGGATAAAGAAGAAGCATCTGCCAAGTTGAAGCCACCGTCAAAGTCGAGAATGATTTTCTTGGATACAAATGTTTCTCGGCGATAAGGCACAGCTGCACTGTTTCCCAATTCGCTGCTTTGCATATTCTCAAACCATTCTCCGCTATACAGACTAAGCACCAGGTGTTTTTTTTCTGCAGTACTTTGCAGCATACCCGAGTCGGCAAGGATGATGGCGGCATCTTCGTAGCTGTCGGTCATACGGTAAATCATGATACCGTAGAGTTTGCCTGTCTTCAGGTCTTTCTTCTGCACATAGAGGTTGCAGTTAGGAATGCCATCATAGAAGATACCTTCAGGAATTTCGAGTTCCGGGCTCTTCTGTTTCATGGAGATGAGCAGTTGGGCAAGTTTCTGGTTGGAATCAGGCCCCACGTTGTTCTGAAAATAGAAAGAGCCAAACATGATGATGAAGGTGATGACGATGAGAGACCGGAACGCCTGCATCAAAGATATGCCGGCAGCCTTGATGGCTGTAAGCTCTGAACTTTCGCCCAGGTTTCCGAAAGTCATGAGCGAGGCGAGGAGGATTGCCAATGGCAAAGCCTGTGGAACCAGCATGAGTCCCATGTACCAGAAGAACTGTGCCATGACGTCAATCGTGAGTCCTTTGCCGATCAAGTCATCAATGTATCTCCACAAGAACTGCATCATCAGCACAAACTGGCAGATGAAGAAGGTTCCCAGGAAGAGCAGGCCAAATTGCTTGGCGATGAATATGTCTAATTTTTTAATTCTAAGCATTTTTATAATTGTTGTTCTGTGCCTTTATCCATGAATTGGAATGAAGTGCATACTATTTCAGAGTGCAAAGGTAACACAAAAAAATAAGAATCTCTTCATTTTTCGTTTTTTTATATTAATAATAGGTGAAAAAAGGTGATGAATGCGATGTGAAATAAGAAAAAACATTTTTTTTTGAAAATTTCTTCGAAAAAATTTGTTCAATTCAAATAAATGTATTACCTTTGCACCCGCAAATCAGAAATGACTTGTAAGGATGGCGGGATAGCTCAGCTGGTTAGAGCGTCGGATTCATAATCCGGAGGTCGAGGGATCGTGGCCCCCTCCCGCTACTTCATGAGACACTAACTTTTTAGTTAGTGTCTTTTTTATGCTCTGAACTTTTCTGTACTTTTCCACAAATGTCTTTATAAAAGTTATCAACAGGATGTTGATAAGTGTGGATAACTATCTTAACTTTTTGATATTCAGCAGATATTTGGTTAGAAAACTATTGTTGATAACATTCGGATATCAAGTTCTTCACATTTTTTATCCCTTTTTCTATTGTCCTTTTCAAAATAAAATAGTAAATTTGTGCCCAACTAAAAATATGAGTCTAATGAAGCAGCAAGTATATAATTTAAAGGAGTTTGCTGCTCGACACCATCTTGAAAGCATATATGGGGCTTATGCCTCACACATTCATATAGACGATTTATGCGAAAAGGATTTTATAGAGATGGCTCTAGAGCGCACCTTGTTCACTAAACTGATGTTGGTGAATAGGGGAAGTATCAGAATGGGTATTCTTCAGCATGGGGTTGAAACGGAAAAATCCGACAGAATGCTTTCGGCCAGCGAATTGCTGGTCGTATCACCCAAGCATATCGTTACTTTTTCTGATATGTCTGATGATTTTGAGGCCGAAATCATCTTTGTGGACGAGGAGATTGCGGCCGATGTTGTGTATCAGTTATCTGATGACAAACTGAAGTCTGCACTTGATATCTTCCACATGATTGGCGACATTGTGCGTCAGCAACATATCAATAAGGTGGAGATGATACAGTCGATGGTAAATGTTTTAAAGCTTTTGGTATCAGAATTACCTTACGAGAATGTTACCATCACCCGTGATTTGAAGCATAAGAAAGATGTTTATGAGATATTTCTGCATCTTTTGTATCGACATTTCAGAACAGAACGTCAGATTCGCTTTTATGCTGATAAGTTGAATGTTTCTGCTCCTTATCTTTCAAGAATGATAAAGGAGATCTCTGGTATTACGGTGAATGATCATATCTCTTCCTTACTTTACAAGGAGATATGTAATCTCTTGCACCAGACGGATATGTCGCTGGGAGAGATATCTACCTATCTGAATTTCTGCGATCAGAGTGCGATGACGAATTTCTTTAAGATTCGTGCCGGGATGACCCCGTTAGCGTATCGTAATCAATTATAAAGAGTAAATGTTAGAATGATAGCATAAAAATAGCCTGTAAGCATTATTCCCAAAAAGGAATACGCTTACAGGTTTTTGTATTGTCAACTAATCAGCTGACTTGGTTATGGAAAAATTTATTTCAGCGTAAACTTGTGTGACTGCAACATCTCCTTAGGATCGAGCGCCTTGTCAAGCTCTTCCTTGCTCAGAATGCCCTGCTCGATGACGATATCGTATACCGAACGTCCGGTTGCGTGAGCTTCCTTAGCTACCTTAGAACTCTTCTTGTAACCGATGATAGGATTGAGGGCAGTAACGATACCGATACTGTTCTTTACCATTTCGTAGCAACGCTCCTTATTGACTGTGATGCCGAGGATACACTCAGATGTCAAAGTCTCGATAGCATTCTTCAACCATGTCAAGCTCTCGAAGAGGCTCTCTGTGATGATTGGCTCCATTACGTTCAGCTCCAACTGTCCTGCCTCTGCTGCGAAGCTTACGGTAGCATCGTTACCGATTACCTTGAAGCAAACCTGGTTAGTTACCTCAGGGATAACTGGGTTTACCTTACCTGGCATGATAGAAGAACCTGGTGCCTTAGGAGGAAGGTTGATTTCATTCAAGCCGCAACGAGGACCGGAAGCCATCAGACGGAGGTCGTTGCAAATCTTTGACAACTTGATAGCCAAGCGCTTCAAAGCAGAAGAGTAGCTTACGTAAGCACCTGTATCAGGTGTAGCCTCTACCAGGTCGGTTGCTGTCTCGAAGTTTTCGCCTGTCAGTTTGCTGAGGTTAGCTGCGCAGAGCTTAGCGAAGCCAGGAACAGCGTTCAGACCTGTACCGATGGCTGTACCACCCATATTGATTTCGTGTAAGAGTTTCACGTTACGCTCCAAATTGAGGATTTCCTCCTCCAGGTTGTTGGCATAAGCATTGAACTCTTGACCGAAAGACATAGGAACAGCATCCTGTAACTGGGTACGTCCCATCTTGATAACGTCTGCATATTCGTCTGCCTTATAGCGGAATGCGCTGATCAAACCAGTCAAGGCACCTACCAGATGGGTATTCATGCGAATCAAAGCCAGGCGGATAGAAGTTGGGTAAACGTCGTTGGTGCTCTGACCGCAGTTGCAATGGTCGTTAGGGGAGCAGAACTGATAATCAGCCTTCTCGTGACCCATAATCTCGAGGGCACGGTTAGCGATTACCTCGTTGGCGTTCATGTTGACAGATGTACCAGCACCACCCTGTACCATGTCGATAGGGAAGTTCTCGTGCCACTTGCCTTCGATGATTTCTCGGCAAGCCTGAGAGATTGCACCTGAAATTTCATCATTGATAACACCGAGAGTATGGTTTGTCTCGATAGCAGCCAACTTCACGTAAGCGATAGCGATGATGAAGTCAGGATAGCTGCACATTGTCTTGCGTGAGATGTGATAGTTATTGATACCGCGCTGTGTTTGTATACCATAAAGTGCTCCAGCAGGAACTTTGAGTTCACCTAAAAGGTCAGACTCTACTCTAAATTTTTTCTCTTCAGCCATAATATTGTCAGTTTTGATGTTAATATTCTTGTTATTACTATTCTTGTTTTTCTGAAGAAGGAGTAGTTTCCTTTATCCGCTGCAAAGATACGATGTTTTTTGTATATTTCATTTATAAAAAATGAACCAGAATTTGTAAAAAACGAACCAAAAGTAAATAATTTCAAAAAAAAAATGTAAATTTGCACCGGAAAGTCTTATTTTTAGATTTTTTCAAGGTGAACAATCTTTTAAATGTCAAAAATAGATAGATAAGTAAGTATGAAACGATATCTATACCTTTATATATATATAGTGTTTGGGATGTTGCTGACCGGTTGTCATCAGCAGCCAAAGAAGTTTGTCATTGGTGTATCACAATGTTCTGAGGACATTTGGCGTGATAAACTCAATGACGAGCTGAAGATGGGTGAATATCTCAACGATTCCATTATCGTGAAGCTTGCTTCTTCCAACGATGATAATGTGTTGCAGAATAAGCAAGTTAACCAGTTTATCGATGAGGGCGTAGATCTGCTTATCGTATCTCCTAATCAGCTGAGTGCTATATCCAAGTCGGTAGAGCGTGCTTACGATAAAGGTATTCCTGTGATTCTCTATGACAGGAAGACCAATTCTGATAAGTATACGGCATTTATCGGCTGCGATAACTATACGATTGGTAAATCGATGGGAACTTTTATCGCCCAGCAGCTTCAGGGAAAGGGCCGCATCGTTGAAATCAGCGGTTTGGAGGGTTCTTCGCCTGCTTTGGAGCGTCATCGTGGTTTTATGGATGCTATCAAGCCTTATCCTGGGTTACAGGTTGTAGCCTCGGAGGAAGGAAACTGGAAAGAAGAGGGTGGAATCCAGGCGATGAAACGCATATTGAAACAGACACAGGACTTTGATTATGTCTTTGCCCATAATGACTGTCTTGCCTGGGGAGCTTATGTGGCTGCCCGACAGATGAGGGTAAAGCGTAACTATAAGTATACCGGAGTAGACGGCATGGCTACCGAAGGTGGTGGTTTGGAGTTGGTACGTGATGGCATCTTTGAGGCATCTTATCTTTATCCAACCAAGGGAGATGAAGTTATAGCCTTGGCTATGAAGATCTTAAAACACCAGCCATATAAGAGGGACAACTATCTGAGCACCTCTATCATTACTCGGGCAAATGCCGAACTCACCCTGATGGAGGCTAGAGATGCTGAGCGTCAGGCGCATAATCTGAAGCTGTTGCATAAGCAGGTGGACCGATACCTTGCTGATTATAACTCTCAGAAAATCATGCTGATAGGTTTGGCTCTATTCCTTCTGGTATGTATTGCTGCTGCTGCTATGATATTCCGGGGTTATGTAGTCAAGGTGAAGCTGAACGAGGAATTGGCTAAGACCAATGGGGAATTGAAGAGAGTGAATGAGGAATTGGAAGATAAGAACAGCGAGCTGAAGCGATTGAATGAGGAGGTTTTGGAGCTGACTAATTCCCGTCTGGTGTTCTTTACGAATATCAGTCATGAGCTTCGAACTCCATTAACCTTGATAGCTGATCCTGTAGAGATGCTTTTAGAGGATAGTGGAATCAAGGGAAAAAGTCGCGAACTGTTAAAGATGGTACAGCGAAATGCCGTTGCCCTACAGCAGTTGGTGAGCAGTATTCTTGATTTCCGCAAGATACAGAATGGTAAAATGGATTTAGAGCTCTATCGTTTTGATATCGTGAAGGCTCTAGAGATATGGGTGGGGGATTTCCAGCTCACAGCCGAACGCAAACGTATCAAGCTCCATTTGGATATGGCAGATTTTTCGGGTAGTCACGAGGTGATTGCAGATAAGGAGAAGATTGCCCGTGTAGTTTTCAATCTCTTGAGTAATGCCTTGAAATATACCCCTGCAGGCGGTGATATCTTCGTTTCTTTAAAGGACGAAAATGAAAAGCTGCGCCTTGATGTTCGGGATACTGGTAAGGGGATTTCTCAAGATGAAGCAACTATGATTTTCGAACGATTCTTCCAGGCTAAAGGGGCAGCCAGTGGTACTGGTATCGGTTTGGCATTGGTCAAATCCTTTGTGGAACTGCATCATGGTGAGGCTTGGGTTGAGAGCGAGCTTGGTAAGGGTTCCGATTTTGTCGTGGTGATTCCGCGCCAGCAGGAGGGAGATTCACAAGTTATCCACACTGATGTGGTAAATGTGGATAACTCTGTAAGTAACTCTCTGTCAGGTAATAATCATGTGATAAACGAGTCCGTTTTGCAATATATCGACGATGGAGAACGTAAAAGTGGAAAAGTTCAGCAATTGGTTAGCGAGACAACCAATAAACCTACTATCTTAGTCATAGATGATAACAATGATATTCGCCAGTATGAGCATACACTCTTGCAGGATGATTATATCGTTATGGAAGCAGTAGATGGTAAGGAAGGATTGGAGATAGCCAAAAAGGAAGTTCCTGATTTGGTGATTTGCGATGTGATGATGCCTGTGATGGATGGCTTGGAGTTCACAGAAAAATTGAAGACGATAACGGCAACCTCTCATATTCCTGTAATCATGCTTACCGCCAAGAATCTGGAGGAACATCGTGCCGAGGGTTATGAACATGGTGCCGATTCTTATATAACAAAACCATTCCACAGTAAGGTACTCCTTGCTCGTATTGAAAACCTGTTGAAGCAGCGAAAGCTTCTGAAGAAACTGTTCCAAGGTTCTCAAGAGGCAGAGCAGGAGATTGCAGAATCTCATCTTGAAGATCGTGATAAGCAGTTCCTCAAGCAACTTCATGCTATCATTCAGCAGAATCTTTCGGATAGTGAGTTCAGTGTAGAGGATATCGGTAAGCAGATAGGCTTGAGTAGAGTTCAGCTTTATCGTAAGGTGAAGGCGATGACGGGTTCTTCTGTCGTTGACTTGCTCCGTAAGGCTCGTTTGGCTAAGGCTAAGCGTTTGCTCGAAACTCGCAGTATGAGTGTTTCTGAGGTTGCTTACGATGTCGGTTTTTCTGCGCCTTCTTACTTCACGAAATGTTTCAAAGAAGAATACGGAATATTGCCGGGCGACGTTGGAAATAATTAAGCTGTCGGAAATTTATTTATGAGGAAACAATACTTATTTTCTAAAAATATAGTAGAATTGATGTAAAAAATGCGATAAGAAGGATAAAAATCGTTCATTTTTTAACATAAAGGGGAAATTGTATCATTTTTGTCACTGTTTGAACGATAATTGTCCAAGGGTTTCGAAAAAACTTTGTACTTTTGCACCAGAGTTTAAAAGTTAAATAATTGTTTCGTGCATTAGTTGTTGCATTTTATAGGTTTATGTTTTTAGGTTATAAGATTGAGTTTCAAGCGGTAAGTAGTTTTCTTTAAGGTAAAAAGTTAGTTTTGGGAAATAGAGTAAAATCAGGAAAAGCAGCTGGGGCAAAAATGCCGTCAGCTGCTTTCTTTTTATCTCTCCCAATCCTTAAACTCCAGTTCAAGCTCTTTGTATTCAGGCTTTTGTGTACTGTTTTCTTTATCCTCCATCCTTGCTTCTTCGGATGTAGCATTGCTTACGGATAGACCGATAAGACGGATGGGATGGATTGAAGAGTAATCTACCTGTTGCAGTAAACGCTTCGCCAGGGGCAGGATGTCTTCCTTCTTTTTCAGAATCTTTTCTTGTGAAATGCTGCGGGTAATCTGAGTGAAATCGGCAAACTTTATTTTTAAGGTTAAGGTTCTCCCTTCGAATCCACTCTTCTCGATACGTCCTGCTAGTTCAAGAACTGCGTGATATAGTTCGATAACTACCGCCGATTTGGTATAGATGTCTTCCAGGAAGGTCTGCTCGCAGCCTACCGATTTGCGTTCCCGATAGGTGATGACGGGGCGTTCGTCTATTCCTCTGGCAAAATTGTAGAAGATGTGTCCGGCTTTCCCGAATACTTCAACAAGATGTTCTTCGGACACTTTCCTCAAGTCATCACCGTTATAGATGCCCATGAAGTGCATCTTCTGAAGGGTTTTCTTGCCAACGCCCCAGAAATCCTCTACCGGAAGTTTGGCGATAAAATCGAGTGCCTTATCGGGATGAATGGTACAGATTCCATCGGGTTTCCGGTAATCGGATGCCACTTTGGCTAGAAATTTGCAGTAGCTGATTCCTGCCGAGGCGGTGAGCCCGGTTGTTTCCTTGATGCGAGTCTTGATTTCCCTGGCGATGTCAACCGCCAGTTCTATCCCTTTCTTGTTGTGAGTGACATCCAGAAAGGCTTCATCAATGGAGATGGGTTCAATGAGATCGGTGTATTCCTGGAATATCTGATGTATCTGATGAGATATTTCTGCATAATAAGAATGCCGGCACGGCACGATGATGAGATCTGGACAGCGCTGCTTGGCTTGAGCGATGGATTGCGCCGAGTGAACGCCCCATTTTCGAGCTTCATAGCTGGCTGTAGAAACCACACCGCGAGGTCCGTCGAAGCCCACCGCTACCGGTTTGCCCCGAAGTTCCGGATTGTCTCTTTGCTCTACAGCTGCAAAGAAGGCATCCATGTCGATATGTATGATCTTTCGCTCAGTCATTGTTTGATATATTATACTCTTTTTATTAAAAGCCTGTTTTATGTATCTGCAAAATTACGAATTATTTCTTTTTTATGCAAATCTTTCTTCTTGTTCTTGATAATAATCGTTCATCAGCTAGTAATTATGTTACAATGAACGTTTTTTTATTTAATGATATGAATTTTAAAGCCTTTGATGATACTATTATTTAATTTTGCAGCAGAAATAAAAAATAACGCTAACAAATTAAACATTTAAAGTATGAACAACTTTTTAAATGGAAAGAGCGCAGCCATGGTGCTTGCACTTTCATTGGTAAATGTTACAGCAGCTTTTGCACAGGTGATAATTCAAGTGCTAAGGAAGAAGGTAATCGTAATGTGATGCTCAATGCAGCCAGTGCGAATGGTCCTCGTGAGATTCAGATCGACTTGCCTTCTGCCGATGTCAATGTTTTGGAGAATGGTTTGCCTGTTACTTACGCTACCAATCCTCATTCTGTCAATACCATCTGGCGTGGTGATGCAAGTTTGAGCCATCAGGGATTGCTCAAGATTGCAGAGACAGCTATCACTACCGGTAATATCGGTTATGCCGTGAACTCTTTCACCCAGAAGGGTCAGAAAGGATTCAATGGTACTCTGAACTATAAGAGCAATCATTTCGGATTGCAGGAATTCTCTTTGAATATGAATGGCGATTTGGGAAGCGACTGGTACTACAGCTTTAATATGTATCAGGATTTCGACCCAGGTACCTTCAAGATTAAGGCTACTCCTTATCAGGACCGTACTCAGATTTACAAGGCGCTCCTTACCAAGAAGTATAACGGCAACCGTGGTGAGTTTACTGCCATGTATAGATATGCCAACAGCCATAGCGATTATTGCTCAAATACAACCATGTATGATCAGAGTGTTCCTGCAGATGGCAGTTTTGCCCTGCGCGTTTGGGATGCCAACTAGCGCAACAGCTACTTCTACGATCTCAACAAGAATGCATCTGAGTATTACAAGGGAAGCGAAAACAAACTGGCTCTCTACTTCACTCACGATTGGGATGTTACCAACAAGTAGAATCTCTACTATGGTGCCCGTCTGGAGTGGCAGAAGCTGAAGGGTGAAAACGCTGCAGTGAAGAATGCGCAGGGGGGATTACGTTGGTCGTTTCACTGATTACTATCTCGGTGCTACGGCAGCAGATGGAACCAAGATTGCTCCGGTAGATTTGAGTTACAACTGGTTGAACTACGATTTCTCAGTTGCAGCAACTTATAAGTTGACCGACAATTTCGGCTTCACTGGCGATTTCACTTACATCGTGCAGCATCCTAAGTTCGAGGCTTTCTCTCCAGCTACATTGCCAAATACAGGTAAGATTTCTGTGCCACTCGGTCGTGCAGGTATCTACTACAATAACTCATGGTTGAGTTTGACATCGTTGTTCTCTTACATCTCAAAGACCAACAACAACTCAACTCTGAACCTGCAGCATGGCAGGGAGATCAAGGCTGCGCCAATGACTTACGATATCCAGACATGGGGTTGGACAACCGATGCTGTGGCTCATCCATTCAAGGGATTCGATTTCCACTTCCTCTTCACTTATCAGAAGCCAACTTACAAGAAGTATGAAACCAGCATCAACTTCAGCGATGGCTATGTTGGCAACATCAATGCCACAGGCAATATCGTAGCAGAGATTCCTCAGATTCTCATCGAGTTGGACCCAAGCTACATGATTACCAAGGATATCAAGCTCTGGACCAGCTTCCGTTACTTCAGTAAGACCTATGCCAACATCAACGAGGCATATTACTTCAACGGTCACTGGGAGACTTTCGGAGGTTTGAACTGGCAGGCAACCAAGCGTCTGGCTCTCGGCTGCACCGTAGTCAACTTCCTCAATCAGACTGGTGCCAAGGGTAGTATCGCAGGTGCCGAGCTGATTACCAAGGATGAGGCTAAGGGAATCAAGAACCAGATAATGACGGGTAGTTATCTCCGTCCATTCACAGTAGAATTTACAGCATCGCTGAAGTTCTAATTAGTTCAAACATAATAAAACATAATAAGATAAGGCAGTGCTATATAATAATGTATAGTGCTGCCTTTTTCTTGTTTTGGTTTGGAAATGCACGAAAAATATGCGATTTTTGGTTTGGAAATGAAGTTATACTTCATAAACCAGCAAAGTAGTACTTCGATGGAGGATGAAGTACTACTTCGTTGGTCTGTGAAGCTATATTAGAAGTTTTAGTGTTTGTCTTCCTAAAAACGTCTCTAAAAGAAAAGTTTTAGGAATTGATTCCTAAAACTTTCTAAATAATCGTACTTCTAGTATGTAGATTCCTAAAAAATATGTATATTTGCAGCGTGACATGTAAAAATACAAAAAATGAAGAGAATAGAACGACATAACTATCTGCAAAAGCTGATAGCTTTCAAGGATAAAAAGCTTATCAAGGTGATAACAGGCATCCGCCGTTGTGGTAAATCGACCATTATGGAGATTTATCGTGACTGGCTGGTGGCTCATGGAGTCATGCAAGAGCAAATCATCTATCTCAACTTTGAGGACTATGACTATTTTGAATTGCGAGACCCAAGAAAACTGTATTCTTATGTCAAACCTTTGATACAGCAAGATAAGATGACTTACATCTTTTTTGATGAGATACAGCATGTCACGGATTTTCCGGATATCATCAATAGTCTTAATTTGAAGCCAACAGTTGATTTATATGTGACGGGTTCGAATGCCTACATGCTTTCTAGCGAGATAGCTACACTCTTGTCTGGCAGGTATGTAGAGATTGCGATGCTTCCGTTGTCTTTCAAGGAGTATGCGGAAGGTATCGGTGGTACGGACCATCTTTCACAGACATATACAGAATATGTGAGCAAGAGCAGTTTCCCATATACATTGGAGTTGGATACGGCTAATGAGATTAGCGATTACTTGAATGCTGTTTACAATACGATAGTGGTAAAGGACATCATGAGTCGTAATAAACTTTCCGATGTGATGATGTTGGAGAGCGTGATACGTTTCACGGCAGATAATATCGGCAATATTCTCTCGACGAAGCGTATTGCAGACTTGATGTCGGCTGATGGGCGAAAGATTGACCAAAAGACAGTTGAGAAATACCTGTCAACCCTTTGCGAGTCTTTCTTCTTGTATGAAGTGAAGCGATATAACATCAAGGGTAAGCAACTCCTCAAAACTTTGGGAAAATACTATCTGGTAGATATTGGGTTGCGACGTATGTTGCTTGGCTCTCGCTCTTTTGATGCAGGGCGCATTTTGGAAAATATCGTTTTTCTGGAACTCTTGCGTCGGCAGAAGAAAGTGTATATAGGCAAGATGGATAACTTGGAGGTTGATTTTGTTGCTATCGACGAGAATGACTTAACCTATTATCAGGTAGCTGCAACGGTAAGGGATGAGAAGACCTTGAAGCGTGAACTCGCTTCGCTTCAGCAAATCAAGGACCAATATCCCAAGTATATCTTGACGCTCGATGAAGACCCAACGGCAGATTATGATGGTATCAAGCGAATCAATGCGTTGAAATGGCTGATGGGGGAAGTATAGTCTTGTTGCCTCCAAGGAGGTGTGAGGAAAAGAATCGTTCATGCACTGCAAAAGATGTTGCATGATGTACAAGTCAAAGAATCTCAAGAAGTGGAATTATGTTAGTGCTTTCGGCAAAGGAATGGGTCAGCAGCCATGCCAGTATGAGTGCCCAGACTTCTTCCAGTTGCCTGTAAATGGTGATAAGAAGAAGATGAAGTGGGTGATGACGATGAATATCAACCCTGGCTGCTGGTTTGGTGGAAGCGCTACCGAGTATTTCGTAGGCGATTTCGATGGCAAGAAGTTTACTTGTCCTGATGCCAACGAAGTAAAGTGGCTCGATTGGGGTAAGGATCACTATGCTACCGTTACCTTCTCAAACACAGGCGACCGAGTTCTGGGTATCACCTGGATGAGCAACTGGCAGTATGCCAACCTTACTCCGTTCAAGCAGAATCGTGGTGCCAACGGTTTGCCTCGTGAGTTGAAGCTTTACGAGAATAACGGCAAGTATTATGTTTCTGAGAATGTAGCTCCTGAAGTATATGCTTTGAGAAAGGATACCAAGAATCTGGCAGATGCTTCTGTAGCCGATGCCAAGGATTTGAAGGGTGTTGCAGCCAATATGGAAGGTGCATTCGAGATTGAGGCCGATGTAACTCCAGATGCCAACGGCATTGCCGGTATTGAGATTTCAAACAACAAGCGTGAGCGCACCATGATTTATTTCGATATGAAGCAGGGCAAGGTGGTAATGGATAGAACCGAGAGTGGTTTGACCGATTTTGGCAAGCAGGCAGTTCCTCACGATATCGAGTTGGCTTGGGACAAGCAGCGTGCAGCTGAAGGCAAGGAGCCTGCCCGCATCGCCATGACCAACCTCGTGTTCCCTGTAGCTCCATACGAGAATGTGAAGCTCTACACCCAGGGTGGCAAGGCAGAGTTCAAGAATCTGAAGGTTCATAAGCTTAGTTTGTAATCACGTAGATATTGTATGGTCGAATTGTAGGTTTAAATGTAAATAGTAATGAGTCGCAACCTGATAATATTTTAGGTTGCGACTCTTTTTTGGGGCTCAGGGGAGATTGTCCGTGGATAAAATAACCTCTGTTTCTTATTTACCTGTTTGCTGTTTCATTCCCTCAAAAAACTTTTGCTGCAATTGTTTGGCCAGTTGATTATCAGGGTTGAGTTTGAGAGCTTTCTCGTAATCCTGCATCACTTCCAGATAATAGCGTTGACCGTTTTGCCCTGGATTCTGTACGATGCGTACCATATAGAGAAAACCGCGAAGGGTACAGATGTCAGACGGGTCAGCATGCTTTATATTCTCCATCTTGGCAATGGTTTCTTCAGTCTCTTTTAGAAGATTTTCTGTTTGTGGAGCATGCGGATTCATCACGGAATAATTGAGACTTTGCAAAGCTATCTGAAACTTGGGCTGGATGCTATCAGGAAACATATCATCAATACGCTTCATCTCTGCAATACAATTAAGTATGCTCTCTGATGTCGGTTGCTGAAGTTTAGCAAGCGACTGTCCGATAAGCCCCTGCATTGTGGATTGCTGGGCATAGATAACTACAGATGTTGTCATGAAGAAGACAGACATCAATACGAATCGTTTAAAAGTTTGAAATGTCATATGCTTTATTATTTTTAAGTGAAACAAATATGCCTATATATAAAAAACTGTCTCTAGATGGAACTATCGAACGTCCGTTAGTATTATATCCGAAAATGTTTGTACGGCCGAGGATGTTGTTCAGAGAAGAATAGATAATGACCTTGGGACTTAGCAGATAAGTAAGGTTTATATCTACGCTATTATAATGTGGTGTCTTGCCAATAAGAAAATGACGTCCGCTTGCATACGATTCAGTCAGCCCGATGATTGCTTTGCCGAATGAATATTTTGCTGTCAATCTCAGATTATGCCTTGAGGCGTAGTCAGGTATTCGCTCTTCTGTGTATTCGTGATAGAATCGCTTGGAATCGTTGTAGGAATATGAAAATGCTGTGGTCAGATGTTTGAAAAGCGAATGCTCTTCTACAAAAATGTCTATACCTTTACTCTTTCCATATCCTTTCGGTTGGTAAATACCCTTTTCCCATAAAGGCAATCGCTGATATTTTTTCCAGTAGGGTTCTATTCGTATGAGTGTACCAGGCGACTTATATTGTATGGATAGGATAGCATGATCTGCCGTACTTTGTCCAAGAGATTTCTTGTTTGTTGCAAGATAGTCATCTTCTGGAGTCTGGCTATACCGACCGGTAGCAAATGAAAGCTGAAAATTCTTGTTAGGAATATAACATAGTGTAGCCCTTGGCATAAACAGCCAGTTGGCATGAGCCATATATTCTGTCCTTGTCGAAATATTCAGGAACACATGGGACATCATCCTCCATTGGGCATCAATATGAGCAGCAAGAATATTATAATCCAACTTGTAGCAATCGTTTTCGTACTCCATGAGGCTGTTTCGCTGATAGTCCTCCATTCCTGCCGATATTTTTAGTGCATCCGAGCAAATTTTGCGTATTCCTGTTTTCAGATGTATCTCATTCCTGAAGTTGTAATATCGGTCACCAGCAATCTTCGCATCTTCTATATCGTTGAATACCGATGAGCTTGCCATACCACAAAAGAGCGTGTAGCCAGCACCCCACTGTGCCTTATAGGTTGTGTTGGCATAGATATTATTCTCTTTGAGCGAAACGTTTTGGTTGTCTATATGCTGCCCTACAGATGTAAAATCATAGCCAACGTATGTTTTCAATATTCCGGCATTTCGGAACTCATTCTTGTATTGTGATTCGCCAGATAGTTTTAGATAAGGCTTGTTGAAATCAAGCCTTTCTGAAAATAACTGATTGTAGATTCCCAAACTTGTCAGTGCGGCATTAAAGGATAAGCTGCTGTGGGAATATGCCTTGGTGCCACCGATGTTCCAGTCAACCAATGATGCGCTGACTCCATATTTGTCACTTGTTGCAGCATCTGATGTTTCCATAGGGAGAACGGAGGAAAGTGCTTGTCCATATTCTCCGCTATATCCACCAAGAGAAAAGTTGATACCTTTAAATATAAAAGGAGAGAATCGTCCACGTACAGCAGTATTTTCTGTGTTTGTACTATATGGAACAAGGACGTGCATTCCGTTAATGAAAGTCTGGCATTCTTCGCTTTCTCCACCACGGACATAGAGCTTTCCATTTTCTCCCACTTTTTGAGTACCGGGTAAAGTTTGCAGGGCTGCAACAATGTCCCCGCATGAATTACCTGCCATCACAACATCTAAGGCATCCATAGTCTTGAAGTTGTCACTTTTCCCGAAACTGTAAGTGCTGGCAGATATTACAACTTCTTGGATTGCCGTAGCTTTTTCTTTCATTTGGATAGAAAGATTATGTAACTTGCAGGCATCTGTAGTCTGTATATATTCTTCAAAACCAATCATGGTAATCTTGATAGACGCTTCTCCGGTTTTTGATGTGGAAAAGGAAAACCTGCCCAGAGAATCTGTCAGGCATCCATCAATTGTGCCCATGATGAAAACATTGGCACCAGCAAGCGGTTCCTGACCGCTTTTTACCATGCCTGATA
The DNA here is from genome assembly GCF_050313615.1 of Prevotella sp. SGI.167. Lineage (NCBI taxonomy): Bacteria > Pseudomonadati > Bacteroidota > Bacteroidia > Bacteroidales > Prevotellaceae > Prevotella > Prevotella sp. SGI.167. The sequence goes on along the minus strand of NZ_JBNPLT010000001.1, from coordinate 174,107 downwards.
TGATGGTCTGTGCAGCCAGGTTGCAGACTGAAGTCAGCAGCAATGCGATATGTATTATTCGATGTTTCATGCCGCAAAGATACTGCATGAAACTGGAGTTACCAAATTCTTAGGATATACAACTAAAACTTATGATAGAAAGCTAGTTAAGATGCCGAATAACTAAGTTGAAGGACAAATAACTATGTAAGATAAGTCTTTAACTTGGGCACAAATCTTCGGGAAACGGGTATGATGTTTGTGCAATTTCCGAGAGTCAGTTGATAACCATTTGAGTTGCCTCGTGCCGAAGTGATATTATTCACATTGACAGCAAAAGAACGGTGACATTGGAAAATGTTCTCAAACTCTTTCAACTCTTCAAGAGCATGGGTTAGTGTTGTATGGATATCAACAGCAACAACATTACCTTCTTTTAGAAAACAGACGGATACATTGTTTTTCTGTGCTTCCATATAAAGTAGATCGTTGATGGCAATCGACAGATTGTTTCCTCTTACGTTAGTATCATGGATGGTAATAGATACTTCTTCCTGTTCCTTTGTTGTATTGCGCAACAACTCTTCCATTCTCTCTCGTAATGTTCTGTTGTATTGCATTCCGATAGATAATGTCGTAAGAAATATGCCTATGATAATAGTCCAATTTAGAAACAAGAGAAACAGACTGAATGTAATCGTATAATGAAACAAGTATGAGAATAGGAGGAAATTACCGAAGGCAATGATGAAAATCAGTCCGAGTATAGCTACTCCTTCATGCCAGATACGCCAGGGCTTGATAGTTTGATGCAAATACTTCAATATCGTTGCTGCGTATGTTATGTGGCATCCAAAAGTTACCAGTCCGAATAATGTAGCAACAAAGCATTTGTTACCTTGATATAAGCAGAGTCCAAATGGCTGCAGAAAATATAAAATTACCCAAATGATGAAGCCAAAGATGCTACTATCTTTTAGCAAGTGTTTACTCTGTTTAAAAGGATATGTTCGAGTTAGAAACGACATGTTGAATCTGATTTATTTAATTAACGCAGCACTATCATTTATCTTCTTTATCAGGGTGCACCTAAGCTACTCTGTTGGTGCACCGGGATGCTTGCCATATCCAGACATTTTGTTTATTATCGTGCTGTAAAAATAAAACAAAGTTCTGAATGACACTGCAAAAGTACAAATAAAATTTGAGAAACGCACTTTTGGAGACGTTTATTTTGGTAATGAAGCATTTTCTTATGATGTCTCAGGACTTTTTTTTCTTGATGACATCTGTAACTTTCTGCGCCTTCCCTGGTCCGAAGGTGTAATAGATAGCCTCTTCCTCATCACATACCTCGCCTTGCGAATTGGCAAGGGTGAGATGGATGATAACAATAACGCAACTTATATGATGCAAGGAAGCAATTTTATATTATGGGCAACAAGAAAGTCGTATGGTAGGAACGTGTGTTTCGGATAAAATATAATAAACGCCGCAATTTGTAAACGCAAACTGTGGCTTTTTCGTTTTTTTATGCTATCTTTGCACACAGATAGTGTTTTTAAGGATAGATCATGATGGAACAGCAAGTTAAACAAGTACCTTATGGGGTGGCAGATTTTGCTACGGTAATAGAGCAGAATCTATATTATGTGGATAAGACGATGTTTATCCCAGAGCTGGAGAAGCAGCCTCGCAATCTCTTCTTCATCCGCCCTCGTCGTTTTGGTAAGAGCATATTCTTGAGTATGCTCTATTCTTACTATGACTGTACGCAGAGCCATAAGTTCCAGAGTCTTTTTGGAAATCTGTGGATAGGCCAGCATCCTACTCCTTTGCAGGGAAAGTATCAGGTGCTGTTCCTCGATTTCTCCCAGATTACGGGTAATATCGACAAGCTTGAGACTAAGTTTAATTCTTATCTCAGCATCAACCTTGATGCTTTTGTCCGTCAATACTCAGAATATTATCAGGCAGAGATGGAAGAAATCCTGGCGCAGGAAGATTTTGAGGAAAAGATGGAACTGATATTCAAGGCTGCCAAGGCGCACCAGTATCATCTGTATCTCATCATCGATGAGTATGACAACTTCACGAATGTCATACTCAACGAACGTGGTGAGAATGTGTATCATGCGATTACCCATGCCGACGGCTTTTATCGTGATGTCTTCAAGAAGTTCAAGGGTAATTTTGAGCGTATCTTCATGATGGGTGTGAGCCCTGTAACCCTGGATGATGTGACGAGTGGATTCAATATAGGTTGGAACATTTCTATCAAGCCGGAGTTTGATGAGATGCTGGGCTTCTCTACCACTGATGTGGTGGAGATGTTAACCTATTATAAGGAGCATGGTAGTATTCCTGCCGATAGTGATATTGATGCCATCGTCAATGATATGAAGCCATGGTATGACAATTATTGCTTTGCAGAAGAAGCATTGAAGAAGAAAACTCGTATGTTTAATTGTGATATGGTTCTTTATTACCTTCGTAATTACATGGATAACGGATGTTCTCCTCGTCAGATGATAGACCCGAATACCCGTACCGATTACGGCAAGATGAAGAAACTTTTGCAGTTTGACAAGCTGGATGGAGAGCGTAAGGGCATTATCCGCAAGATAGCAGAAGAGGAGCAGATTGTTACCCAGCTTTATGAGTCGTTTTCTGCGTATCAGATTCCAAAGGCAGAGATATTCCCAAGTCTTCTGTTCTATTATGGCATGTTGACCATCAAGGGAACTCGTGGATCCAAGCTCATTCTGGGCATTCCGAACAATAATGTCCGCAAGCAGTATTATGGTTATCTGGAAGAGGAGTATCAGGCAAAGGCTTATGTGGATGTCAACCAGCTCACCGATTACTATTATGATATGGCATACGATGGTAAGTGGGAAGAAGGATTGCGCTTTATGGCGGATGCCTATGCCAAGGTTTCTTCGGTGCGTGATGGCATTGAGGTTGAGCGAAACCTGCAGGGATTCTTCATGGCTTATCTGAATCTGAATGATTATTATATCACGGCTCCAGAGTTGGAGTTGAATTATGGTTATTGTGATTTCTTCCTTTTGCCAGACCTTACCCATTATGCCAGTCAGCATAGCTACATTCTGGAGTTGAAGGTTCTTTCGAAGAAAGATTTCTCAGCGATAGTTGAAGGTGAGTTCACGGAAGATGGCAAGCCTATGACCAAGGCAGAGAAACAGTGGCGTGAGGCTCTAGAGCAGATTCATCGATATGCCGAGGCTCCAAGGGTTGAAGCTTTGCGCCAAGGTACAAAACTCCATCTCATCATCATGCAGTTTGAGGGGTGGGAACTTAAACGGATGGAAGAAGTATAAATTCAATGAAAAGAATCAATATTATCTTAATAGTACTATCTTTTAGTATGCTCCTTCTTCTTGGTGCTTGCACCCAGAAGAATGTGGTGATAGGTGTGTCGCAATGTTGTAGCGGCGTTTGGCGCGAGAAGGTGAATAATGAGATGCGACTGGCGCAGTATCAATATAAGAATGTGGATTTGCTGTTTACTACTGCAGAGAATGACGGGCAACGTCAGGCTCGTCAGATAGACAGTATGATAGCCAAAAAGGTAGATTTGATCGTTGTTGCCCCTGATAACGTGAATGATGTAACACCTGCCATCGAGCGAGCTTATCGTGCGCATATCCCGGTTATTCTCTTCGACAGAAAGGTAAAGACACCCCATTATACAGCTTCCATCGGTGGCGATAATGTAGAAGCGGGTAGGGAAGTAGCCCGCTTTCTTGTCAGGAAACTGGATGGAAAAGGTACCATTGTTGAGATTACGGGCTTGAAAGATGCTTCTCCTGTCATTGAGCGCCATCGTGGTTTCCACGAGGTGATGAAGAATTGTCCGGGAATCAAGGTGGTTACCCTGGACAGTAACTGGAAGTTGGAGCGAGCCCAGGAGTTGATGAAGCAATATCTGGATAAGGGCGGACATGCGGATGGCGTGTTTGGACATAGCGACCTGGGAGCCATAGGAGCCTTTCTGGAAGCAGAGAAACGAGGCATTGATAAGCAGATGCTGATAGTAGGCATTGATGGATTGCCTGGAGAATGGGAAGGAGTGGATAGAGTGAAGAGAGGGCAGTTTGCTGCTTCTTATGTCTATCCTACCCAGGGTGAAAAGATTATGGAATTGGCGATGAATATCCTTCAGGGTAAACCCTATAGGAAGGATAATGTGATGAAATCATTCCTTGCTACCCCTGAAAACTGCGATGCCATCGCCCTACAATATCAGGATCTGGAAGCCAAGATGAAGAATCTGGATCAGATTTCTGACAGTCTTAATTCTTATTCAGAGGTATCCCGCATCCAGAAATGGATGCTTGTGGTCGCCTTTATTGTAGTTCTGATTCTGTTCTTTGTCATCTACTATATGTATAAGGTATATAGAAAGAAGCTGCAGAAACAGAAAGTTGTGGCTCGTGGCTTCATCGAGAACAAGGAGGGCTGGGCTGCTGAACTGAATCACCTGGATGAGAGTGATCGTTACTTCATGGACCGTTTCAAGAAGAAGATACTTGAGAATATGGGCAATGCTGATATGAAGATGGATGATTTGGGAGCCCAGATGCAGTTGAGCAAGGTGCAGCTCTATCGCAAGGTGAAGGCTATGACAGGAAAAACGCCAGCCGAGCTCCTGAAAGAGATGCGCCTGCAGAGAGCCTATACTCTCTTGCAGCAAACAGACAAGACAATCTCTGAAGTTTCGGCAGAAGTAGGCTTTGCTGCTCCTGGCTATTTTTCATCATGCTTCAAGAAGCAGTTTGGTGTACTTCCTACCGATTTTAGAAATGAACAGGCATCTAATAAGGAATAGTTTTCTAACTCCTTTACAATAAGTACTTTAAAATCTTGACGAAAGATTTGAAAATCGTTTCATGTAACATAATTACTGTTACAGGAACGATTTTTTCTATTTATATAACAGTCTTTTCTCTAATTTTGCGGCAGAAATCAAGCAATAACAATTTTTGAAACTTAAAACGTTATAATAGTATGAACAATCTTTCAAAATTACTAATGAGCTCTGCGCTCTGTGCTGTTTGCACCGTAGCTAGTGCACAACAGGTAAATGTAAATGGCATCGTAAAGGATGCTGCCGGTGAGACAGTCATTGGCGCATCTATTATGGTGAAAGGCACAAAGACTGGTACTGTTACCGACTTTGATGGTAACTTTCATGTAGAATGTGCTCCTGGTTCCACACTTGTTATATCTTATATTGGATATAAGACGCAAGAAGTAAAGGCTTCAGACAATATGGAGGTAACACTTCAGGAAGATGCCAACGACTTGCAGGAAGTAGTTGTAACAGGTTATACCACTCAGAAGAAGGCAGACTTGACCGGTTCCGTGGCTGTGGTTTCAACCAAGAACTTGAAGACAAGTTCAGAGACAGACCCGATGCGTGCTTTGCAGGGTCGTGTTCCTGGTATGACTGTTACTACTGATGGTTCTCCTATTGGTTCTGGAACCGTGCGTATTCGTGGTATCGGTTCTTTCAACTCTTCTCAGGATCCTCTTTATATCATAGATGGTGTGCCTACCAATATGGCATTGAATACCCTCAATACGAATGATATCGAGAGTATGCAGGTTTTAAAGGATGCCGCTTCGGCTTCTATCTATGGTTCCCGTGCATCGAATGGTGTCATCATCATCACCACCAAGAAAGGTAAGAAGGGTAGCAAGGTTGCTGTTGACTTCTCTGCCAACCTAACTGCACAGTTCTATTCCAACCAGTCGAAGATGAAGCTGATGAACTCCAGCCAGTATGCTACTGCGATGGCTCAGGCAGCCCTGAACGATGGACTCGATCCTGTGGCTTATGCAGCCAACTACGGCATCGACTTGAATGCGGCCTCTGGAACTCCAATCACCGTTTGGAATCCATCTACCAACCAGTATCAGAACTATACTATCAATGGTCGATACGACGGCTACATCAATGCCAAGAAGACCATGCGATTCTCCGATACCGACTGGCTCGATGAAATCTCTCGCACAGGTTTCTCGCAGAACTACGACCTCTCTGTATCTCATGCCAATGACAAGCATAGCGCTATGTTCTCCTTGGGATACAAGAACAATGAGGGTGTCTTGAAATATACCAATTTCGAGAATATCTCAGCTCGTTTGAACACCTCTTGGAATTTAAACAAGATCGTAACCGTAGGTGAGAATTTGACATTGACTTATACCTCTCAGGTAGATTGCCATCCGATGGAGAATGCCTTGAAGATGCCTTCTATCGTTCCGGTTTACGAAGAAGATGGCAAGACCTTCGCAGGTCCTGTGGGTAGTATGGCCGACCGTCAGAACCCTTGTCGTGAGCAGTATCAGAACCGCAACAATCACCTCGACTACTGGCGCATCTTCGGTAATGCTTTCGTAGAATTGAAGCCTGTCAAGGGATTGACCCTGCGCTCTAACTTCGGTTTGGATTTCAAGACATCGTTTATCAATGCGATGACGAATACTTATCATTCCGATATCGTCAACAACGACATCGCGAAGACAACCTTGTCAAACAACAATGAGACTAACTGGACATGGTCTAACACAGCCCAGTACGTTGCCCAGATTGGTAAGCACAACATCGATGTACTCGGTGGTATGGAAGTTTCCAAGCAGTCGTGTATCGATTTCTCTGCCTATTCAGAAGGTTATGCGCTGGAAGATAAAGATTATATGTGGCCAAATGCTGCCACGGGAACGATGCGTAACTCGGGTGCAAAGTTTGGTTATCGCCTGGCTTCTTTCTTTGGAAAGGTGAACTACAACTGGGATGATCTCCTCCTGGCTTCCTTTACTATCCGTCATGATGGTTCATCCCGATTTGGTAAGGCACATCGCTGGGGTACTTTCCCTGCTGCATCACTCGGTTTCAGATTCTCGAATCTCCTGAAGAAGGATTGGTTGGATGATGCCAAGCTGCGTCTTTCCTGGGGTCAGACGGGTAACCAGGCTATCGACAACAATGCACAGTTTGGTCTTTATGTAGTAGATTACGGATTAGACCGTGTAACCTCTACTGCATACGATCTCTTCCTGCAAGGTTCAGGTACCTTCCCTTCTGGTTATCGTGCCACACAGTTGGCTAACCCTAACTTGAAATGGGAGGCTGCTACCCAGTATAACGTAGGTTTGGATTACACCCTGTTTGGCAATACCCTCTATGGTACAGTGGATGCCTATATTAAGAATGTAAAGGATATGTTGATTAATCCTGCTTATCTGGGTGCAACAGGTGAAGGTGGAAATTCATGGCAGAATGGTCCTTCGCTCCGCAACTGGGGTATGGAGTTCACCGTGGGTTATCGCAAGACCTTGGCTAATGGACTTGGCATCGATGTGAACGGCAATCTGGATTTCTTCCGCAACAAGGTTACTTATTTGCCAGAAACAACAACAGGTGCTTACGCTCACACATCTAAGGAAAACCTGGTGCAGAGTGGCAAGTCATATGGTTCTATCGTAGGTTATGTAGCCGATGGAATTTTCCAGAATCAGGAAGAAGTAGATAAGTCTGGACAGCCAAACGCACGTGTCGGTGGATTGAAATACAAGGACTTAGATGGTAAAAATGGAATTACTTCAGATGACCAGACTTGGATTTTCGACCCAGTGCCAGCCTTCTCTTATGGTTTGAATATTGCTCTCAACTACAAGGGCTTTGATTTCAGTATGTTCTGGCAGGGTGTCTATGACCAGGATGTGTATAACAACCAAAAGTTCCAGACCGACTTCTGGGCTATTACTGATGGTGGTTCTAACAAGGGAACCCGTTTGCTCGATGCCTGGAATACCAACAATACCGGTTCTTCTATCCCACGTCTGAGCACCATGAACACAGCCGATGAGGGTCGTGCTTCCTCTTACTACGTTGAGAATGGATCTTACTTGAAGTTGCGCACCTTGCAGGTGGGTTACACCATCCCAAGCAGCATCCTCTCTAAGTTGAAGATGACCAGTGCCCGTGTCTATCTCTCAGGTCAGAATCTTTTGACCATCAAGAGCAATAGCCTGACCTGTTCAGACCCAGAGAATCCAAACTGGAACTATCCACTTTCAACATCCGTATCATTCGGACTTCAGGTAGGTTTCTAAAATGTTTCATATTTTTAAAGAGAATTTTAAGATGAAAAAGTTATATACAATGGTGCTTGCAGCAGCACTGGTAGGAACATTCACCAGTTGTGATGATTTCCTGGATTACACCCCAACAGCTGTGGTTGATGAAGACAAGGCTTTCAGCGAGCCAGACAAGATGGTAAACAGTGCCTATGCGATGTTGGGCGACTGTTGGTATTCTTACCCATTCAACCTTTGGCCATACGGTGACCTTTCTTCAGACGATTGCTTGAAAGGCGGTGGTGGTACCGGTGACACCGGTTATCACGATGTGGAAATCTGGAGTACCTTAACCTCTACTAAGGGCGAACTCGACGAGTTATGGTATCGACTCTATTGTGCCGTTTCCCGTTGCAACCGTGCCTTGGTTTCTTTACAGCAGAATGGTGAGAGCACACTGGGTGCTGAGGTAACCAAGCAGCGTGAGGCTGAGGTTCGCTTTCTCCGTGCTCATTTCTATTTCAAGTTACTTACCATGTATCGCCAGATTCCTTGGATAGACGAGAAGGTTTATGAGGATAAAGCAACAGAAAGCACATCAAACACTCAGTTTACTTACGAGGAATTGTGGCAAAAGGTGATTGCTGACTTCCAGACAGCATACGATGTACTTCCTGCTAAGCAGAAGGATGGCGGTCGTGTCAACAAGATTGCAGCCGCAGGTTATCTGGCTAAGTGTTATCTTACCATTGCCTGGGGTGATGGCTATGAGGCAACCGATGGTGTTGACCATATTAATAAGGAGTATATGCAGAAGGTTGTCGACTATACTGATGTGGTGAAGAATTCAGACTATGGTTACATGGCAGACTTTGGCGATATCTTCCTGCCTGACAATAAGAACAGCAAGGAGTCAGTTTTTGCTGTCCAGACTTCCGACTATAGCGAGGACCATACCAACTTCGGACGTGCCAACTGGTCTAATATGCTGAATGGCTGTTGGGGTATTTGGTCTTGCGGATGGGATTTCCACAAGCCTTCACAGGACCTGGTGAATGCCTTCAAGACCAAGAACGGACTTCCTGAGTTTGATGACTACAACAAGACTTGTGATTATCCTGTAAACGGTGAGCCTAATAGTCAGAAATGGGATCCACGTTTGTTCCACACCGTTGGAATGCCTACCTTCCCATATAAATATGAGTCAGAATACACGATGACTACAGCCAACTCTCGTACACCAAACGTTTACGGTTACTATACCTCTCTGAAGGAAGTACCACAGCGTTCAAAGGGTGAAACTTACAATGGCTCTTGGCAGGCGTTTGCGATGAACGACTATGTGCTCCGTTATAGCGACATTATGTTGATGCGTGCTGAGGCTTTGATAGAGTTGGACCGTCTGGCTGAGGCTCGTACCATCATCAACGATATCCGTCAGAGAGCCAAGAATTCTGTGGATAAGCATATTGAATATGCCAAGGATCAATGTGATATAGCCCTCTATCCGGAGTCTTATTTCCAGGATAAGGAGACGGCAAGAAAGTGCCTGCGCTGGGAACGTCGTCTGGAAATGGCTATGGAGAACGGCCGATTCTTCGACCTGCGCCGCTGGGGCATTGCTTCTGAGACATTGAACAAGTATTTTGCATCAGAGCAGAACGATAAGTATGGAGAGCAGACATACGCTCAATACCTGAAGGATGCCAAGTTTACTCCAGGCAAGAACGAGTTCTATCCGGTTCCATATAACCAGCTGTATTACATTCCTGGTCTGTATAAGCAGAATAAGGGATACGAGTAATTACCTATCGGTATTTTTAGATAATAATTTCAGACACTTAGACAATGAAAAAGATATTTATTTCGGCGCTTGTTGCTCTTTGCGGTTTCACCGCCAGTTATGCCCAGCAGGCTTCCTTCTTGAGCAATAATCACTGTCTCTATCGCATCAGCCAGGAGAGTCAGAACCAGAAGTGTCTCTTGCTTCCTGTGCAGGAAAATGCAGAGATAGCCAATATTAAGGTGATTGCCGACAACAAGCAGGTGAAAGCCTTCAATGTGAAGTTGGCTAAAGATCACGTAGATTATTACGTGCCTCTCTATATGGATGAGTTTGCCGGTTTGAAGGGCCTGGCTCTCGATATCCATGTAAACGGCGATTATAGCAAGGAGGGTTTGAACGCCCTCACTTGCTGGGAGAACATGAAGTTCTCTGATTCTTTCGATATGAAGAATCGTGAACAGTATCGCCCAGTTTTCCATCACACTCCTGTTTACGGATGGATGAACGACCCAAATGGTATGTTCTATAAGGATGGCGTATGGAATCTCTATTTCCAGTATAATCCTTACGGATCACAGTGGGAGAATATGACCTGGGGACATTCTACATCTACCGACTTGATACATTGGAAGTTCCAGGGTGCCCCTATCCAGCCAGATGCAATTGGTACCATTTTCAGCGGTTCTGCCGTTGTGGATAAGAATAATACCGCTGGTTTGGGCAAGGGTGCTGTTGTGGCTCTCTACACTTCGGCTGGTGAGAACCAGACACAGAGCATGGCTTACAGTACAGATAACGGCAAGACCTTTACAAAATATGCAGGAAATCCTATTCTTACCAGCAATGTGCCAGACTTCCGTGACCCACACATGTTCTGGAACGAGGACATCAAGAAGTGGAATATGATTCTGGCTGCCGGTCAGCACATGGAAATCTATACTTCTGATAATTTGAAGGACTGGAAACTTGAAAGCTCTTTCGGTGAGAAGTATGGCAACCACGACGGTGTTTGGGAATGCCCAGACCTGATGAAGTTGAAGGTTCGTGGCACCGATAAGGAGAAGTGGATGCTCATCTGCAACATCAATCCTGGTGGTCCATTCGGCGGTTCTGCTACCCAGTATTTCGTAGGTGATTTCGACGGTCATAAGTTTACTTGTGACAGCAAGCCTGAGGTAACCAAGTGGATGGATTACGGAAAGGATCATTATGCTACAGTTACTTTTGATAACGCCCCGGAAGGTCGCCGTGTGGCTATCGCCTGGATGAGCAACTGGCAGTATGCCAACCAGGTTCCTACCCAGCAGTACCGTTCAGGCAACTCTATTCCTCGCGACTTAGGTCTCTTCGAGTATAAGGGTGAAACGTATTGCAGTGTGGTTCCATCTCCAGAGATGACAGCTGCAAGAAGCAAGAAGGCTGGCAAGAAACTCACAGAATCTTGCGAGATGGTAGTAAACCTGAAGGGAAATGCCACTATCACCCTGAGCAACGACAAGGGCGAGAAGGTAGTGATGAACTACGATGCCAAGGCAGAAACCTTCTCAATGGATAGAACCAAGAGCGGTAAGATGGATTTCAGCAAGGACTTCGCTGCAGTCACCAAGGCTCCAACCTATGGCAATATCAGCCAGCTGCGCATCTTCATCGACAAGAGCAGCATCGAGGCACTGGATGCTGACGGCAAGATGTCCATGACCAATCTCGTGTTCCCAAGCAAGCCTTACAACAAGGTTACTGTAAAGGGAAAGGGTAAGTATCAGATTTACGACATCAAGTAACCTCATCTGTTAAGAACTGAATCTATAAGATAATTGTTTCTTAGCGTGTTACTGATGTAACAAAGCAACATAAATGGTAGCCGATGAACGATATTTTATGATATATAGTATCGTTTATCGCTACCTTTGCACCAGCAAAATATAGAAACAATAACGCTAACAATTATGAATAAATCATCAAAATTGACAATCATCCCGGTGATGCTCTGTTTCTTCGCCATGGGATTTGTAGATTTGGTAGGCATCGCCTCCAACTACGTAAAGGAAGATCTCAACCTCAATGATTCGACAGCCAATCTGTTCCCTTCATTGGTATTCTTCTGGTTTTTGATATTCTCGGTTCCAACAGGAATACTGATGAATAAGATCGGTAGGAAGAAGACAGTAGTCCTGTCTTTGCTCGTTACCGTCATCTCACTCCTTTTGCCCATTTTCGGCGAAAACTTTGAGTTGATGCTCGTGTCGTTCTCATTGCTCGGCATCGGAAATGCCTTGATGCAGACCTCCCTGAACCCTCTGGTTTCAGTGGTTACATCAGGTCAGAACCTGGCATCCACATTGACCTTCGGTCAGTTTGTCAAGGCGATAGCTTCCTTCCTGGCTCCATACATCGCTATGTGGGGCGCCATGGCAAGCATTCCAACCTTCGGTCTGGGCTGGCGCATTCTCTTCCCAATCTATATGATTATCGGTATTGCTGCCACCTTCTTCCTGGCTGGCACACCTATCACCGAAGAGAAGCAGGATGGAGGAGCTTCGGGCTTCATGGATTGCCTTAAATTGCTTGGTAAGCCAATCGTATTACTTTCTTTCATAGGTATCATGTGCCATGTGGGTATTGATGTAGGTACCAATACCACAGCTCCTAAGATTCTGATGGAGCGTTTGGGATGGAGTCTTAATGATGCAGCTTTCGCCACATCGCTCTATTTCATCTTCCGTACCATCGGATGTTTCACCGGTACAGCCTTCCTCCGTATGATGAAGACCCGCACTTTCTTCATCATCAGCGTTGTGATGATGGCTTTGAGTATGATAGGCATGTGGGTAGGAACAAGCCATTATGTGCTCTACATCGCTATTGCCCTCGTGGGATACGGCAACTCTAACGTCTTCTCCATGATTTTCTCTCAGGCGCTGCTTGCTTTGCCTGATAAGAAGAACGAGGTGAGCGGATTGATGATCATGGGACTCTTTGGTGGTACCATCTTCCCATTGTTCATGGGATTCGCCAGCGATGCTATCGGTCAGACTGGTGCCGTGGCTGTCATGGCAGTAGGTGTAGTTTATCTCTTCACTTATATCCGCAAGTTATAATCATCTTCATTCGCAATTTTTTATACTATATCTAATATTCATTCGCAATCTTTTATACTATATCTAATAATAAGGTGTAATTATGGAAACAAAGAATTTAAATACAAAATATTGTGTAGGTTTGGGTGAGATACTTTTTGATGTTCTCCCTAGTGGTTCTCAACTCGGCGGTGCTCCTGCCAACTTCGCTTACCACGCTGGTCAGCACGGCTTGCATTCTGTAGCCGTCAGTGCGATAGGTAAGGATGTCTTGGGCGATACAGCCCTTCGTATTCTCGATGAGAAGAAGTTGAAGTATGTGATGCCTGTGGTAGATTATCCTACCGGTACCGTTCAGGTGCAGCTCGATAAGGAGGGTGTTCCTACATACGATATCAAGAAGGGTGTGGCTTGGGACAATATCCCATTCACTGATGATATCAAGGAGATTGCTGCCAATGCCGGTGCTGTTTGCTGGGGCTCTCTGGCTCAGCGCAGTGAGGTTAGCCGCAAGACCATCTATACATTCCTTGATCATACTCCAGAAGATTGTCTGAAGATCTTCGATATCAATCTCCGTCAGAACTTCTATACTCCTGAGGTGATTACCGAGAGCTTGAAGCGCTGCAATGTTTTGAAGATTAACGATGAGGAGTTGATTACCATCGGCCGCCTCTTCGGTTATCCAGGTTTGGATATCGAGAACAAGTGCTGGTTGATTCTCGGCAAGTACAATCTCGATATGCTCGTATTGACCTGCGGTGTGAACGGCAGCTATGTCTTTGCCCCAGGCGTGAAGTCATTCCAGGAGACTCCAAAGGTAGAGGTGGCTGATACTGTAGGTGCAGGCGATAGCTTCACCGGTACTTTCTGCGCCAGCATCCTGAAGGGCAAGACCATCCAGGAGGCACACGAATTGGCTGTAAAGGTGAGTGCATACGTTTGTACCCAGAATGGTGCAATGCCTCAGATTCCTGAGGAGTATATCAAGTAAGCCCCCGTGTTGGTCAAAACATAATAATATATAGGTAGAGTTAGTAATGAATAGTTGATAACAGTTAGTTAACTACAGCTGCAACCTGCTCGCGAAGAGTAGGTTGCAGTTTTTTATTATGGTGTGTGAGCATGATGGCGAAGTTTGTTTTGCCAAGGCATGAATAGCAACGGATATAGTTTAAAAAAGATAAATAAACCGAAAAATTTGGTTTTCTGAAAGAAAATCGATATATTTGCACTTTCTAAGATAGCATAATAAACTTAAGTAAAAGTATTTTTTGATTTTGAGGCAGTTGTTTTTTGTAATGATATTCTGGTTGGTTGGCATCCCCGTTTTCTGCCAGACCCCAGTGCGTTCCGATAGTACTGAAATCCCTGATTTCGAGAGGTGTTTCAGACTGTTGGAAGAGAATCGCAGTGTCTATAACCGATACAATGACAGCATCTTCCTGTTCAAGGACCATGTGGCATGGACCAATTTCTTCAAGCGCCGTGCCCTGAAGAATACGCATCTCTTCCTGGTTAACAGGGAGATTATCAACATCGTTTTCGATTACTTCAAGCAAGACCGTAAGCAGATTCCCCATGAAGCTTACCAGCAGTTGTGCGACGGCTTGCAGCGTCTGTATATGGAGGAAAAGGTAGACCCGTTCCTGGGCAATCAACTCTGTGATATTCTTCTGGAATATTATGGAAGCGGAAGATGTCCAGAGGCATCGAACTTTGCCGGATTGGTGGATAACTTCAAGGGCGAATTCCTTTATGAAATCCATACTCTGGGTAAGGAACCTGATGCCTTGAAGAAATCCTACGAGTATCTGAAGCGTGCCGTGGCGGAAGACCGGTATCGCTCGCCTAATCCTGTGGAGTCTTCCCTGATGGCGCTTGAAAATCTGACGGTTACCAACTGGCTGATTTACAAGATGCAGACCGTGAAAGAACGTCGTGCCTATGTGCTTGAACTCAGGAGATTGCTCAGCTTGCCCCATACCTGCCAGCTGATGAGTGAGGAGGATTACGGTCGCCTGAACGAAAAGGCGAAAAATACTGAGGAAAGTCTGGTCCGTAATGTTTATCTGGCTGATTCTACCGTCCTGGAAAAGCAGTTTGCCGACTCCCTGATGCAGGTGATTGTTGCACAGAATCTTGCCAATCCTCATCTGTCGGAGCTCTCCTATTCCCGTACCCTGGTGATGCAGGTGAAGATGGGACAGATCACGGCGACGGAAGCGATGGGAAAGGCTGTCAGGAGAAACCGTAATGGTATGAAGAAGGAATTCAGTACTGCCCGTTATGACTACCGTCAGCTTCAGACCGCCCTGCAGCCTTTCATGAACTATTTCTATCTGAACGACCTGTCTGATGTTTCCTACCGCAGGAAGCGTGCTGCCGTCAAGCGGATGTATCGGGACATCATCACCATCTATCACCATCGTCTGGACCAGCAGATGGAGAATTCGTATGTGAAATATCTGAATGTCCTTGCTACCTATCCCCGTGCCATCAAGTACCTGAAGGAAGTGGAGCGCATCCGCAACTTCAATGAGTTGAATGTGGCTACCCAGGTCACCACCTATGCCCATTCCGTACATGTGGCGATGATAGCCAAGAAGCTGATGGAGGGCATTCTGGCCTATCAGCCCAATTTGTTGGGAGGAGCGCTTGGTGAGCGCCATCATGGTAAAGTCTTCCTGGATCCTAAGGAGTGTCTCAACTTCATCTATCAGGCAGCCCTCTATCATGACATTGGCAAGAATGGCATCATCTCGGTGGTGAACAACGACTACCGTCCGTTGACGGATGAGGAGTTCTCCATCATCAAGACCCATCCTTCTTTGGGAGCCGAGTTGCTGAAGATTGCTCCTTCGCTCTATGAGAAGTTTCGTGATACCACCTTGGGTCATCATAAGTGGTATAATGGCAAGGGCGGCTATCCTGAGGATTTCGACAACACGAAGTCGCCTAAGCGCATCCTGATAGACATCATCACTCTGAGCGACTGCATGCAGGCTGCTACCGAGCGCGTAGGCAGGAATTACAAGGATGGCAAGACCTTCGACATGGTGATGGAGGAGTTCCGCAGGGATGCCGGTACGAAGTATAATCCCGACCTGGTGAAGTTCATCGATTCCCATGAGGACGTGGCCCGTGATCTGGCTGTTCTCGTCGGTGATGCCTGGGTGGATATCTACTTCAACATCTATAGTAAGTATATGAGATAATGTCCATTTAGCTTCACTCCTCAGATTGGCGCCTTGTCCTCCGAATGATGGTGCAGGAAAAAATCCCGTGCTTTCTCTAAAACACAGTGCAAAGATACGACTTTTTCCCGGTACTGCCAAAAAACGGCCTGCAGGGTTCTGTTAAACGGATTTAACATTTGTGGAGAATCCTGTTAATAAAAACAAGTCGTAATTTTTGAGATAAGAAAACTATATTCTGTAAATAGTTTCTCTATGTTTTGTACATCCCAACTCTACGTTTGTCCTTTGCGCCCTCTTCCCCGATTTTCCCCCAAAAGTGGTTACGGTTACAGAAGTTACAGTTTTTCATGAGTCAGTTTCCTTTTCCCTCTTTAGAAGAAGATAATAATAATATATAATATATTATTATTATCTATTATTATTACTTACAATCTGTAAGTACTCAAAATCCCTTGTACCCCCTCCGCTGAAAACTGTAACTTCTGTAACCGTAACCACTATAACCGTCTTCGCCCACTTCCGAAAATGACGTAGAAATTTATTAATTATGACAAATTCAAAAAGTCAGAAGGTGGGGGGCAGCAAGGCTGCTTGCCCTGCCAAGTGTGGTGCGCAGTCTTATCATAAAAAAAGCTCAGGGCAGAACACCCTGAGCTTACTATTGTCATGATTTTTCTTAAATCATTTACTTCTGGCATTCCTTGCATGGATTCCAAGGCTTCAACTGCTTGAAGAAGTCGTTGCCCTTGTCGTCTACGAGGATGAATGCTGGGAAGTCCTCTACGGTAATCTTCCAGATAGCCTCCATACCGAGCTCTGGATACTCTACGCACTCGATGCTCTTGATAGAGCTCTGAGAGAGAACGGCAGCTACACCACCGATAGTACCGAGGTAGAAACCACCGTGCTTCTTGCAAGCCTCTGTAACAACATCGCCGCGGTTACCCTTGGCAATCATTACCAAGCTAGCGCCGTGATCCTGGAACTCATCTACGTATGGGTCCATACGGTTGGCTGTGGTAGGTCCCATAGAGCCACATGGATAACCCTCTGGAGTCTTGGCTGGACCAGCATAGAGGATAGGGTGGTTCTTGAAGTACTCTGGCATCTCCTCGCCAGCATCCAAGCGAGCCTTGAGCTTAGCATGAGCGATGTCACGAGCCACGATGATGGTACCCTTCAGGTTGACACGGGTGCTTACTGGATACTTGCTCAACTCAGCACGAACTGCATCGATACCCTTGTCGAGGTCGATTTCGATACCCTTGGTACCCTCACCTGGGTTGCGGAGCTCCTCAGGAATCAACTCTGTTGGATTCTCATCCATCTTCTCCAACCAGATACCGTCCTTGTTGATCTTAGCCTTGATGTTGCGGTCGGCAGAGCAGCTTACACCCATACCGATAGGGCAGCTTGCACCGTGGCGTGGCAAACGGATGACACGGATATCGTGAGCCAGATACTTACCGCCGAACTGTGCACCCAGACCAATCTTGTGAGCCTCTTTGAGGAGCTTGTTCTCCAGGTCGATGTCGCGGAAAGCACGACCGGTCTCATCACCTGTTGTAGGCAATTCGTCGTAATATTTGATAGAAGCCAACTTCACGGTAAGGAGGTTCTTCTCTGCTGAAGTACCACCGATAACGAAGGCGATGTGGTAAGGAGGACATGCAGCTGTACCCAGGCTCTTCATCTTCTCTACGAGGAATGGGAGGAGGGTGCCCTCATTCTGGATAGTAGCCTTGGTCATAGGGTAGAAGTAGGTCTTGTTGGCAGAGCCACCACCCTTAGCTACCATCACGAAGCGGTACTCGTCGCCCTCTGTAGCCTCGATATCAATCTGAGCAGGCAGGTTGCAACGGGTGTTTACCTCATCATACATGTTGAGAGGAGCGTTCTGAGAATAGCGGAGGTTGTCCTGTGTAAAGGTGTTGTATACACCCAGGCTCAAAGCCTCTTCGTCCTCGAAGTCAGTCCATACGCGCTGACCCTTCTCACCGTGGATGATAGCAGTACCTGTATCCTGGCAGAATGGGAGAATGCCCTTAACGGCAGTCTCTGCATTGCGGAGGAACTGGAGTGCTACGTACTTGTCGTTCTCTGAAGCCTCTGGGTCGCTGAGGATCTTAGCCACCTGGAGGTTGTGCTCACGACGGAGCTTGAACTCTACGTCGTGGAAACCCTGCTGTGCCAGCAAGGTAAGAGCTTCCTTAGAAACCTTGAGGATAGTCTTACCCTCGAACTCTGCTGTGCTTACGCCTTCCTTAGAGATAAGGCGATACTCTGTCTTGTCCTCTCCAATCTGGAACATTGGAGCATACTTAAAATCTGGAGTCATATTAATTTATAATTTATAATTTATAATGAATAATTATTTTTTTCTCTTGTTTTTAAAATACTTGTAAGTATTTTTAATAATTCTGTACAATCGGCATTGATGCTTTCGAATTGTTTGTCGTCAATATATTCACTTTAGTGAAGAGTCTCTAACCAAAATTCGTTTTCTGCTGCTTCTTTAAGTGAGATACTTAATTTTGCGTAAAAATCAGCTTTGGATTGAGCTACGCTAGCTTCTTTCGCATTGGCACCGATACTGGTGCCGCTGCGAACAATCTGTTTTGAAAGAATATATTCTTTCTTTTGTTCACATAAATATTTATACAGTTTTATGATTCTTAGGGCAAACTGCTTTGATTTTATGAGAATTAAATTATACTCTTTCATAACTGCTGAATTTATACATTATTAATTGTACATTATTAATTATACATTATCAATATCCAAAGATTTCTTCCTGGCTCAATCTCTTGATAGGAGCAATCTTCTCCAGACTCTTCATGTCAAGATTCTTCTCATCACCGAGGATCACCATGCGGTATGGCTTGCCTACGATATTCTGCTTCTCGAAGTTCGTGATGTCCTGGAGAGTCAGAGAAGGGAGCTGCTCGTAGTAGAGCTTGGTTACATCATAGTCGATACCCATCAGCTTGGCATTGAAGTAGGCATTGATGACGCCAGCCTTGGTAACGCGACGGCTCTGGATAGACTTCATCAGGTTCTGTTTGGCAAGATTGAAGGAAGCCTCGTTCTGTGGGAGATTGTCGGTAATCTCATCGAAGACGTGGATGCAGTCCATCATCTTGTCATTCTGGGTGATGACGTGACGCATGAAGTAATCCTTCTCGTCCTTGCGAACTGGAGTGTAGTAGGCAGCACCGGCATTGTAAGCCAGACCGCGGGTCTCACGAAGCTCCTGGAAGACGATGGTATTCATGCCGCCACCATAATATTCATTGAAGAGAGAAATCAGGCCCCCGTCCTTCACATCGCTCTTCTTTCCGGTGTTCTGGTAAGAACGCAGATAGATGTTCTTGGCATCGTAAGGAGCGATATAAATCTCGTTCTGCTTGATTTCCTCCATCTTGTACTCCTTGCCCTCAGGAACGGCAGCAAGCTTCTTGGCTGTCTTGTGCTCCTTGGCGAGCAGGGCGTTGAGCTGCTTCTCGCTGTAAGGACCGTAGTAAGCCACGGTGTGCTCGATGTTGTTCAGTCCACCCAGAAGATTGACGAGCTCCTGAGGATCCATCTTGCGCAGGTCTGCAGTCTTGATGGCGTTGCGGATTGGGTTGTAGGCACCGTAGGTGCTGTAGCTCCAGAGATGGCTGAAGTTTGACTGCTGGTTGGTCTTGGCATCCTGCTGTTGCTTCTCGATGAGGTCGATGAACTGGTTCCATGAGGTCTTGTCTGCCTTGGCATGGTGCAGGATTTCCTCCGTCAGCTGGAGAGCTGCAGGAAGGTTCTCGTTCAAACCGTTGAGGCTGATCTGCAGAGTCTTGGAACCCTGGGAGACGCTGAAGTTGCAAGCTAGCTTGTAGAAAGCCTGCTTGATGGCAGAAACGCTCTTCTTGTCGGTTCCGATATAGTCGAGATACTGGGCTGCATAGCTGTAGCGGATATCATCCTCATCGCCGAACTCGTAGCGGAATACGAGGTTGAAGAGGTCGTCCTGGGTGTTCTGCTTGTATACGAGAGGCAGCTTTCTGCTGGTCTTGCCTACGGTAAGATCCTTCTTGAAATCGAGGAACTGAGGCTGGATTTCAGGCACCTGGGCGTTCTTGATTTCCTTGACGAAAGCACTCTCATACTCGCGGTTTGCCGGAATAGGAGTGATGGCTGGCTTCTCAATCTTCTTCAAGGTTGTATCCTCGCCCATGCGCTTGTAGACGCATACGAAGTTGTCGTCGCGCAGATATTTGTTGGCGAAATCCACGATGTCCTGCTTGGTCAGCTTGCTCTGACGTTCCAGCTTGCCGGCTACGTCTTCCCATTTCTCGTCGTTGATGAAGGCGTCTACCATGATGCTGGCACGGTTGTCGTTGCTGTCGAGACCTCTGTAGAAGTTCAGCTTCTTGTTGGCGATGACCGAAGGCAGGAGGTCGTTGTCGAATTCTCCACGGCGCAGCTTCGCCATCTCCTGGAGCATGAGACTGCGTACCTCTTCCAGCTTCTGACCCTTGTTAGGATTACCGGCAAGGATGAAGGCAGAATAGTCGTGCAGACCGTAGACGAAGGCTCCGGCAGAAGCCAGCTTCATCTGCTGCTCCAGGTCAACCTCCATCAGTCCAGCCTTACCGTTGGAAAGCATGTCTTCGATGACATCGAGCACATCGCTCTCCTTGTCGTTGGCGCCCTTGAATTTCCATGCGAGCATCACGTTCTCAGCCTCCTTGCCCACTACGGCTGTATCCTTGACGGCAGTAATGTCCGGCTGCAGGCTGAACTCAGGACGGGAGAGATTCTCGTTCTTCTTCCATGAACCGAAGTACTTGTCGATGATGGAGATGGTCTGGTCTGGGTCGAAATCACCTGCCAGGCAGATAGCCACATTGTTCGGTGCATAGTAGCGATGGAAATAGTTCTGGATATTGATGATGCTAGGGTTCTTGAGATGCTCCTGCTCACCGATGGTGGTCTGGGTACCGTAAGGATGGGTAGGGGTGAGAAGCTTCCAGAGGGCAGCAAACTCCTTGGTGTTGTCGCTAGCCATGGAGATGTTCTTCTCCTCGTATACAGCCTCCAGCTCGGTATGGAAACCGCGGATCACCATGTTCTGGAATCGGTCGCTCTGTACCTTAGCCCAATTCTCTATCTCGTTGTTCGGGATGTTCTCTACATAGCAGGTCACATCGTTGGAAGTATAGGCGTTGGTGCCCTGGCTTCCGATGCTCGCCATCAGCTTGTCGTACTCGTTCGGGATGTTGTACTTGGCTGCCAGCTGCGAAACCGAGTCGATTTCGTGATAAGCCTGCTTGCGCTGTGCAGGGTCGGTCAGCTTGCGGTAGCTCTCATATCGGCGAGTGATTTCGTCGAGATAAGGCTTTTCCTTGGCATGGTCTGTGGTTCCGAACTTCTGGGTTCCCTTGAACATCAGGTGCTCCAGATAGTGGGCAAGACCGGTTGTTTCGGCAGGGTCGTTTCTGGAACCTGTCTTCACTGCGATGTTTGCCTGCAGACGAGGCTTTTCCTTGTTGACTGACATATACACCGTCAGACCGTTGTCGAGGGTATAGATGCGTGTCTTCATCGCATCACCGGGGATGGTGGTGTAATGATAATCCTTAGCTGTGGCGCTGAGGCTGCCCATCAGGACAGCTGCCAGCAAAACGTGCTTGATCTTCATTTCTTAATTATAAATTGTTAATTCTTCATTATGAATTAATTCTCGTATTCCACTTCCTGGTCCAGACTGTTGACGAAGTTTCTGAAAACCTCTTCCTCCACATCGCCCATGGCATACTCCTTTTCGGCATCCTTCTTGATTTCCGCTATCCATGAGCGGCGTGCCTTGATGTAGTCCTCGTGGATGAGGTTGGCATCCTCCAGGGTAATCTCGGAGATGTGGTAGTAGTCGCAGATCATCTTGTAGGTCCATGCCCACTGGTATTCGCGATAGTTGGCATCAATCTCCTCGAAGCGGCTGATGAGCTCCTGGATGGTTTCGATGGTTCCATCCTTCAGGTCGGAGATGATGCGCTCTTCCTCGCTAACCGGCAGGAGGAGTCCGGAGAGGTCATCCCAGTCGCTGGTTCCTATCTCCGTGGTAGGAGGGGTGATGGAAGGATCGCGCTTCAAAACTCGCTTCAGCACGGCACCCATGTAGATGCGCAGGGCGATATCGTAGTATTTGATGCCCTTGTGGAGCGATGTAGCCGGGATGATGTATTCGTGGTAGAGGTACTGCGAAACGTTGTCGCCCGTCACCTCGCGCAGGTTCTCCAATATCTTCTTGCCCTTCAGGATTTCGCCTACGGAGAACGGAGAGAGCCAGTCGAAGTTGACGATGCTCTTGCGGTTTTCCGGTGCACGGAGGTCGCGCTTAGGCCATTTCTTGATGTCGCGGTACAAGCCCACGGTGGTGATGTTTCTGCCCGGAATGAGGAACATCTTGTCGCCATCGGCTATCAGATAGGCGAATGGCAGGTTGCGGGTGTTAGGGTGGTGCATCAGCTTGCCGAAGCATACTGAGAACGAACCCAGGGTGGCTGGCATCAGCAGATAGGCACCGCTGGCTGTCTTCGAACCGCGCTCCAGGATGCCCCAGTGCATTGGCCCCATCTTGTAGGCATGGTTGGAGAAGTTGGTGGCTGAACCGGCATTGTAGAACGAGAACATGCCGCCGATAAGCAGGCTGCTCTTGTGATGCGATGCCGTGAATGGACCACAGAAGGCGGCGCACGCCTCACCGTTGCTCATATAGCTGTTGGCAAAGAATACGGAGGCTGAGGCTGTGAAACCGTTGCTCAGCTGGCAGGCTTCTCCCACGAAGCAGTCCTGTATCTTCACGCTGTTGATAACGCTGGAACCCTCGGCGATGATTGAGTTCTCGATGATGACTCCCGTGCCGACATATACGTTGCCGTGAACCGAACCGAGCAGCGTACAGTCGCTGAGTCGTGAGGCACCGTTTACCTCGCAGAGGTCGTAGATGACACAGTTGGTAATCTCCTTGGTGTTGACAATCTTCACGTTGTTGCCTATCTGTCCGCGTTCCGGCATCTTGTTGTCGATGTCGGTCTTGATGAGCTGTCTGATCTTCTCCTTCAGTTCCTTGTCGGAGAAATGCTTCACCATGAAGGCGGCAAGCTGACTGTTCAGATCGCTGAAGAGAATGACGTTGCCTTCTCCCACCTCGTTGAGCACGCTCACCAGGTTGCCCTCACCGTAGGTTGCTCCCTCGGTGGTTTCCATGGTAGAGATGTTCGAGATGTAGCAATCATCCCCGATGTTGTAGTTGTTGATGAAATTGCCTACGTTCTCGATGAGGCAGTCATCACCTATAGTTACATTGCGCAGGGTGGCATTGTTGATGCCAGAGTGCTTTACGAAGCCTTGGCTCACCTCTACATTCTTGTTGAAGGCGCCGATGTTCACTTCGCCGTAGAGCATCACGCGGTGCATGAAGTTCGGTTTGAAATCTTCTGAGACATTGATGGATGTCCAGTCTTCAGCCCAGCAGTCGTTGCTCTTGAGTACCTCGATTTCCTCGGAGGTTAGGGGTCTGTAGTCATTCATATTGTTGATACGTTTTTATAGTTTATTCATAATCCTGGTACAGGAAGTCGTTGTATGGATACTTCTGTACGTGGAGCTCTCTTACTTTCTTGTACAACACCTCACGGAACTCGTCGATGTTCTCCTTGTTCTTTGCCGAGATGAACAGGCAGTCATCGTTGAGCTTTGCCATCCAGGTCTTCTTGAGGTCTTCCAGCGGAATGTTTTCCTTCTCCATAGGGGTGAGGTCGTCTTCCTCCTTCTCAATCCAGGAATAGTTGTCTATCTTGTTGAAGACAATCATCGATGGCTTGTCGGCACAGTCCAGTTCCTTCAGCGTGTTCTCTACCACCTGTATCTGCTCTTCAAAGTCAGGGTGGGAGATGTCTACTACATGGAGCAGCAGGTCTGCCTCACGGGTCTCATCCAGGGTGCTCTTGAAGGAGTCCACCAGGTCGGTAGGCAGCTTTCGGATGAATCCTACGGTATCTGCGAGGAGGAACGGCAGGTTGTCTACCACCACCTTTCTCACGGTGGTATCGAGGGTAGCAAAGAGCTTGTTCTCGGCAAACACCTCGCTCTTCGAGAGCAGGTTCATGATGGTGGATTTTCCTACGTTGGTATAGCCCACGAGAGCCACGCGGATCATTCTTCCGCGGTTCTTGCGCTGGGTGTTCTTCTGCTTGTCGATTTCAGCCAGTCGCTCCTTGAGCAGGCTCATTCTGCCCAGGATGATACGGCGGTCCATCTCGAGCTGGGTTTCACCCGGTCCACGCAGACCTACCGATCCCTTTCCGCCACCTGAGCCGGAACCACCACCCTGGCGTTCCAGGTGAGTCCAGAGTCTTTGCAGACGAGGCAGCATGTAGCGATACTGTGCCAGCTCTACCTGGGTCTTGGCAGCTGCCGTCTGTGCACGCATGGCGAAGATGTCGAGGATGAGCGAAGTACGGTCCAGAATCTTCACCTGCAGTTCCTGCTCGATATTTCGGATTTGCTTGGCAGAGAGTTCATCATCAAAGATAACCATACCGATTTCTCTGTCTTCCTCCTCTTCTTCCTTGATATATTGCTTGATTTCCTCGAGCTTACCCTTGCCCACATAGGTAGTCTGGTTAGGCGAAACCACCTTCTGCGTGAATCGCTTCACGGTGACTGCGCCAGCCGTATCGGCAAGGAATTCCAACTCGTCGAGATATTCCTTGGTCTTGGCTTCGTCCTGTGTCTTGGTAATCAGACCCACGAGCACAGCGGTTTCCGCCTTGACTTCTGATATTACAAATTCTTTCATTTACGTATACGTGTCTATTATATATATAATTAGGTGCAAAGATACTGTAAAATGCAGACAATACAAAATAAAACCGAATGTTTTTTGATTTTTTATTGCTAATGGTCCCTTATCGGTAGAGCAAAACTTGCAAACGTTTACGTTCTTTTTTGCATAAAAAACTGTCTTTTTTTTGATTTGCATCAATTTTATTATTACTTTTGCACCCAGAAAGAAAAACTGATTTTCAAAGATATAAATCATAACTACATAAAAAACACAACTGCTGAAACATTCAAAAACTTCAAGAGCCTCGACGTGATGTCGGGGCTTTTGGTTTTCTTGCTTATCTTTGCAACCAAATGGTTTGCATCTGAGGAAGAAAACTGAAGCTGATTCGCTTTTCTTGGGTGTATTTCCGACAACTGACAGAATTATTAAATCTATAAATGTAGACAAGATGAAGCAAAAAATTGGTATTGCTGGTATTTATTTGCTCGGTGCTCTCGCAGCACAGGCGGGCAACTATACCGTCAAATCGCCTGATGGCAAATTGGCAGTGAATGTATCGTGTGAAGGGGGCAAGGGTTTGCTGTCAAGCATAAAAAAGGTTCCTTCGAAGGATGTTACTTCTTGAAGGAACCTTTCTTGTGTATATATTATAGAACCTATTGAATCTTATGGTTCTCTTGAGACTTCCGGAGGGAAGCTTTAGTCATTCTTGAAAACCAAACCGTGATCCTTGACGTAATCGATGGTGATTGGCTTCTCACGACTTACTTCCTCTGAAAGAATCTTCTTGCTCAAATCGTTCAAGACGTAATCCTGGATGGCACGCTTTACTGGACGGGCACCAAACTCTGGATCGTAACCTACCTCGGCAAGATAACCGATGGCAGCTGGAGTCCAGCGGAGATCGAAGCCCTGAGGCTCCAACATCTTCTTGGCTCTGTTCATCTGCAACTCCACAACCTTGGCAATCTGATCCTTGGTCAATGGCTGGAAGGTGATGATGTCGTCGATACGGTTCAGGAACTCCGGACGGAAGGTCTTTCGCAACATCTCACGGCTTGCGTTGGAAGTCATGATGATGATGGTGTTCTTGAAGTTTACCACACGGCCCTTGTTGTCGGTCAATCGGCCATCGTCCAATACCTGGAGCAGGGTGTTGAAGACATCAGGATGAGCCTTCTCAATCTCATCAAAGAGAACCACACTGTATGGCTTGCGGCGAACAGCCTCGGTCAACTGGCCACCCTCATCGTATCCTACATACCCCGGAGGCGCTCCAATCAAACGGGTGACACTGAACTTTTCCTGATACTCACTCATATCAATTCGCGTCATCATTGACTCGTCGTTGAAGAGATACTCAGCAAGCGCCTTGGCAAGCTCGGTCTTACCTACACCGGTGGTGCCGAGGAAGATGAAGCTGGCGATAGGACGTTTAGGGTCCTGCAAACCGGCACGGCTGCGGCGAACGGCATCGCTTACGGCTGTGATAGCCTCGTCCTGGCCGATGACTCTCTTGTGGAGCTCCTCCTCCAGATGGAGCAGTTTCTCGCGCTCACTCTGCATCATTCGGCTTACTGGTATTCCGGTCCAGCGGCTTACTACCTCTGCAATATCATCGGCAGTCACCTCTTCACGGATCATAGCCTCACCGCCCTGGGTGCTCTTCAGCTGCTCCTGAATCTTCTTGATATCCTCTTCAAGGGCTACCAGCTTAGAGTAGCGAATCTCGGCTACACGCTCGTAATTGCCTTCACGCTCCATGCGCTCAGCTTCGAACTTGAGATTCTCCATCTCCTGCTTGTCTTGCTGAATTTTGTTGACGAGAGCCTTTTCGCCTTCCCACTTTGCACGGAAGTCATGTTCCTTATCCTTCAACTCTGCAATCTCCTTGTCGAGCTGCTGAATCTTAGGCTGGTCGTTCTCACGCTTAATGGCCTCACGTTCAATCTCTAACTGCTTCAAGTGGCGGGTGATTTCATCCAGTTCCTCTGGCACGGAATCACGCTCCATACGGAGCTTGGCCGCGGCTTCATCCATCAGGTCGATGGCCTTATCCGGGAGGAATCTATCAGAAATATATCTCTCTGATAATTTGACTGCTGCGATACAGGCGTCATCCTGGATACGAACCTTGTGGTGGTTCTCGTAACGCTCCTTGATACCACGGAGAATGCTGATGGCATCTACCTCGTCTGGTTCATTCACCATCACGGTCTGGAATCGGCGCTCCAGAGCCTTATCCTTCTCGAAGTACTTCTGATACTCGTTGAGGGTTGTGGCACCGATGGCTCTCAATTCGCCACGAGCCAAGGCTGGCTTCAGGATGTTGGCTGCATCCATGGCACCCTCGCCACCGCCAGCACCTACCAGGGTATGAATCTCATCGATGAAGAGGATAATCTGACCATTGGCATTGGTTACCTCCTTGATGACGCTCTTCAAACGCTCCTCGAACTCACCCTTGTATTTGGCACCGGCAACCAGTGCACCCATATCGAGCGAATAGAGCTGCTTGTTCTTCAGGTTCTCCGGTACGTCGCCACGAACGATACGCTCTGCAAGTCCCTCTACGATAGCGGTTTTACCTGTACCAGGCTCACCGATGAGGATAGGGTTGTTCTTGGTGCGGCGAGAGAGAATCTGGAGCACACGGCGAATCTCTTCATCACGTCCGATAACCGGGTCGAGCTTGCCGCTGCGAGCCTGTTCTACCAGGTTCTTGGCGTACTTTTCAAGACTCTGATAGTTCTCATCGGCACTCTGGCTCTTCACGTTCTGACCCTGTCGCAAAGCCTGGATGGCTGCGGTAAGGTCCTTTTCGTTGGCACCCGCATCCTTGAGGATTCGGGCAGCGGTAGAGTTGCTTTTGAGGATAGCGAGGAGGATAGGTTCCACGCTTACGAATTCATCTCCCATCTTCTTGGCGATGTCCTCGGCGTTGATCAGTATCTGGTTGGTATCGCCCGAGAGGTATGGCTGACCGGCACCCTGCACGCGAGGCAGATGCTGCATCTCCTGCTGAAGGAGCATGGCAATCTGATTGCCGTTCATGCCCAGCTTCTGGAAGATATAGTTGGTTACATCAGGTGCTTTCTCGATGATACCACTGAGAAGATGCACCGGTTCGATGGTCTGCTGACCATTTCTCTGCGCTATGTTCACAGCGGCCTGCACCGCTTCCTGCGCCTTGATTGTAAATTTGTCGAATGTCATATCTTAATCTCCTTTCTAATTGTTATTTTCTACTTATGTTATGGATGCTTCAGCCTTTGTGGGTTTTCTGCTTCGGGAAAGCTTCGGCCTTTTGGACTTTCAGCTTCTGAAACCTCAGCCCCGTCCGGCTTTCAGCATCGCAAACCCAGGAAGCGAATAGTGTGCCCTGTTGGGCTTTTTCTGTGTTTTTCTGACGTTTTGTCTGATTTTTCCAGAAACTCGTCTCTTTTTTCTCGGTTTCTCTGTCAAAATGTCTGAGCCATTTCTTGATTTACCGCAAATTATTAAATAATAGCTTTAAATTGTGATAATAGCTCTTAAATATTTGCGTATTTCAAATGTTTTTCGTAACTTTGCAGCGATTTAAAAAATAGATTGAAGTCTAATTCAAAATAGATAAATAGTTAATGGCTGAAACAAAGAAAATTAAGACAGCTTTGGTGTCTGTCTTCCACAAGGATGGCTTAGACGAGTTGCTCGCTAAGCTGAATGAAGAGGGTGTTAAGTTCTTGAGTACTGGTGGTACCCAGAAATTTATTGAATCTCTTGGTTATGAATGTCAGAAAGTAGAGGACGTTACCACATATCCATCTATCCTTGGTGGTCGTGTGAAGACTCTTCACCCAAAAATATTCGGTGGTATCTTGGCTCGTCGTGACAACGAGGGCGATCAGGAGCAGATGAAGGAGTATGAAATTCCTTCTATTGACCTCGTGATCGTTGACTTGTATCCATTCGAGCAGACTGTAGCTAGCGGTGCCAGCGATGCAGACATCATCGAGAAGATTGATATCGGCGGAATCTCTCTGATCCGTGCCGGTGCCAAGAACTTCAAGGATGTAGTCATCGTACCTAGCAAGGCAGAGTACTGCGTGCTTCTCGATATCTTGAAGAAGAAGGGTGCTGAGACTGACATTGAGGATCGTAAGATGTTTGCTGAGCGCGCATTCGGTGTAAGCTCTCACTACGATACTGCTATTCACGCTTGGTTTGCCAAGTAATCTCTCTCATGTAGAGACAAGGCTGAATCCGAGGTGTCTCTGAAAAATGCTTTCGGAGGCTTCTCGGATGTGTCTTTATATACGATGAAATTTTAAGCTTAGAATATTTTTAGTATTACATTACAACAAATGGGATTTTTTTCATTTATTCAGGAAATCGCAATGGACTTGGGTACTGCCAATACCATCATTATCAGTGATGATAAGATTGTAGTGGACGAACCTTCCGTTGTAGCCCTCGACCGCAGAACAGACAAGATGATTGCTGTGGGCGAGAAGGCTAAGATGATGTACGAGAAGACTCATGACAACATCCGTACCATCCGTCCTTTGCGAGATGGCGTTATCGCCGACTTTACTGCCTGCGAGCAGATGATGCGTGGACTCATCAAGATGGTTCACACAGGAAGCCGTCTGTTCTCACCTTCTCTCCGTATGGTTATCGGTGTACCTTCTGGTTCTACCGAGGTGGAGCTTCGTGCCGTGCGCGACTCTGCTGAGCATGCCGACGGTCGTGATGTTTATTTGATTTTTGAGCCTATGGCTGCTGCTATCGGTATCGGTATCGACGTAGAGGCACCAGAGGGTAATATGATAGTTGATATAGGTGGTGGTAGCACCGAGATTGCAGTAATCTCTCTGGGTGGTATCGTATCCAACAACTCTATCCGTACTGCAGGTGATGATCTTACTGCAGACATCCAGGAGTATATGAGCCGTCAGCACAACGTGAAGGTTTCTGAGCGTATGGCTGAGCGTATCAAGATTCATGTAGGTTCTGCATTGACCGACCTGGGTGATGAGGCTCCAGAGGACTTCATCGTTCACGGTCCAAACCGCATCACCGCTCTCCCTATGGAGGTACCTGTATGCTATCAGGAAATCGCACATTGTCTGGATAAGACAGTGGCAAAGATAGAGAACGCTGTGCTCTCAGCATTGGAGAACACACCTCCTGAGCTTTATGCTGATATCGTGAAGAACGGTATCTGGCTCTCTGGTGGTGGCGCTTTGCTCCGCGGTCTCGACAAGCGACTCCAGGACAAGATCAACATTCCATTCCATATTGCAGAGGATCCTTTGCACAGTGTGGCTAAGGGAGCAGGCATTGCATTGAAGAATGTGGATCGCTTCTCATTCTTGATGAGATAATAAGAATAAAATAAGGTAAGTTCCGCATTTGGACATTAATTCTATAGTGCCCATTTGCGGAATTTTAATCATATATAAGTAGTATATGCACAACCTTTTAGAGTTTTTACAGAAATACAACCATTGGTTTCTCTTCCTGATTCTTGAGGTGGTGAGCATGGTGCTCTTGTTTCAGTATAACAGCTATCAGGGTAGCGCATGGTTTTCTACAGCCAACGTCGTAACGGGCAAGCTCTACGAATGGAATTCGAACGTTGAGACATTCTTCTCGCTTACCAAGGTGAACCAGGAACTGACACAGCGAAATGTGTATCTGGAACATCAGGTGAAGCAGCTTTCCGACAGTCTGGTCAGCCTGACCAAAGACAGCAGTTTCCTGAAACGTGACCAGTTTGCCATGCTGAAGAGCTATAGATTGATACCAGCCAAGGTGGTGGACAACAGTATCGATAAGCCAGGCAATCTCATGACCATCGACAAGGGACGTGCTGAGGGCATTCATAAGGATATGGGTGTGGTCAGCGGAACCGGTGTCGTGGGCATCGTTTATATCGTGGCTGAGCATTACAGCATCGTGATTCCTGTGCTCAATGTAAAATCGAATATCAGTTGTACCATCCAGGGCAGAGGATATTTCGGATATTTGAGATGGAAAGGCGGCTCTTCTGAGTTGGCTTATCTGGAAGATGTGCCTAGACATGCGCACTTTAAATTGGGCGACTTTGTGGTGACCAGCGGATATTCGGCTGTGTTCCCTCCTGGCATAAGAGTGGGCAAGATTCTGCACGTTTTCAATTCTGCCGACGGACTTAGTTATCGTGTACAGTTGCGACTCTCTACCGATTTCGCCCGTCTTCGTGATGTCTGCGTCATCGATGATGCTGCCATGAAGGAGCGATTGGAGATTCTGCGTGCTGCCCAGGATAGCATCAAGCCAGATGGTAGTACTGGAGATAATAATTAATATAAAATATAGTAAGAGGAGAAAAACTCAGAATTTAGAGGAGATATATTGGCAATGAGTATAGATTTAATGAAACGACTCGGCATCTTCGTGGTGCTGGTGCTGGTGCAGGGATTGGTGTTTAATCACATTCACCTTTTCAACTGCGCTACCCCCTTGCTGTATATCATCATGGTGCTCCATTTCCGCAGAAACCACCCTCGCTGGGCGGTGCTGCTCTGGTGCTTCATGATGGGACTTTGTATTGACGTGTTCGCCAATACCCCTGGTGTTGCAGCTGCTTCCATGACTCTGGTAGGCCTGCTGCAACCGTATCTTTTCGAACTCTTCGTGCCTCGTGATAGTTCCGACGACCTGGAGCCGTCGGTGCGAACCATCGGTATGGGTTCGTATTTCCTGTATGTATTAATTATAGTACTCGTTTATAATCTCTTGTTTTTTACACTCGAAACATTCAATTTCTTCAATTGGATGCAGTGGCTCATGTGTATTGGTGGCAGTACGGTCATCACTATGGTGATGGTCATGGCCATCGAGGGCTTCAGAAAATAATATATTAAATAAGGTGTATGATAGATTACAATCTTGAAAAGCGTAGATTTGTTATTGGGGGAGTGGCCATAGCTATTGTGGTCATTTACTCCATTCGTCTGTTTACGCTTCAGATTATGAGCGACGACTATAAGAAGAATGCCGACAGTAATGCCTTCCTGAAGCAGATTGAGTTCCCTTCCCGTGGAGCCATTTACGACCGTAACGGCAAGCTGATGGTGTATAACCAGCCTTCTTATGACATCATGGTTGTGATGAAGGAACAGGAAGGAAGACTCGATACCTTGGACTTCTGCAATTCCTTGGGAATTACAAGGGAACAGTTTGACAAGCGTATGGAAACCATCAAGGACCGTTCCAAGAATCCGGGCTATTCCAGATATACGCAGCAGCTCTTTATGAGCCAGCTGTCTGACAAGGATTTCTCGGTATTCCAGGAAAAGATGTTCCGTTTCCCTGGCTTCTATGTTCAGAAACGAAGCGTGAGAGAATATACCTATCCTTACGCAGCCCATGTGCTGGGTGATGTGGGAGAGGTCTCGGAAAGCGATATTGAGGAGGACGATTACTATCAGCCTGGTGACTATATCGGAAAGCTGGGACTGGAGAAACATTATGAAAAGCAGCTCAGAGGCCAGAAGGGCGTGAAGATTATGCTTCGAGATGCCCACGGACGAATACAGGGCAGTTATCAGAATGGTAAGCTTGACCAGAAGCCGATTGCAGGTAAAGACCTTACCCTGGGTATCGACATCAATCTGCAGGCACTCGGGGAACGGTTGCTCCAGGGCAAGATTGGAAGTATCGTGGCAATCGACCCTCGTACCGGTGAAGTCCTGGCGATGGTTTCTTCACCAACCTACGACCCTCGTAAGCTGGTGGGTAAGAACAGAGGAAAGATGCATAAGTGGCTCTCCAAGAATCCTTGGAAACCGCTCCTGAACCGTAGTATCATGGGACAGTATCCTCCGGGTTCTACCTTCAAGACCACGCAGGCGTTGACTTTCCTGACCGAAGGTATCATCACTCCAGGTACAGCCTTCCCATGTAATCACGGATTCTCTTACAGAGGATTGCACGTAGGATGTCACGGTCACCCATCGCCTATTGCGCTTGTGGATGCCATCAGTACTTCCTGTAACGGTTACTTCTGTTGGGGACTTTACTACATGATAGGTAATAAGAGTAAGTATGGTTCTGTTCAGAACGCCATGACAACCTGGAAAGACTATATGGTGAGTATGGGATTCGGCTATAAGCTGGGTATTGACTTGCCGGGTGAGAAGCGAGGACTGATCCCGAATGCACAGTTCTATGACAAGGCTTACAAGGGATCATGGAACGGACTTACCATCATCAGTATCTCTATCGGACAGGGTGAGGTGAACCTGACACCGTTGCAGATAGCCAACCTGGGTGCTACTATTGCCAACCGAGGTTATTACTATGTGCCTCATGTGGTGCGCAAGGTAAAGGGTGAACCGCTCGATACGCTCTACACCCGTAGGCACGTAACCAAGGCTTCGCGCAGAGCTTACAACTATGTAATTGCCGGTATGAGAAGTTCTGCCTTGAAGGGAACCTGTAAGATGCTTTCCCGTTACGATTTCGAGCCTTGCGGCAAGACGGGTACTGCCCAGAACCGTGGCCATGACCACTCTGTATTCATGGGTTTTGCACCAATGAACAACCCGAAGATTGCCATTGCGGTATACGTAGAAAATGGTGGATGGGGTGCCGACTATGGTGTGCCTATCGGAGGTTTGATGATGGAGCAATATCTGAAGGGTAAACTGTCGCCTGCTTCTGAAAGTCAGGCTGCCCAGATGCAGGCACGCAGAATTGCATACGGTTCTAGCAGTAGATAAGGGAACAATTGATAATGTATAAATTATATTATTATGAGCGATAATAAACAACCTAGTGTGCTGCGTTCGCTCGACTGGTGGACGATAGGCATCTATCTGGCACTTCTGGCTTTTGGCTGGATCAGTGTCTGTGGTGCCAGTTACACATACGGTGACAATGAAATCTTCAGCTTAGGTGCTCGTTCGGGTATGCAGATTGTATGGATTGGAACATCGATAGCATTGGGTTTGGTTCTTCTTTTGCTCGATGACCGGATTTACGATACATTCTCGTATGTGATCTATGCGGTACTGATATTGCTGCTTTTTGCCACGATATTCAATCCGCATAGCATCAAGGGTTCGCATTCGTGGCTCGTCCTGGGACCGCTCCGACTGCAACCTGCCGAGTTCGGTAAGTTTGCAACGGCTTTGGCTGTAGCGAAATTCATGTCGAGCTATGGATTCAATATCCACAACATGAAGCATTTCATGGCGGCAGTAGGTATCATCATGCTTCCTATGGTATGTATCGTGGGACAGCGTGAAACGGGTTCGGCGCTGGTTTATTCAGCCTTCTTCCTGATGCTCTATCGCGAAGGAATGCCGGGTGCCGTGCTCTTTACGGGAGTTTCGATGGTGGCTTATTTCGTGTTGGGAGTGAAGTATGAGAACGTGATGATGTGGGATACCTATACCTCGGTGGGCAAGTTTGTGGTGCTTTTGCTGGTACAGATCTTTACTTCGGGTATGGTCTATTCGTATACGGGCAATAAGAAACATGCGCTTATCATCCTGGGCTATTCCCTGGGTATTACGCTGATATTTGCCCTTTTCTCCACCTATGTCATTCCGTTCGATATCGTGTGGATACAGCTCCTGCTATGTGCGCTGATGATAGGATTCCTGGTTTACCATGGTTTGAGAACGAGATTCAGAAACTATTTCTTCATCTCGTTATTCTCTCTCGGTTCTATCGCCTTCTTCTATAGTGCCGACTACGTACTGAATAATGTGATGGAGCCTCACCAGCGAGTTCGTATCAACGTGCTTCTGGGTCTGGATGAAGACTTGGCGGGTGCCGGATATAATGTTCATCAGAGCGAGATTGCCATCGGTTCGGGAGGTTTGCAGGGTAAGGGATTCCTGAATGGAACCCAGACTAAGCTCAAGTTCGTGCCAGAGCAGGATACTGACTTCATCTTCTGTACGGTAGGAGAGGAGGAAGGATTCCTGGGTTCGGCAGGTGTTTTGCTGCTCTTCCTGGCGTTGATATTGAGACTGATACACCTGGCAGAGCGACAACCTTTCAAGTTCGGACGAATATACGGCTATTGCGTGCTGAGTGTTTTCCTGTTCCACCTGTTTATTAATGTAGGAATGGTGCTGGGACTGACGCCTGTAATCGGTATTCCGCTGCCGTTCTTCAGTTATGGCGGTAGTTCGCTTTGGGGCTTTACCATTCTGCTCTTCATCTTCCTGAGAATAGATGCAGGTAGAAATCTGGTAAGAAGCTAGAATCTGGTAAAGAGCTAGAATTCTGCTAAGAAACTGGGATAAAAGAAAAATGACCAATGGGAAATCCTCATTGGTCATTTTTTGTTATCTTCACTCCGATATCGCTTACGCCAGGCAGAATCTCGCGCTTCATGTCATGACGCACAGTGATGTGGATAGAGTCTCCCTGATTCAACCTGTAGACGTTGATAGGGAAGTTGTACTGATAGTAGCTGATGCCTTGCCCTTTGCTTACACCGTTCTTGTCTATCAGCTGACAGTTTACGGTGTCTGTCTTGCATGCGCTGGGCACATGCTTGTTGTTGTGGTAGATGTTCTGCTCCACGATGAGGGTAAGTCCCATGAAAGGATAATTACCCGTGATGCGGAGCCCCAGACTCTGGTTGTAATAGCCGCCTTCCAGAAGAGGTGGAATCTCGAACGAGAGCGTGTCGTTCTTCTCCCATCCTGCAATCGGGGTATGCGCATAACTGTCGAATACGGTAGAATGCTTGCAGGAAGGGAGCGACATGGTTGCTACCATTACCAATATCAAATATATCAGTCGTTTCATTTCTTGTCTTCTGGCTTTTTATCACCACCATGCTGCTGGCGTGGCTGACGATTGCGATTGTCGCGACGGCGATTGTTGTTGCCGTTCTGATGACGGTTGCCCTGACGGTTCTCGCCTTGCTGCTGTTTCTCGCCCTGCTGACCGTTCTGCTGCTGTCGGTTCTCGCCCTGCTGGCCGTTCTGCTGCTGTCGGTTCTCGTTCTGCTGCTTGTTTGCCTTATTGTCTGCGTCCTGGCGGTTACGATTCTTGTTATTTTTCTTTTTCTTTTTCTTCGACTTGTCGAAGCGGCTCAAGTCTGATTCGTTGAGCAAATCGATAGGCTTGGAAGATTCCTTGATCTTTCCGTTCTCCAACAGGCTGAGAGGCTTTTCGCCATTCCGGTTCATCTCGATGATTTCCTTGGCACGTGCTGCGGTAATAGTTTCGAGGTTTGAAGCCAGATTCTTATCAGAAGAATAGGTGATGAGACCAGCCAGAATATCTACCTTGAACTGATGGAATTCGCCATCGGCAGTCTGCAGAACTGCATCCTTTGGAGGCATCTTGCGACTTGCTTCTACATAGTTGTCTACCTCATAGTTGAGACAACATTTCAGCTTGGCGCACATACCTGCCAACTTCTGAGGGTTGAGCGAGATGTCCTGATAGCGTGCGGCATTGGTGCTGACGCTCACAAAATTCTTCATCCATGTAGCGCAGCAGAGTTCGCGACCACAAGGACCGGTACCACCGATGCGGCCTGCTTCCTGACGGGCACCAATCTGCTTCATCTCGATGCGCACGTGGAAGGTATCAGCAAGCACCTTGATGAGCTGACGGAAGTCTACTCGCTCATCGGCGATATAGTAGAAAATAGCCTTGTTGCCATCACCCTGATACTCTACGTCTCCGATTTTCATCTTCAATCCCAGGTCCAGGGCAATCTGTCTGCTCTGAATCATGGTAGCATGCTCGCGGCTCTTTGCTTCCTTGCATTTGTCGAGGTCTACCTGCTTGGCAATGCGATAGATGCGCTTGATGTCGTCCTGCGACTTGAGATTTGCCTTCTTCAGCTGCAGTTTCACGAGTCTACCGGTGAGTGTAACCACACCGATGTCGTGACCAGGGTTGGCTTCTACAGCCACTATGTCGCCCTTTTTGAGGTCGAGGTTATTCACATTATGGTAATATCCCTTTCGGGTATTCTTGAATTGCACTTCTACGAGGTCGGTGCTCTCGGCGTTACCTGGCACGTCTGCGAGCCAGTCGTATGTGTTCAGCT
This sequence comes from Prevotella sp. SGI.167, assembly GCF_050313615.1. Classification (NCBI taxonomy): domain Bacteria; kingdom Pseudomonadati; phylum Bacteroidota; class Bacteroidia; order Bacteroidales; family Prevotellaceae; genus Prevotella; species Prevotella sp. SGI.167. Next base: position 137,056 of record NZ_JBNPLT010000001.1, on the reverse strand, counting down.
GTCTGTCCTGTCGTCCCACCGCCTTGCAGCAGAGTCCTCGGTCGCAGCCGTTCCACAATCTGAATTTCATATTCTTGTAATCCACGATAAAATCTATTTTATAATATTATTAATGTATATTGATAGGCTTACGCCCTTTGTTTCTCTTCATTTTTCCGCTCTTCTTGATTCTATCCTCACTTCCTGATGAGCAGTACGATAATCTTGAGTGCCAGGTCGAAGAATACAATCTTAGGATTGGCATTCTGCCCGATGAACCGTTTGCTCTCCTCGAAGAGGTTGGATATGTCGATGATGTTCGCCTCGTTGATGAAGCGGGCGAAGTTCCTGGCGAAGTTTTCCTCTTCCTGCGTCATGTAGCTCAGTTCTGCCTGTCGGAAGTTGTACATGAAGCTTTCCCTGAGCATGTGCATGAAGTAATCGAGCATTCTCTTCTGCTTCTCTCTTCCGAAGGTGGAAACCACTTCGCTCCATTTCTTCAGGTCGTGAATATTTCTCATGTAGGCGAGTCGCATCAGCATGATAAACATGTCGAGATGCTGTCTTTTCTCATTGCCGGCATTGAGTTCTTCCAGTGCTGCATTCCAGTTGCCGTTGGCGATGCGGGCTATCCGGTGTGCCATGTCGGGTTCCAAAGCCCTGCGTTCTATCAATGCCTGCTCAATGTCTTCTGTAGCAATCTTCTTGAAATCGATGCGCTGGGTTCGGCTTCTGATAGTTTCCAGAAGAAGTTCAGGCTGTTCGCTAACGAGCAGGAAGAGGGTTTGGCGAGGTGGTTCTTCCAGGAGTTTCAATATCTTGTTGGCACTCTGCTGGTTCATTCTTTCCGGCAGCCATATCAGGCTGATCTTGTAACCGCCCTGGCTCGACATCATGATGAGTTTCTTGGCAAGAGCATCACTTTCTTCGGCGGTGATGATGGCTTGCTTGTTTAAGTCGGCATCGCTTTTGCCCATCTTCTGCATCCATTCACCAATCAGCATGTAAGGTCCATCCTTGAGCAGCATCTCGCGCCATTCCTTGATGAAATCATCGCTAACCGGAGTATGGTCGCTGCCCATATCGGACGTCTTGATGGTTGGGTAGGTGAAGTGAAGGTCGGGATGTTCCCATTTGTTGAGCATCGGAGAATCTCCAAGCAGATAGCTGGCGAAAGCCAGTGCCATCGCCAGTTTACCGCAACCTTCCGGTCCGCAAAACATCAAAGCATGGGGGATGCGGTTCTCCTGAACCATCTCCATCAGACGGTTCCATACTTCTTGCTGACCTATCACTTCCTTCTTTAACATTGAACTCTTTTTACTTTGAACTTTGAATTTTGAACATTGAACTTTATGATTAGTAGCCTGAAGTTTTTGCTCCAGGCACCTAACCTTTACCTTCCTGTAGCAGGTTCCTCTACCCTAAAACAGAGTTTTGGTAATCTGCTTTACGCTTTCCACAGCCGAAACGGTGAAGAAATGTATATTGTTGTAGCCGTGCTCGAACAGGTCTTTCACCTGGGCGGTTGTCCATTCGATGCCGAGAGCTTTGGCATCTTCATCCGTCTTGCACTTTAATACCTCCTGCGCCAAATCCTCAGGAATGTCGCAATGGAAGGTCTTTGGTACCACAGTGAGCTGGCTCAGCTTGGCAAATGGCTTCAGGGCGGGGATGATAGGAATGGTGATACCTATCTTCCGAGCCTTGTCTACAAAGTCATAGAATTTCTGGTTGTCGTAGAAGAGCTGGGTTACAGCGTATGCTGCGCCCAACTTCTGCTTCTCCAGCAAGTGCTGCATATCCATTTCCAGATTAGGAGCTTCTTCGTGCTTCTCCGGATAGCAAGCTACGCCGCAGCAGAATTTCTCGCCAGGATGCTTGATAGGAGTACCGTCGCAGAAGAAACCTTCGTTGAATTGGTTCACCTGCTTCAAGAGGTCGGTTGCATTCGCATGACCATTCAGGGTTGGGGTGAATACTCTATCATCCTTAGCCTTATCACCGCGAAGTACCAGAATATTGCTGATGCCCAGAAACTGGAGATCGAGCAGCTCGTACTCAATGTCTTCCTTGCTGACGCCACTGCAGATGACGTGCGGAATGACAGGAATATCGTACTTGTTCTGGATGGCAGCTGCAATGGCAACGGTACCCGGACGTCGGCGTACACGCTGGCGCGACAACAAACCGTTTTCCAATTCCTTGTAAACGTATTCGCTGTGATGTGTCGTAATGTTGATAAACCTAGGGGCATAATCCTTCAAGCTGTCGATGGTGCGGAACAAGGCTGCTGTTCCGTTACCCTTGAGTGGAGGCAGAACTTCGAAAGAAAAGCCTCGCTTATTGCCCTCATTTTGTAGAAAACCTGCTATATTCATATGACGTAATCTCTGTTGAAATTATAATTTGGTTGCAAATTTACAAAAAAAATAGGGGAAAAGTGCACTTTATACGTAATATTTTAAGAGAAGAGGCGTTAATATATAGAATATTTTCGCTGAACTACAAAAACAAAACAGATTCAAACCTAAAAAATAATGGAACAAAAACAAACGGGCTCTAAAGCCTATCTTATCTCAATTGTGATGGTCGCAGTATTAGGCGGCTTGCTTTTCGGTTACGATACCGCAGTGATATCAGGTGCCGAAAAGGGCTTACAGGCATTCTTCATGGGTGCAAGTGATTTCGTATATACAGATTTCTGGCATGGATTTACCAGTTCCAGTGCTTTGATTGGCTGTATCATAGGTTCGGCACTTTCCGGAGTGCTTGCTTCTAGCTGGGGACGTAAACGCTCGCTGATCTTTGCGGGTGTGATGTTCTTCATCTCTGCATGGGGTTCTATGTGTCCTGAAAGTTTAGTCTTGCCAAAGGGAGAACCAAATCTAACCTTGCTTATCGTCTTCAATCTTTATCGTGTTATTGGTGGTATTGGTGTAGGCTTGGCTTCTGCAGTTTGTCCTATGTATATTGGTGAGATTGCCCCAAGTAATATCCGTGGTATGTTGGTTAGCTGGAACCAGTTTGCCATCATCTTTGGTCAGCTGGTAGTTTATTTCGTCAACTTCTTTATCCTTGGCGATCATATAGCTCCTGCTATTCAGAGTGTGGGTAATGGTATGAATGAGATTCTCAATGGTGGCGAAGCTGCTTGGGCTATCGAGACTGGTTGGAGATACATGTTTGGTTCAGAGATGATTCCTGCAGGTTTGTTCGCCTTGCTTATCTGCTTTGTTCCTGAGACTCCACGTTATCTTGCTATGGTAGGTCAGGATGCGAAGGCAGAGCGTATTCTTGCCCGTATTAATGGTGCTGCAGAGGCAAAGAAGATTCTGGATGAAATCAAGAATACGGTAACCGAGACGACAGAAAAGCTGATGACTTACGGTTTTCTCTGTATTTTCGTAGGTGTGATGCTTTCTGTATTCCAGCAGGCTGTAGGTATCAATGCGGTGCTTTACTATGCACCACGTATTTATGAGGCAATGGGATTTGACAATCCTATGGTGCTTACCGTATTCAATGGTATTGTGAACCTCAGTTTCACTTGTGTTGCTATCTTTACTGTAGAGAAGTTGGGTCGCAAGCCTTTGCTCATTGCGGGCTCTCTGGGTATGGCTTTGGGTGCTATTGGTGTGGCAATAACCTTTGGAAATCCTAATATGCAGCTTTTCTGCATGGTTTCCATCATGGTTTATTCTGCATCGTTTATGTTCTCTTGGGGACCTATCTGCTGGGTACTTATTGCCGAGGTGTTCCCTAATACCATCCGTGGTGCAGCTGTAGCTATCGCTGTAGCTTTCCAGTGGATTTTCAACTGGATTGTTTCTACATCGTTCGTACCACTTGCCAATAGCATGGGTTATTGGTTCACATACGGTTTGTATGGCGTTATCTGTATCCTTGCTGCTGTCTTTGTATGGAAGTTGGTTCCTGAGACAAAGGGTAAGACTTTGGAGGATATGACCAAGCTTTGGAAGAAAGATTAATTGATAGTGGTATATTAATAAAAAAGTAGGCGCGATAGTCAATCCCGACTGTCGCGCCTTTTATTTAGTTTTCATACTGAGTGATTTCAGAACATATATTTGTAAGTTGTTTTATAAGAGAGTATTAACTATATTCTTTTTTACTTTTGATTCTTGTTTCTAATCTTATTTTTATTTCTTGAATGCATTGCGGCAAGCGAATTGTACATAGCTGTTGCCGGATACAGAGTTCTTGAGATAAGATGTCTGTGCTCCGTCAACCCAAAGCTGGGCAAGATAGAACTGGAATCCTAACTGTCTTGGCTCGTTCAGTGTGCAGTAGCCGTAATACATCTGGTTAGGCGCAAAGGCAAACTGTACCTTGTGGCTCTTGTTGTCCGTACCGTAAGTCAGGTTCAGCTCGATTACGCTAGGACATGCCAGGAAGTAAGCCATAGCTGATGTACTGTTTGGTGCAACCTGATACTTGCATGTAATGGTTCTTGGCGCTTCCTTTGCGAGAGCTTCAGCCAGATTTTTGTTAGAGATGTGCTCTGCGAGCTGAGCGATAGGGAAGTTGGTCATAGTGATTGTACTGTCACCGTACATGCTTACTCTGCAAGATACTGCAACAGAGTCAATCTGCTTGTTTACATTGGCTTCATTCTTCTTCTCAAAGAGAAGCATCATGTTGTTGTATGAACCTACAGCCATTGCTGCCTGAAAAGACTTCTGCTGTTCGAGAGTCAATGGTGTGTAGCTGTCGCCATCAGTGTTACAGGAAGTGAAAGAGAATGCAGCAACGAAAGCTGCCAAAACAGTGAGTAATGTAAATTTCTTCATTTTGTTTTCTAATTTATTTTGCTATAATATTGTTTATTATCAGTATTTCCGTATAATAAAACGAGACTTTACATGAATCTTGCATCTGTATTTGTTAAGAAATATTAAAAGGTTCTGTTTTTTATTCTTTTTATTCCTTCTGATGTGCAATGGTTGTCTTGCAGGATATCCCAGTTTAGTCTGGGCGTCTCAGTTAAATGTATACGAAAAAAGGACTTGCCATAACGGAAAGTCCTTTTTCTGAGATCTGTGACTCGCATGGGGCTCGAACCCATGACCCCAACATTAAAAGTGTTGTGCTCTACCAGCTGAGCTAGCGAGTCAATCTCCAACCTTTGGTTTCAAAAGCGAGTGCAAAGGTACGACATATTTTTCAAATAACCAAATATTTAGTCGTTTTTTTGCTGTTTTTCTTCATTTTCGCTCTCTGGGATAGCTTTTTCGGCCAATTTTCCACTCATTTTGAGGGAATGAGCTATCTCTTCCGCATTTTGCTGAATCTCATCAGGCGGAGTGTCTGGAGTTTGGTATTGCGGCTTTTCTCTCGTCACATACCGCTGCCAATAAGCTATGAGCAGGGTGGTGAGAGGTAGTGCGATAATCAGACCGATGAAGCCCAGCAGGGCACCCCAGATGGAAAGACTTAATAGCAGAATTGCTGGGTTCAAGCCCATCGCCTTGCCCATAATCTTTGGTGTAACCACCATATCCGTAATCACCTGAACCACGCAGAATACCAGGAAGGCAAGTCCGAAGACCATCCAGAAGTTTTGACCGGTATCTGCCGCCTTGAGCATGGCAAGGAAGGCGGTAGGGATGAGGGCGAAGGTATGAAGGTAAGGTACCAGGTCCATGATACCTATAAGAATGCCCAGACCGATAGCCATCGGGAAGCCGATGATGGTAAAGCCAATACAGAACATGATACCCATGCAGAGGGCCACCATTCCCTGGCCGCGGATATAGTTGTTGAGCTCTCGTTCTACATCTTTCATCAGCTCTTGCCAGAAAGGGCGGTTCTTCTTAGGGAAGATGCGAACCCAGTTGGCGGTTAATGTCTCATAGTCGAGCAGGATAAAGAACATATATAATAAGGTAATCATGGATGCCACGATGCTGATGATGATGTTTGCCGTTTGTCCTACAACGGAGAACAGCTTGGGCATCGTTGTCTTGAGGGCATCGCTGAAGTCCTTGCTCTTCAGGAAATGTTCTATCTGTGCCTGATTTTCCTGCAGCCACTCCTTGATCATCGCCGTCAGGTTGTTGGTGTGGGTGGTTTGGTGCAGCCAGCGGGTCAAGACTTCCCCTAGTTTGTCAAACTGGTCGATCATCGGTGGAATGATGAGCCACAGTACGCCACCGATGACTGCGATGGCAGCTCCCATTGCCAGTATGATGGACAGGGCACGAACCTTGATGTGGAGTTTGTTCTCGATAAACTTCACGACCGGATAGAGCAGGTAGGCAAAAAACCATGCTATGACGAATGGTAAAAGTACCTCGCTCAAGTAATTGGTGATATATAACACCGCAAAGACGATGAGCGTAACGCCTGCCCATCGTATAAACTTATCGAATGTAATCTCCTTAGGCATATTACTTTGAATTTTGAACTTTGAGCTTTGAACTTTATGATCAGCAAAGGCTTTTGAATTCTTCACTCTTCACTTTTCACTCCTCCTTGTGGAGGGCTTTCTGATAGCAGTCGCGGCAGAGCGGCTCGTATTCATCCTTTTCACCCAAAAGCACCCGCTTTTCGTTATGCACCAGTCGATGGCTCACGTAAGCCAGGGCTCCGCATTTCACGCAGATTGCATGAACCTTGGTCACTTCGTCTGCAATGGCGCAGAGGGCAGGGATTGGTCCGAAGGGAACGCCCTTGAAGTCCATGTCGAGACCGGCAACGATCACACGGACGCCACGGTTGGCAAGCTGGTTGCATACATCTACCAGGCCATTGTCTAGGAACTGGGCTTCATCAATACCGACCACGTCGATATCAGAGGCCAAAAGGAGTATAGATCCTGAGGACTCGATAGGAGTAGATCGGATAGAGTTCAGATCATGGCTCACTACGTCTTCCTCGGAGTAACGAGTGTCAAGCGCAGGTTTGAAGATTTCTACCTTCTGCTTGGCGAACTTCGCACGCTTCATTCTTCGAATCAATTCCTCTGTTTTTCCAGAGAACATTGATCCGCACACCACTTCAATTCTTCCGGGGCGATGTGCCTCCCCAATTAGATTTTCTGTCATTTCGGGGACAAAATTACTAATAAGGTTTTAAAAAATGCAAAGAAAACGCATTTTTTTTTGCTTAGAAAGATTAATTAACTACATTTGTACCCTATATGGGCATATTGTATATCGTACCTACTCCTGTTGGTAACATGGAGGACATGACAATGCGAGCTATCAGGGTCTTGAAAGAAGCTGATTTGGTACTCGCTGAGGACACTCGGACATCGAGTGTCCTACTGAAGCATTTCGATATTCGAAATCGATTAGTTGCGCATCACAAGTTTAATGAGCATGGCACTTCGGCTTCCATCGTTGAGCGGTTGAAGGCTGGTGAGACCATCGCTCTTATCAGTGATGCAGGAACACCAGGCATCAGCGATCCGGGTTTCTATCTGGCTCGCGAGGCGGCAAAGGCGGGCATCACCGTTCAGACCCTTCCGGGACCTACGGCTTGCATTCCAGCCATCGTGTCGTCGGGATTGCCTTGTGATAGATTCTGCTTCGAGGGTTTCATTCCTCAGAAAAAGGGCAGACAAACCTATTTGGAATCTCTCAAGGACGAAGTGCGGACCATGATATTCTATGAGTCGCCTTATCGTGTGGTGAAAACCTTGCAGCAGTTTGCCGAGAATTTCGGTGAAGACAGGCAGGTGAGTTGTTGTCGGGAAATCTCCAAGATACACGAGGAGAGCGTAAGAGGAACCCTCGCTGAGGTCATCGCCCATTTTGAGGAGGTGGAGCCTAGAGGTGAGTTCGTCATCGTGCTGGCTGGTAAGGATCCTAAACAATTAAAAGAGGAATTGAAGGAAAAAAAGCGTGAAGAACGTAGAAAAAACATGAATCAGTAAATAAATTCGTGTTTAAATATAATAAATGCGGGTTTATCACGTAATAATAATGAAGCGACAGCGTAATTACTATGTATGGAAGGCGTATACACGCATTCTTTCATGTAGTATAAATACGAATTATTAAATCATATTAAGGAGACAGATTATGAAAAAGCTTTTTTTAGTAGCATGCGTAGCAGCATTTTGTTTGACTGGTTGTAACAACGGCAAGAATGATTCTGCTGCTCAAAACACTGCTCAGGCAGATTCTCTTAATGGCATTATTGCACAGAAAGACAGTGAAATTAACGATTTGCTGGGTACCTTGAACGAAATCGAGGAAGGTTTCCAGCAGATTAGTGAGGCTGAGCATCGCGTTAGTCTTGCTAAGGATGGCGAGGGTGTCAACAAGAAGCAGAAGCTCAAGGAAGACATCCAGTTCATTGCTGACCGTATGAAGCAGAACCGTGAACTCATTGCCAAGCTCCAGAAGCAGCTTGCCAACGGTACCTTGAAGGGTGCTCAGCTGCAGAAGACCATCGAGGGCTTGCAGAAGCAGTTGGAGGAGAAGGATGCACAGCTCCAGACTCTGCGTGAGGAACTTGACAAGAAAGATATTCATATTGCTGCACTCGATGAGACAGTAAATAACCTCAATACCAAGACCAACCGTCTTACTGCTGAGAGCAATCAGAAGACTGAGACTATCAATGCTCAGGATAAGCAGATCCATACCGCATGGTATGTATTCGGTACCAAGAAGGAGCTGAAGGAGCAGAGTATCATTCAGGACGGTAAAGTCATGACTGGCAACTTCAACAAGAATTACTTCACCAAGGTGGATATCCGCAACCTCTCAGAGATTAAGTTGTACTCTAAGTCAGCTAAGTTGCTTACTATCCACCCATCAAGCAGCTATTCTCTGGTTCGTGATGCCAACAAGCAGTATACTCTCCACATCACCAACTCACAGCTCTTCTGGAGCACCAGCAAGTACCTGGTTGTTTTGGTTAAGTAATCAGTAGAAATAAGGTAATCATCCGGAGATTGAATTATCATCCGGATTTTACAATCAAGTGATAAGCCGGGAAGAGATAGAGAAAAAGATTCCTATCTCTTTCTGGCGAAGAATTCCTGCATGAGTGCCCGGCACTCATCTTCCAGTACGCCCGATGTAACTGTAGTCTTAGGATGCAGTGCATCGGGCGCATATTTTGTATACCCCCTCTTCTCATCTCCTGCTCCGTATACTACCCGGCTTATCTGTGCCCATCCCAATGCTCCGGCGCACATGACGCAAGGTTCTACGGTGACATAGAGCGTGCAGTCCTTCAGATATTTCCCGCCCAGCATGTTGGCGCCCGATGTGATGGCCTGCATTTCGGCATGGGCTGTGACATCGGTCAGCATCTCGGTAAGATTGTGGGCACGGGATATGATCCGGTCCTTGCATACGATGATGGCGCCCACCGGTATTTCGTCTTCATCAAATGCCGCTTGTGCCTCTATCAGGGCACGGCGCATGTAGGCTTCGTCTTTTTTCTTGATATCTTCCATTGTTTTTAGTGCAAAATTACATAAAAAAGTTTGAAGTGTGAACTATTTTTATTATTTTTGCAAGGTAAAAGTATCTTTTGATGCAAAATAAAGGAAATAGACTATGGCAGAGCATAATGAATTAGGTGTATGGGGAGAAGACGAGGCGGCTCTTTACCTTGAAGGCGAAGGCTATGTTATCATCGACCGGGACTGGAAGATAGGTAAGAGAGACCTGGATATCCTGGCTCTTTCGCCAGATGGAAAGACCTTGGTGGTGGTAGAGGTGAAGACCCGTTCCGGTGATGATTACCAGCGGCCGGAGGAAGCCGTTGATGGCAGAAAGATGCGCAATCTGGCGATAGCTGCCAATGCTTATGTCAAGGAGCATCAGGTGGAGAAGGAACTGCGCTTCGATATCATCTCTGTGGTAGGTGTAGGCCATCAGGTGAAGTGCCTCGAACATCTCAAGGATGCCTTCAATCCGATGCTGATACTGTAATCATGTCATGAGGGGTGTACCTATGTATATAAGTACGGTCTATACATTATCTATATTAGGAAAAAGATAAAATGGAAAAGAAGATAATAAGATTGAAGGAAGTGGATTCTACCAATCACTTCCTGAAGGAATTAAGTTCATACGATGAGACTGCACTCACCATTGCCGTGGCTGATTTCCAGACAGCCGGCAGGGGACAGGGCACGCATACCTGGGAGAGCGAGGAGGGCAAGAACCTCCTGTTCAGTATGTTGGCTTGCCCTGTGTGGGTGCCGGTTCGTCAGCAGTTCCTGCTTTCCGAGGTGGGAGCCCTTGCCATCAAGGATGCCCTGGATTCCTATGCTGACGGGTTTACGCTGAAATGGCCTAACGATGTGTATTGGAACGACAGGAAAATCAGTGGTACGCTGATAGAGACGTCTATCGATTCCAGGGGCATCAAGCGCTGCATCTTCGGCATCGGCATCAATATCAATCAGATGGAGTTCAGGAGCGACGCGCCTAACCCTGTATCTCTGGCTCAGATCCTGGGGCATGAGGTGGATAGGGAAGAGGTGCTGCAGAAGGTGATTGAGGCTTTCTGCAGATACTACGAACTCCTGCGCCGTGCCGACTATATGGATGTGTCGGGCATCTACCATCTTTCGCTCTACCGTCGCAAGGGCTATCATTGGTATGAGGACAAGGATGGCAAGTTCGAGGGAGCCTTCGTTGAGGTTGAGGACGACGGTCATCTTATCCTTCACGACAAGAAGGGAGTGATCCGTTCGTATGCATTCGGCGAAATCAAGTTTCTGATAAATACTTAATCCCTGAAGTAAACATTAAACAATAAACATTTAACAAAATATTTATGGCAAAGTTTAAAAGAATTCTTTTGAAGTTGAGCGGTGAGAGCCTGATGGGCAAGCAGAGCTTCGGTATCGACCCTGAGCGCTTGAGTGATTATGCTAAGCAGATCAAGGAAGTTCACGAGATGGGTGTGCAGATTGGCATCGTTATCGGCGGTGGCAATATCTTCCGTGGATTGAGTGGCAGCCAGAAGGGATTCGACCGTGTGAAGGGCGACCAGATGGGCATGTGTGCTACAGTTATCAATTCTCTTGCTTTGAGTAGTGCGCTCGGAGCTTTGGGCGTCAAGAACAAGGTGCTCACAGCCATCCGCATGGAACCAATCGGTGAGTTCTATACCAAGTGGAAGGCTATCGAGGCAATGGAGGATGGCTATATCTGCATCTTCTCTGCCGGTACAGGCAGTCCTTACTTCACTACTGATACCGGCTCTTCTCTCCGTGGTATCGAGATTGAGGCAGATGTCATGTTGAAGGGTACCCGTGTGGACGGTATCTATACTGCCGACCCGGAGAAGGATCCTACCGCAACCAAGTTTAGCGACATTACATACGATGAGATTTATACAAAGGGCTTGAAGGTTATGGACCTGACAGCTACTACCATGTGTAAGGAGAACAACCTTCCTATCTACGTATTCAATATGGATGTTGTAGGTAACCTGAAGAAGGTGATGGACGGTGAGGAGATTGGTACGCTTGTGCACAATTAATCTGCCAGTCCCGGCAAACGATAAAAGGCTTACATCCCTGTCTGGGGAGTAAGCCTTTTGTTTTATTTGATTAAATCCTTTATTTCTTTCTCATGAATAGGATGGCAGAGAGGAGAACATACATCAGGATGATGATCCACCAGCCCTGCAGGAATCCTCTTGCGCCCTCGTCTGCTACCGAGAGGGCAAGAATTGCCACGGCAAAGCCTGAGAAACCATATTTCACCTCATTGCCCTTGAACGACCACTGCTTGAACTTCAGGGCAAACAATGGCATCTCGCATACCAGCAGGTAGCTGGTGATGAGGATGAGAGCCAGGACGAGATATACCGACCAGCTCAGGTTTGTAAGCCAGGCAGGATTGAATACTACCAGCGACCCCCAGAACAGGGCGTTGGCTGGAGTAGGAATCCCGATGAAAGAGGTGGTCTGGCGCTCATCAAGATTGAACTTTGCCAGTCGCAATGCCGAGAAGGCTGCGATGATGAAGGCTGCATAAGGCAGCCATGGGCGCATCGGCTCCAGAAACTCAGGGTATTCCATCACCTGTAGATGAGAGAATACGATGGTGGCAGGCGCCACGCCGAAGGTTACGTCGTCAGCCAGCGAATCCAGCTCCTTGCCGATAGGTGATGAAACGTGCAGCAGGCGTGCGCTCATACCGTCGAAGAAGTCGAAGGTGGCTCCAATGATTATCCACAACAAAGCCATCTCTGGATTTCCACCGAAGGCAAACGATGTAGCAATGCAGCCTGATATCAGGTTGCAGCATGTTATCGTGTTAGGGATATGTTTCTTCATGCTCATTTTTTATTTCAATTTTGCAATGATGGTTTGGTCACCCGTGGTAGACTGTCCCATCTTCACACATACTTCTGTTCCGAGAGGCAAGTAAACATCCACACGTGAACCTAGTTTGATAAAGCCAAGGTGCTCGTCGATATAGCACTCTTCGCCTTCCTTTGCATAAGTTACGATACGGCGCGCTACGGCACCGGCAATCTGACGGCACAATACATCTACGCCCTCAGGGGTAGTGATCATGACGTCTGCATGCTCGTTTTCCTCGCTTGCCTTAGGCAGCCAAGCCTTGTGGTAGTTGCCATCCACATGCTTTACGAATTTCACCTTTCCGTCTACCGGGAACCAGTTGGCATGTACGTTCCAAAGGCTCATGAAGATGGAAATCATCAATCGCTTGTCATTAAAATATGGCGCATTATCTACTTCTTCTATTACCACAATCTTGCCATCGGCAGGAGCTACGACGAGCTTCTCTGTATCCTCTACGTTCAGGTAGCGGATAGGGCAGCGATAGAAATTGAGCACGATGCAGTAAACCACACCGAAGACAACCAAGAAAATCCAGAATGGAATTTTGGTGTCAAAAGCTCCCCATAATATCGCCGCAATGGCTACTAACGCTATCGCTCCGCCCACCAGCTGATCAGTGCCTTCGCGATGCAGTCTTATCTTTTTCAGTTTCTTTATTTTTTGTCCCATAAGGTAGGATTAAGTTTTTATTGGTGCAAAGGTACTGTATTTTTGTCGTTTTAGCAAATTTTTTGGGCGTTTCTTTTATGTTTTTCAATTTTTTCTCTTTTTTCTTTTGGAATATCAACTTTTAGCCGTAACTTTGGACTCAAATTTTGAAATTTAGAACGTATAATGGAAGATTTTGTTCATTTACATGTGCATACGCAGTATTCCATCCTCGACGGTCAGTCTAAGATTCCGCATCTCGTTGACAAGGCCATCAAGGACGGCATGAAGGGTATGGCTGTTACCGACCATGGTGTGATGTTCGGTATTAAGGAACTCACGGATTATTGCGCCAAGGTGAACAAGGATCGCAAGAAAGAGGGACTGGAGCCCTTCAAGCCTATCATTGGCTGTGAGATGTACGTGGCCCGCCGAAGAAAGGAAGACCGTGAGAAAGACAAGGGCGATATGAGTGGTTACCACCTCATCGTGCTTGCCAAAAACTATAATGGATACAAGAACCTCATCCAGCTGGTCAGCAATGCCTGGGTGGATGGATACTATATGCGTCCGCGAACCGACCGTGCCGACCTGGAAAAATACCACGAGGATCTGATAGTCTGTTCGGCATGTATTGCCGGTGAGGTTCCGTCTAAGATATTGCATGGCGACATCGAGGGAGCCCGCGAGGCTTGCGAGTGGTATCATAATCTCTTTGGCGACGACTACTATCTGGAGCTTCAGCGCCACGAGGTGAAGGAACCGCTTCCTTTCCTGGCCAACCGCGAGGCTTTCCAGCTGCAGCAGAAGGCCAACAAGGTGCTCATAGAGATGGCTAGGGAATACGGCATCAAGCTCGTATGCACCAACGACTGCCACTTCGAGGACAAGGAGACGGCTGAGGCCCACGACCACCTGCTCTGTATAGCTACCGGCAAGGACCTGGACGATCCTAACCGTATGCGATATTCCAAGCAGGAGTGGTTCAAGACCCGTCAGGAGATGAATGATGTCTTCTCGGATATTCCCGAGGCACTGTCTAACACGCTGGAGGTGCTTGACAAGGTGGAAATCTATAGCATCGACCACGGACCAATCATGCCTTTCTTCCCCATTCCGGAGAGTTTCGGTACCGAGGAGCAACTGCGCCAGAAGGTATCAGAGGAAGACCTTTACAAGGAATTCACCAGCGATGAGAACGGCGAGAATCAGCTGCCGCCGGAGGAAGGACAGAAGGTGATTGACCGTCTGGGCGGCTACGACAAGATATACCGCATCAAGTTTGAGGCCGAGTATCTGCGCCATCTTGCCTACGAGGGAGCCAGGCAGCTCTATGGAGATCCGCTGCCGGCGAACGTGGACGAGCATGTGAACTTCGAGCTCCACGTGATGAAGACCATGGGTTTCCCTGGCTACTTCCTCATCGTGAGCGACTTCATCAGGGCGGCTCGCGAGGAGCTGGGCGTGATGGTGGGTCCGGGCCGTGGTTCTGCGGCTGGTTCCGTGGTGGCCTATTGCCTGGGCATTACCAAGATTGACCCTTTGAAGTACGACCTCCTGTTTGAGCGTTTCCTGAACCCTGACCGTGTCAACCTGCCTGATATCGATACCGACTTTGATGATGATGGACGAGGCAAGGTCTTGCGCTGGGTAATGGATAAGTACGGTCATGAGAACTGTGCCCACATTATTACATACGGTTCGATGGCAACGAAGAACTCCATCAAGGACGTGGCCCGAGTAGAGAAGCTGCCGCTCGACAAGGCGAATGCGCTCTGCAAGGCGATTCCAGACCGTCTGCCTGACGGCGCGAAGATGAATCTTCCCAATGCCATCAAGTATACGCCGGAGCTGAGAGAGGCAGAATACTCCACCGACCCCCGCGAGAGCAATACCATCAAATATGCCAAGATGCTGGAGGGCACCATCCGTGGCACGGGTATCCATGCCTGCGGATTCATCATCTGCCGAGACCCTATCAGCAACTGGGTGCCTGTATCTACTGCCGATGACCCTGATTTTCCGGGACTGAAGACGGCAGTAACCCAATACGACGGTCACGTCATCGAGACCACCGGACTCATCAAGATGGACTTCCTGGGCTTGAAGACCCTCTCCGAGATGAAGGAGGCATGCAAGGTCATCAAGCAGACCACGGGCGACGTGGTAGACCTCGATGCCATCCCTATCGATGATGAGCTGACCTATCAGCTCTACCAGCGCGGACAGACCATCGGAACCTTCCAGTTCGAGTCGCCTGGCATGCAGAAGTATCTCCGCGAGCTGAAGCCTACGGTGTTTGAGGACCTCATCGCCATGAATGCCCTCTACCGTCCGGGTCCTATGGACTATATCCCTGACTTCATCGCCCGCAAGAACGGTAAGCAGGCGATTACCTACGATATCCCGTGCATGGAGAAGTATCTGAAGGATACCTACGGCATCACGGTCTATCAGGAGCAGGTGATGCTCCTTTCCCGTCAGCTTGCCAGCTTCACCCGAGGTGAGTCTGATGCCCTCCGTAAGGCGATGGGTAAGAAGAAGAAGGCAATCGTAGATGCAATGAAGCCTAAATTCATCAAGCAGGGACAGGAGAACGGACACGATCCGAAGGTGTTGGAGAAGATATGGAGCGACTGGGAGAAGTTTGCTTCCTACGCCTTCAACAAGTCGCATGCCACCTGCTATTCGTGGGTAGCCTATCAGACGGCTTATCTCAAGGCTCACTATCCTGCCGAATACATGGCAGCGCTGATGACCCGCCGCTTTGCCCAGATTACCGAAATCACCAAGCTGATGGAGGAGTGCCAGTCGATGGATATCAAGACGCTGGGACCTGACGTGAACGAGAGTTACCGTGCCTTCGGTGTGAACGAACATGGCGAAATCCGATTCGGTCTTTCTGCTATCAAGGGTATGGGAGCTCCGGCTGCCGATGCCATCGTGGCAGAAAGGGAGAAGAACGGTCCCTATAAGACCATCTTCGATTTTGCAGAACGTGTAGACTTCTCCTGCGTTAACCGCAAGGCTTTCGAGACCTTGGCGCTGAGTGGCGGTTTCGACAGCTTCGGCATCCGCCGTGAGCAGTTCTTCGGCAAGAACAGCAAGGGTGAGACCTTCCTCGATACCTTGGTGCGCTATGGCCAGCTCTATCAGCGCGAGCAGCAGGAGGCGGCTACATCGCTCTTCGGAGGAACCGAAGCAGTAGAGATAGCCACTCCGCCTATTCCTGAGGTGGAAGGCTGGAGCACCATCGAGCGACTGAACAGGGAGCGCGAGCTGGTGGGCATCTATCTCTCGGCTCATCCGCTGGATGATTATGAGATTATCCTCAAGAACCTCTGCAATACCCATTGTGCGGAGCTGGGCGACAAGGTTGCGCTTGCCAAGAAGGAAGACATCGTCTTCGGCGGCATCATCACCGAGGTGAAATCCAAGTTTACCAAGACCGGAAAGCCTTGTGGATTCGTTACCCTCGAAGACTTTGAGGGGTCGGGCGAACTGGCACTTTTCGGTGAGGACTGGGGCACCTGGCGAGGCGTCATGGTGGAGGGAAGTACCATCTTTGTTACGGCAAAGTG
The DNA here is from genome assembly GCF_050313615.1 of Prevotella sp. SGI.167. Taxonomy (NCBI): domain Bacteria; kingdom Pseudomonadati; phylum Bacteroidota; class Bacteroidia; order Bacteroidales; family Prevotellaceae; genus Prevotella; species Prevotella sp. SGI.167. The sequence goes on along the minus strand of NZ_JBNPLT010000001.1, from coordinate 120,526 downwards.
CGTAGCCCGCTATGGCAACAGCAACTATCTCGACTTCAAGATCAGTACGGTGGAATATCTGCAGACCGTGAAGGAGAACAGATTGGAGAAGTTTACGATTTCCATCGACAGCTCTATCGTTGATGATACGCTGGTGAACGACCTCAAGACGCTGGTTGAGAACGATGAGGGCCATGCGCAGCTCTTCATACAGATTCATGACTCTGAGACCAACACCAACTTTACGATGCGTGCACAGGACAGGGCGATAGGAGTGAGCCGGGAACTGATTCAGTTCGTGAACGACAACCCGAAGATGTCTTATCAGATTAACTAGTTAATATACTCAGATAATATTAATCATAAATAAAATAAAAAGTACAGAAAATGGAAGTAACAATTACAACAGAGAATTTCGAGAGTTACAAGAATGGCGAGTTGCCATTGGTAGTAGATTTGTGGGCTACATGGTGTGGTCCTTGCCGTCAGATTGCTCCTATCGTGTCAGAATTGGCTGAGGAGTTTGATGGTAAAATCGTTGTTGGTAAGTGTGATGTAGAGGAGAATGACGACATCGCTATGGAGTTTGGTGTTCGCAACATCCCTACTATCCTCTTCTTCAAGGGTGGTCAGCTGGTAGACAAGTTCGTAGGTGCTACATCAAAGGCAACCCTGACTGAGAAGTTCCAGGCTCTCTTGTAAAGTCCTGAAAGCAAAATGGTTAAAGGCATCTGGCTGGAGATTTTCCGTCTCTGGTCAGGTGCTTTTTTGTTGGCAGAAGGTGACGAGTGACTTTGTCACTTTTTGCATGCCCGCTGGGTAGCGTTACGAGGGGGCTGTAGCTGCACGGCGAGGGGCGGGCAACTGCATCACGAGGGGTATGAAAATACGTCCCGACGCAGACCGTGCTACGTCGGGACGTACTGAGAACTGCGTCGGGACGTAGTAAAGTCTGCGTCGGGACGTATTTTTCTTACCATTCTACGCTTCTGCTGCCATCCTCCTCGGCGGTGATAGTCACCTTGGTGCAGTCTTCTGGCAGGAGGTCTTCTATCAGCTCCGGCCACTCCAGGAAGCAGAGGTTTCCGCTGTAGAAATAGTCCTCATAGCCCATATCGTATACCTCGTCCAGCTTCTTGATGCGATAGAAATCGAAGTGATAGACAGGGTCGCCATTACCAGCGGTATATTCGTTGACGATGGCAAAGGTAGGAGAGGTGATGACGTCATCTACTCCCAACTCTTCGCAGATAGCTTTGACAAATGTTGTTTTTCCGGCACCCATCTTGCCATAGAAGGCAAAGACCTTGCCGTCGCCCATGTTATCCAGAAATTCTCTGGCAGCTACATGGATGTTGTCTAATGAATCAATCTTAATCTTCATATATTTACTTTGAACTTTGAATTTTGAACATTGAACTTTATGATTAGCTAAGGCTGCTGGAGTCTTTGCTTATCTCTTTCTCGGTGTCAGCGTGATGAGTGGAATGAGCATTTCCTCCATCGAGATGCCACCATGCTGGAAGGTGTCCTTGTAGTACGACACATAATAATTATAGTTGTTCGGATAGGCGAAGAAGGCATCACCGTAGGCGAAGACATACGCAGTGCTCAGATTAGGAGCAGGCAGCTGTGCCTTGTGGGGCTCCTTGATGGTGAATACTTCCTTGGCATTATACGCCAGGTTCTTGCCCAGCTTGTAGCGCAGGTTGGTGTTCGTATTGCGGTCGCCTACAATCTTGATGGGCTTCGATGCGCGGATACTGCCATGGTCGGTGGTGATGATTACCTTGAAATCGCTCTGGGCAAGCCGCTTGAACAGCTCTGCCAGTACCGAGTGGCGCAGCCAGCTCCGGGTGATGCTGCGGTAGGCAGATTCCGTATTCGCCAGCTCCCTTACCATCTTGGATTCGGTTCGTGCATGCGAGAGCATGTCGATGAAGTTGATGACGAGCACATTCAGGTCGTTGCCCTTGCATTCATTGTAATGCTCCAGGAACTTGTCGGCTCCAGCCGAATCGTTCACCTTGTGATAGCTGAAGCTGTAGTGCTTGCGATATCTGTCCAGCTGCGTCTGGATGAGCGGCTTCTCGTTGAGGTTCTTGCCTTCCTCTTCGTCTTCGTCCACCCACAGTTCCGGAAACATTTCGGCTATCTTGTTGGGCATCAGTCCGCTGAAGATGGCATTCCGGGCATACTGGGTGGCTGTGGGCAGGATGCTCATATACATGTCTTCCTCGATGTCGTACATGTCGCCGATGTCTTTCGCCAGCATCTTCCACTGGTCGTAGCGGAAGTTGTCTATCACGATGAGGAACACCTTTTCGTCCTTGTCGAGCATCGGGAAGAGCTTGGTCTTGAAGATGTCCGGACTCATCACGGGTCTGCCTTCCACCACCTTGCCCAGATTCTTCGGGTCTACCCAGTCCATATAGTTCCTGGCGATGTATTTGGCAAAGCCGATGTTCGCCTCCTCCTTCTGCATGGAGAGCATCTCGGTCATCGAACTGTCGGTATCGCTCAGTTCCAGCTCCCATTTCACCAGCCGGCGGTATACTTCCATCCAGTCTTGAAAGTTGCGGCAGTCCATCATCTGCATGGCTATCTGCTGGTAGTCCTGCTGGTATCCGCTCTGCGTTACCTCCGTCACGATGTCCTTGCGGTGTATATTCTTCTTGAGCGACAGGAGAATCTGGTTCGGGTTTACGGGCTTGATGAGATAGTCGGCTATCTTGGAACCGATAGCCTGGTCCATGATGTTTTCTTCTTCACTTTTTGTACACATCACAACGGGTGTGGCTGGCTGGATGTCCTTGATATGCTGCAAGGTCTCCAGTCCGCTCAGTCCCGGCATCATCTCGTCGAGGAGGATGAGGTCGAAGGTCTGCTGCCTGCATTGGTCGATGGCATCGGCCCCGTTGCTCACCGTCACCACCTCGTATCCTTTCTTTTCCAGAAAGATGATATGGGCTTTGAGAAGCTCTATCTCGTCGTCTACCCAAAGTAATAATCCGTTGCTCATAAATGTATCTTTTTTTAAGATGCTAAAGTACAAAGAATTCTTGAATGGAGAACGATTCTTGCTATTAAAGTATGTTAATAGGGCTGAAAGTGTTGTATTCTTGGGTTAGGATATAATATAAAGACCGGGAATCCGTTATTATTATTTAGTAATGAATAAACGAAAAATAAACGAAGAAAGAAGAAAACAATGCTCAAGATTGTAATGATTATGTTGTGCGGAATAGGTACGGGATATCTGCTTCGCAACAGGAAAATGAGTTTTATTGGCCGGGTTATCACAGCGCTGATATGGGTGCTGCTGTTCCTGCTCGGTATCGAGGTGGGGGCTAACCCGCATATCGTCAATGGTCTGCAGACTCTAGGTCTTGAGGCCATCGTGCTGACGATAGCCGGAAGTCTGGGTAGTGCAATCTTTGCCTGGGCATTGTGGAGATACGTCTGCAGAAAGGAGGCTGGGAAATGAAAGGTAGTCTGATTATCGTGGGTTTCTTCGTGCTGGGCATCATCGTGGGCTTGTGTGATGTGATTCCGTCCAGCTTCCCGGCGAGCGACGTGAGCTATTATGCGCTCTGCTGCCTGATGTTCTGCGTGGGTATCAGCATCGGTTGCGATACCTCTATATTGAAGAGTTTCAGAAAGGTGAATCCCCGGCTGATGATGCTGCCGGTGATGACCATTCTGGGAACTTTTGCCGGATGTGCTGCTGCCTCCCTGGTATTGGGGCATCGCCAGCTCAGCGACTGTCTTGCCATCGGTTCGGGCTTCGGATACTACTCGCTGTCGAGTATCTTCATCACCCAGTATCGTGGTGCAGAACTGGGTACCATCGCCCTTCTAGCCAACATCTGCCGCGAGATTCTCACCCTGCTGTGTGCTCCGCTGCTGGCTAGGTATTTCGGCAAACTGGCACCTATCAGCGTAGGTGGCGCCACCACGATGGATACCACGTTGCCCATCATCACCCGCAGTTCGGGCGAGAGCTTCATCGTCGTTTCCATCTTCCATGGTTTCTGTGTGGATTTCTCCGTACCGTTCCTGGTGACATTCTTCTGTTCTCTGTAAACGAAACTTGCCCATAGCGCTGTGCATTGGTTATGCATCAGGCGCTATGGGCAATTCATTAGAACCCTTCCAGTTCGAAATATTCATCTTCCAGTTCGATGCTTTCTGAAGAGTTGCTGTCATCAAAATAGATGCCGGTATCTTCTTCCTTCTTCTCTTTCTTCTGGTTTGGAATCACGAGGGTTCCGTCGTCTTTCTTTTCCTTCTGGTTTGGAATCACGAGGATTCCGTCGTCTTTCTTTTCCGGAATCTCTTCCTTCTTGCCTTCTACTTCGAGTTCTCCGCTGCTTAGCGGTTCGTCCTGTGGGGTTATTGGAACTGTCAGCGTGTTATCTTCTTGTGATTGTTCCGCTTTGGGCGATTCTTCAGAAGTAGCCTCTTCTGAAGAAGGCTCTTCTTCTGCTGCTGGAGCTGTTTCGGCAGGTTCGAGAAGCAATGGAAGCTTGCTGACAGGGAGAGGGGCGAAATGCTTGCTGTAGAACTTCTCATACTCCTCGTAGGTATGGCTGGTACCCAGGAGCTTCAGGTTCGGCTCGCTGATGACGTAGGCACGTACATTGCCCAGCAGACGCTTGATGGCGGGCTGCTGGTATACGGCGTTGGCGTACTGGCGGGCTTCGTCATAACTGTTGAAACCACTAATCTGCATGCGATGCAGTCCCTCCAAGTCCTCGATATTAATATCGAAATAGCGTGCCATGTAGGAGGTAAAGTTGTACTTCGCCATCTCGAAGAGCAGCTGGTTCTCGTTGGTCTTGTCCGGATCGTAGGCAAGGAGGAACACGAAGCTGGCATTGCGTTCCGGGCTATATCCCTTCTGCCTGGTGGAATCCCGGTCGTTGAGCTCTATGCTTCTGCGGGTCCATACGTCGTTGAGGTCGAATTTGCCCCCATAGAGTCGTCTGCCGGCATCCACGCCGTTGATGATCATACCTGCCATCTCGCTCAGACGGCTGTCGGGATACTTGCTGACCACTTCCTTGAGGTCTGCCAGGCAGCTCTTGATATCGCCGTCGTTCAGCTTGCTGAGGCCGCCGATGAAGAGGAATTTATCACGGTTTGCCCCATCAGGGAAGCGGTTCCGTGATATCTGGGCGTTCCTTTCCACCTTTTCATATTCCCCGTCCCTGAAAGCCTGATAGGTGAGCGTGTAGAGAGAATCTTCTATCTGCACCCCCCGCTTGGCATTCTCTGCATAGTATGGGTCGGAAAGGAGGGTAGTCCACTGGCTTTCCGGGTATTCTGCCTTCAGTTTCTGCAGATAGGTCTGTGCCATCTCTGGTTTCCGTTCTCTGGAATAGAGCAGATATAGATGGTAGTAGGCGTCATCCAGATGTGCATAGTCTGGATGGTTGTTGACCAGTCTCAGCAGGGATTTCCGGCTCAGTGGCAGGTTGTCGAGCTTGTCCTTGAAGATGACTCCGGCATGATACAGACCGTCTTCCAGCAGCTTGTTGCTCTCAGCCAATTGTTCTGGGGTGAACGGAATCTGTGCCAGGTAATACTCGCGTCTGTGCGGATCGTTGACGGCACTGTCTGAAGTCTGCTTGAGTAAATCTTCCTGTTCGGCAGCCTGTGCCAGCGAGTCTCTCTGTTCATCTGTTATCTCTTCAGCTCCGGCAGCGTTGGCAACAACGGTCTTGTTGATGCGTTGCCAGTTGTCCACGTTATCTCGCTTGCCCCAGAGTTTCTGGAATTGCGCCTTTCCCTGGCTTACGGTCAGCGGAGAGTAGAAATACCATTGCCCGTTGGCAGGGGTGTTGGCGCTATTCTCATTGTTTTTCTGCGGGCTGTTGCTGGAGGCAAAGTTGTTGTTGTTGGCAAGGTTGCCGCCGTCCTGCCGGAGGGTTGATTCCGCTTCTTCCTCCGCCTTTCTGTTTCTTTCTTCCTTTTCCTTCTTTTTCAGGGCGTCAATAACCCTGTCGATGGCAGCATTGCGTTCTTTCTCGCTCATCCTGGCAAGTTGCTGCAATGAGTCTTGCAACTGCACGGCATCGGTATAGGGCACCAGTTCATCGAGCACCTTGGATCGGTTGGCGAGTTGCTGGTAGTCCTTTCTGTCCTTATCCAGCAGTCCGATGGCTTCTCCGTAGCATCTGCGTGCATCGGAGAATTTCTCCTTGGTCCAGTACAAATCGCCCAGATGCAGCAGCAAGACGCCTTTTTCTATGCCGTTGCGGGTAGATTTCTGATTGCCTTTCTCGTATGCCGTTATGGCTTGCAGGGTATCTTTCCTGCTGAGGTGTATATTGCCGATGGCATAGTATATCTGGTCCTGATATTCTTTGTTGTTGTCGGAGGCAGCCATTCGTTTCAGCCTGCTGATCATCTTGCCGGCATTGTCTTTCGCCATCACTTCGGTCATGGCAATGCGGGCGTTGAAGGCGAGTTCGTAAGGTGGATTCTGGCGAATCACGTGCCTGAAGGCTTTATAGGCTTCTTTCTTGTTGCCGATGGATGCCTGAAGCTGTCCCATCAGATACCATTCGCGTGCTTTCTGCTTGCGGCGCATCTCGTGGCTGATTACTTTCCTGAGGTAAGGAATGGCCTGCTCGGCATTGCCGGTGTGGATATAGTAATCGGCAAAGGTATAATCCCATTCTTTCTGGGCACGCCAGTGGATGGAATCGCGAAGTATGTTGCGAATCACGTCTTCGGCATCGTAATTCCAGTTCTGCTCGATATAGCATTTGGCGAGCCAGGCCCGGGCTTTGCCGTAGATGGCGGGCTGGGTGGCGTAGAGGCGACTCATATAGGAAAAGGTGGCGGCTGCCGACTCGAAATCTCCCTGATAGAACTGCGAACGGCCCATCAGCATCCATGCCTTCCAGAGGAACGGGTTGTATTCCCGGCGACTCAGCCATTCGATGTCTTTGGCTGTCTTGCGGCGGTTTTTGGTCCATTCCGGTCTTCGCTTGATGCTGTGCTGATGGATGGCCTTCTCGCATTTCTCGATGGCGCGGTCGAAGTTGGCCTTGCCGATTTCCCGGCTGTTCTTGTTGCTCACGGTATAGAGCGGAATCTGCTCGGTATAGTTGTCCTTGTTTCCCGTCTCTTTCTCCAGCGAACCATCGATATAGGCGAGTGTACCATTATAATAGGTGTTGTACTTTGCATTAAAGGCGTGCCACCATCTGCTCTGCGCTGTATTCTTCTGCGTAGAGCATCCGGTAAGAATCAGGGCTGTCGTCAGGAAGACAAAGCCTAGGGCGTAATGAAAAGTATTCTGTTGTTTCACCTTATTATATTATCTTTATGAATGCCGGAGCATCTTATATCCCTTGGCGAGGGCAAAGAGGATGATGCTGACGAATATGATGGTGGCGCCTGAAGGCACGTTGAGCAGATAGCTGGCATATAATCCCACCAGGCAGTCTATCCATCCCAGCAGGATGCTGACGGCAATCATGTTCCTGTAATTGTTGGTAAAGAGATTGGCGCTCATCTGCGGAATGGTAAGCAGGCTGATGGCGAGTACGATGCCCACCATCTTCAGCGTGGCTACAATGGTCATGGCGATGAGCGTCATCATCAAATATTCTATGGCTGTGACGGGCAGGTGCTGCGACCTGGCAAACGTGCTGTCGAAAGCAATGTTCTGAATGGGGCGCAGCAGGAATGTGAAGAGCAGCGCAACGATGAGGGTGAGACCGCCCAGCAGCCACAAGTCAGCACTATCGATGGCTAGGATGCTGCCAAAGAGGAAGGAGGGAAGATCGGGCATGAATCCGGGTGTAAGGAAACAGCAGATGATGCCCACACTCATTCCCAGTGTCCAGAACATGGCGATGGCAGAGTCTTTGCGCACGTCTTTCTTCCTGGAAATCCATTGTACGCCAAAAGCACTCAGTATGGCAAAAGCCATGGCTGAGAAAATGGGGTTGAGCCCCGCATATACACCGATTCCGATGCCACCGAAAGAGGCATGGGTGATGCCGCCGCTGATGAAAACCAGTCGGCGGGTAACTATATAGGTTCCGATGAATCCGCATAGGATGCTGGATAGGAAAGCTCCTATGAGCGCATTCTGGAAAAATGTATACTGCAGTATATCCATTACTTTGAACTTTGAGCTTTGAACTTTATAATTAGCGGAGCTGCTGAACATTTAAGTTTGAACTGTAAAATTCTAGCTTAAAAAGTTGATGACTTCATCTTTCAGCTGGTTAGGAAGGTTGATGCCCCGCAGAATGAGGCTTCTGTTCCAGCCGGCTACTTCTTCTGGTTGCATCGTATAGAGCACCTCTGAGAATTCCTCCACCTCTTCGTCGGTATAGGAATCGGCTTCGCGACCAGCAAACCGGTCGAGGTCTTCGTCATCGTAATATTCTATTTCCTTGATGGCTGCTTCCATCATGCAGTCCTGTTCGCATTTAGAGTTTTCCCCATTGCAGGTGTTGCACGATACTCCTTCCTGCAAAGGTTCCTCTTCCTCTCCCTTGCGATGAGAGAAGATACCGAACAGGGCGCTTATCAGGCCTAATACCACCAAGGCTAAAACTAAATATAGCATTTACTTTGAACTTTGAACTTTGAATTTTGAGCTTTGAACTTTATGATTAGCAAAGGCTGTAGAATTCTTCACTTTTTATTCTTCACTCTTCACTTATTTCAAACCCTACTTTCTTGAGGTCCTCCCAGTATTGTGGGTAAGACTTGCTCACAACTTCCGGGTTGTTGATTTCTATCTGTGGAAACTTGAAAGCGAGAGGAGCGAAAGCCATAGCCATGCGATGGTCTTCGTAGGTGTCGATAGGAGCGAACGTAGGCTCGCAGGTTTCACCATCCCAGATGAGCGTATTGTCATTCTCATCGCGAATCACATAACCCACCTTCTTCAGTTCCGTCTTCAATGCTTCGATACGGTCGGTTTCCTTGATCTTCAAACTGGCAAGACCGGTAAACTTGAACTTGACACCAAGGGCGCAGCAGGCTACTACGATGGTCTGAGCCAAATCTGGTGAGCCCGTGAAATCATATTCGAATTTCGGCAACAGGCAGCGATTCGCCTTCAAGGCAACAGTGCTCAGGGTGTCGCGACTTTCGAATTCGCTCTTTACACCCAGCAGACTGAAGATGTATTTCACAACCGAATCGCCCTGCTTGGAGCTGTCCATTAGACCTTCGAGCTTGATGAGGGAATTGGAATTGCTGTTGAGGGCCATCATCTCATACCAGTAAGAAGAGGCGCTCCAGTCGTTTTCTATCTGATAAGGAGTGCTTTTATATGGCTGCGGTTTGACGGTGATGGTATCCATATCAGTCCATTCTGCTTCAGCACCATATTCCCTCATCGTCCAGAGCGTCAGGTCGATGTATGGTCGGGATGCAATTTCGCCTGTCAGTTTCAGTTCCAATCCGTTCTTGAGGATAGGACCAATCATGAGGAGGGCTGAGATGTATTGCGAACTGATGTTGCCCACAATTTCCAGATGGCCTCCTTCCAGCGGCTTGCCCTTGATATGGAGTGGGGGATAGCCTTCCTTCTTTTCATAGGTGATGTCTGCGCCCAGATAGCGAAGGGCATCTACCAGAATGCCTATAGGGCGGCTCTGCATGCGCTCGGTACCCGTGATGGTGTGTTCACCTTCTGTAGAAGCCAGGTAAGCAGTCATGAATCGCATGGCAGTACCTGCAGCTTTGATGTTGATGACCTCTGGCATATCCTTGAGGGCTACAATAATCACCTCTGTATCATCACAGTCGCTCAGGTTGTCGGGCTGGATGTTGCTTCCTGCCATCGCACTGATGACGAGCGCTCTGTTGCTGATACTTTTGGATGCAGGCAAGTTGATGCTTGCGTTGAGTTGGCTTGGAGCCTTGATTGTATATTTCATATTCTATATTCTGCTGTTTGATGATATTGAATCTGTTTATTTGTCATGGAAGGTGCGGGTCTGAATGTCTTTCAGCCTGATGGTTCTTCCCTTGGCCAAGACATTCGGAAGGTCGAATTCTTCTTCTGGCATCTCATTCCATGCTCTTGTGGTGGTTCTTGCCTTCTTCGGACCCGGAATGAGCGGCGAATAGTACAATACCTGTCTTATTCGATAGGCTTGATCTGGAGTGAACCGCATGCTGTAGCAGATGCTGTAATCCATCAGATTGTCTGCCTGCCATTCTTTTCCCTGATTGTTGGAGCGTTTGGCAAGTTGTTTCACCGTGAATGTCGTATCTGGCTTGATCTTTTTGGCTTCTGCCATGTAGCTGACGAGCCATTTGTTATACGCTATTCTGTTGTAGCTAGGTGTATCTTGACAATAGTCTGAATCATCATCGTCATCAGCCGGCTCTGATTTGTCTTTCTTGTCTGGCTTTTCGGAGAATGTGTGGAAAAGTCCCAGATAATGCCCCAGTTCGTGGGCCAGCGTGGCATTCGGATCTGCTGTATTATACTGATAATTCTTCTGCTTCTTGTCGGTCGTATATCGGGTACCCTCGTATTTCTTATCCACATAGATGGCATTGAGGGATACGCAGTATGGGAAACTGTTTGGCTTGCTGAGCGGATAATTCTTGCCGTTGGTCAAGCCTTCCAAATCAGGATAACCGGCTACCTTGTAGGGTACATTGCTGATGCCAAGAGTTGTCGACGTTGCATCGGTATTCTTGAAGGTATAGACCATCACATTGATGTAGTCGTTTTGGTTCCAGGAGTATTTGGCGTTCGACTTGCTGCGCATGAACTCTTCACAGTCTAGGGAGTCTTCTGCTATCTTGATGTATTCTACGCCTGGCGTCTTCAGTTTCTTTCCATTGAGGTCGTATTCGGCAAGTTCGAACTGTATATGGAGGTTCTCACTCTCGATGGTGTCGAGACTGATATTATATACATTGCCTTGATATAGCTCGTTGACATTGTCTAGCAGCTCCTTGAGTCGGGCATTGGATATATACTGTTTCGGGTTTTTGCTGTCTTTGTAGAATACATGGAATATGACGGGGAGATGGTAGATGTAGTCATCTCCCGTAATGATGTCACTATCCCTATCCTGTCCGTTGGCAGTGATGGGTGAATCTCCGATGGTTCCCTCTGAGTCTTTGCAAGACCAAAGCCCAAGTGTGGCCAATATGATGATGAAAATTGTAAAATGTTTCATGCGTATACCTTATTATATGATATAATTTATGATATATTTTCTGCAAAAGTACAAAATAAAATGAACATAAGCTAGCAAACGGGCGAAAAAGTTTATGTTTCTGATGAAAAAAAGTTTCTTTTATACGACATGAAATGATAAATGAGTTTACAATATGTAAAGAGATGATAGGTAAAATAGGGTATTATTTCTTGTAACTACTTTCAAAGTGCGTAATTGGAGGTGCAAAAATAACAAATTGTAATTCTGTGTACGTTTTCACGGAAAAAGTAAAACTGGGGCAAAAAATAAAATAAAATTGCGTTAAGAGAATATACAACATTGAGAATTTCATTGTATCTTTGCACCAGAAAAAAGAAATAAACAACAACAAATTCAATCTAAAAAATTAAGAATATGAAACGAGTTATATTATTCTCATTGATGGCTTTTATGACTGTAGCAGCTTTCGGTCGTAAGCACGTAGAGAATGCAACAGTAGTAGCTGACACTATTTTCTATGCAGAAAATATGAGTAACGTAGCAAGTGCAGAGCAGGCTAGTTATTACAGACTGCTAATGACTACTGGCACAGGCGTCAATAAGAAGGATGTGTTCCAAGACTTCTATATGAATGGTAATCTCCGTGCTGAGGGTGGCTACAGCTTTGTAGATCTCGGTAACGATCGCAATACTATCTTCAATGGTGAGGTTACTACCTACTATAAGAATGGTAAGGAGAAGTGGCATGGCAAGTATGTCAATGGCAAGCGTGAGGGTTACTTCACTCTCCAGCTCCGTGAAGGCGGTGCGGCTGTCGTTCAGTTCAAGAATGGTAAGTCTGTTCACGATTACTTCATGGTAACTTACAAGGATGGTACTACAGAGAAGAGAAATCTCTCTGAAATCCAGCAGTTCATGTAAGATTTAAAACCTTGGAAACGGTTTCTTCATTGGAATTAAAGAAAATCTCTCTTATATAAATTAAAATTTTATGTTGATATGACCAATATGGGGATGGCTTCCGTGAGGAAGGTACATCCCCATCTTTTTTCTGATATGTGCGTAACTGAAAAGGGCTGGCGAAATCTCGCCAGCCCTTCTTTTGCCTTTGTATTTGATATCTGAATCTTTTGTCTCTCTAGGGATATCTGATTAGATGTCTAAATCAACTTCTACAGGACAGTGGTCGCTGCCCATGATTTCTGTATGAATCCTGGCTTCTGTTATCCTGTCTTTGATGCTGTCGGATACCAGGAAGTAGTCGATACGCCAACCTGCGTTCTTCTCACGGGCCTTGAAGCGGTAAGACCACCACGAATAGGTTACTTCTTCCGGATGAAGATAACGGAAACTGTCGGTAAAGCCGTCGCTGAGGAGGATGGTCATCTTTTCTCGTTCCTCGTCGGTGAAACCTGCATTGCGACGGTTGGTCTTCGGATTCTTGATATCGATTTCTTCGTGAGCTACATTCAGGTCACCACAGATTACAACAGGCTTCTTGGCGTCAAGAGCCTTCAGAAACTTGTGAAAATCGTCTTCCCAAGTCATTCGATAATCCAGACGCTTTAATTCTGTCTGAGAGTTGGGGGTATAGCATGTAACGAGATAGAACTGCTCATATTCCAGAGTGATGATGCGGCCTTCGTGGTCGTGTTCTTCCACACCCATACCGTAGCTTACGCTCAAAGGCTTGTGCTTGGTATAGATGGCCGTACCTGAGTATCCTTTCTTTTCTGCATAGTTCCAATAACTCTCGTAGCCTTCAAAGGTCAGATCGAGCTGTCCTTCCTGCATTTTTGTTTCCTGCAGGCAGAAAAAATCTGCATCGAGCGCCTTAAACTGGTTCTCGAAGTCCTTGCCAACGCAAGCGCGAAGGCCATTTACATTCCAGGATATAAACCTTAACATCGTGTTTATTGATTATTTTATAGTGATTAGTGATTACTAATAGACTCTCATGCCAATCAATAATCACTAATAACTAATCATTATAATAATTAAATTCTCTTTGTTTCTCCTCTCAACAGGTTCATGAACTCCTGACGGGTATTCAGGGAATTGAATACGCCACTATAATCACTTGTTGTTGTAATGGAATTCTGCTTCTCCACACCTCTCATCTGCATGCACATGTGCTTGGCTTCAATCACAACCATCACTCCCTGTGGATTTAAAGTCTCTTGGATGCAGTCCTTAATCTGTTGTGTAAGGCGTTCCTGCACCTGCAGACGATGGCTGTAGATATCTACCACACGTGCTATCTTGCTGAGACCGGTAATCTTTCCGTTTGGGATATAGGCTACATGAACCTTTCCGTAGAAAGGCAAGATGTGGTGCTCGCACATCGAGAAGAAGTCGATGTCCTTTACAATTACCATCTGGTTGTACTTTTCATCAAACAAGGCATCTGTCAATACCTTATGAGCATCCTGGGTGTAGCCGCGGGTCAATATCTGCATAGCCTTAGCCACACGCATGGGAGTATTTGCAAGACCTTCACGCTCAGGATCTTCACCCAAGAGTTTCAATACTTCTTTATAGTGGCCTGCGAGTTCGTCTAATCCCTCGCGAAATTCTGTTTCTGGATTCATATCTTATTTACTTTGAACTTTGAGCTTTGAACATTGAACTTTATTATTAGTAAAGCTGTTGAATTCTTCATTCTTCACTCTTCACTTTTTAATACTGCACTGTAATCTGTCCCTTTACGAGGCAGGCTTGCTTGTATCCAAGTGCTTTTACCTTAATCAATACCTTCCGGGCATCGTTAAGGTTGCGGAAGTTGCCCATGCGGCAAATCCATCTTGGTGAGTAGAAATGAACATATACTGGCTGTTCCGGGAATTTCATCTTGAGTGTATTGCCAGTCTGTTCTGCTTTCAGACGGTCGTTGCGTGAATTGCCTCCGGCATAAACCTGTACTCTATATCCTGTAACCTTATAGCTCTTGCGCATCACTTTCTTGCGCATGTCTACAACAGTGTTGTCTGTTTCGTCTTTTGGGGTTTCTGATTTTTGCGCGTTACTTGTATGGACACCTTCTTTGGCTGTCTCATGGCGCTGAGGTTCAGTCTTCTTTAATGAGTCTGGACCCTGTTTGTGCTGAGTAGTAGGAGTTACTCCCTTCTGCTGAGTATCTGTTCCGTTCTTTTGTGGTTGTGGTGTAGTCTTGGTCTTGTCGTCTTGGGGCGTAATCTTCTTTCCGTTAACCAATTCATCTATTGCCTTGCTTTGGTGAACGGTCACAACACCCTGTCCCTGATTCTTCTCTTTCAGATGATCCAGGTAAGTTTGAGCATGAGCGGTCATGCTAGTACTGAGGATGATAATCAATAATGTGACGAATTGTTTCATGACTATTCCTTTTATTATTAATATCGTAGTTTTGATGAAGAAGGGATGCTTCTTCACTTAGAAAACATCCCTTCAATTTTTTATTAAGTCTGTAGACTTATTAATTACTTCTTCCAAGCGTCGATGATACCCTTGAAATCAGCAGCCTTCAAAGAAGCACCACCAATCAAGCCACCGTCGATGTTTGGCTTAGCGAAGAGCTCAGGTGCGTTGCTAGCCTTGCAGCTACCACCGTAGAGGATTGATGTCTCCTCAGCAGCCTCGTTGCCATACTTCTCAGCTACGATAGAGCGGATGTATGCCAACATCTCCTCAGCCTGGTCAGAAGTAGCAGTCTTACCTGTACCGATAGCCCAGATTGGCTCGTAAGCAAGGATGATGTTCTTCCAAGCCTCAGCGCTCAAGTGGAATACTGAACCCTCCAACTCTGCCTTAACAACCTCGTTCTGCTTCTCTGCCTCACGCTCCTCGAGAGTCTCACCGCAGCAGAAGATGACCTTCAAACCGTTAGCCAAAGCCAACTCTACCTTCTCCTTCAAGATCTCTGCTGTCTCGCCATAATACTGACGACGCTCTGAGTGGCCGAGGATAACGTACTGAGCACCTGTGCTCTTTACCATCTCAGCTGAAACTTCACCTGTGAAAGCACCCTTAGCCTTGTCTGCGCAGTTCTCTGCACCGAGACCTACAATCTCTGAATCCAAAACCTGAGCTACAGAAGCCAAGTGGATGAATGGAGTACAGATTACTACGTCGCAGTTTGGTTTGTCTGCTACCAATGCCTCGTTGATCTCCTTAGCGAGAGCAACACCGTCCTGCAGGTTCATGTTCATTTTCCAGTTACCTGCTACAATTTTCTTTCTCATTTTTCTTTTCTTTTTAAAAGTTGATAATATTCTGTTTGAATTCTCTTTCTTTCTAATCCATGCGCCCCATGCCCAGAGCCTGTCGGCGATGGTGAGTAATACCAATGGTATGACGAACCATGAAACCATGCCTGCTATCTTCTTGGCTGCACTTACTTCCGGCATCTTACCTATCTCTGTCTGCTCCAGCGGCTTGCCTGCTATCTCCGTCATATTTGGGAGATCATTGTGGCTCCATTTCTGGATAATGGTTCCGTCTTTTAGCAAGAGCAGACCCGGATTGCTGCGGATCACAGTCTTCAGCGTGGTCTCGTCAGTGAGATAGAACGGATACTCTGCGCCTGTGATGTCTTGCCAGTGCTTGATCCCTTTTTCGGTACTTGCCGTAAGGCAGATGAACTTGTAGCCATGATCATTGGCGTATTCATAGATCTCATCGATGTTCCCAAAATTGGCATCATCGGCAAATTCCAGATGGGGCGAAACCAAGATGAAGGTGTATCCCTTACGATGGATCACCTCTTGGGTGATGTCTAGCCCCGTCTGAGTGTCTTCGATACTGAAATCGTGGATAGGAGGCACATATCCCTCTTCTGTCTGTACCGTCTTACTGTCGATGAATGTCCAGGTAGAGTCTGGGTAGTTGTCTATCGTGAACTCCTTTCGCTCTCCGTTCTTTTCCAGAATGAAGGTCGTATCAAACTTAGGCTGTTTGGCTCCCTTAGGTATTTCCATCCCTTTAGCGATGTTGGCACCGATATGATATGGGCGGAAGTCGAATTGTGGAAGTGTCCACAGACTCCATAAGCTTACGCAGATAGAGAAGATGAACGTATAATTGATTACGATCCATTGAGTCGGCTTGGATATCAGTCGTTTCATTTCGAACGGCTTTCTCCACAATAAGAGAGCTATCGCTAGGAGGATGATGTTCTTGATGAAAGTCTCTGTATTCGATAGGATAATGGCATCACCGAAGCATCCGCAGTCTTTTACAGGGTCTGCGATGACTATCCATAAAGTAATCAGCGTCATCACGCTCATGATGAATAGAGTAATCCGGCTTACCTGCCTCCTATGGATGGCAAACAGCAGGAAAATACCGATGGCAAACTCTATCATTCCTAGCAGAACCGACATGCCAAGTGTACTCCATGAGGGGAATATCCAGTCAATATGCAGTGCTTCCAGATAGTCGGTTATCTTGTATTGCGTACCCAATGGGTCCATTCCCTTCACGAATCCTGAGAATATGAAGGTTGTCGCCATGAGCAATCGCCCGATATTCACCGCAATCTTGGTTAAGATATGAGTAGCCTTATTCTCCATTTGATTTATTCATTTACCCTTATTCGCTCATCTTGATGGCTCCAAACACGGCATAGTTGATGATGTCCATATAGTTGGCATCAATGCCTTCTGACACGAGCGTGGCACCAGCGATATCTTCTATTTCCTTTACGCGCTGAATCTTGGTAAGGATGAAATCAGTATAGCTGCTGACTCTCATCGAACGCCAAGCCTCGTCATAGTCATGGTTCTTCCTGAGCATCAGTTCCAGTGCTTCCTGTGCATGGAGGTCATATAACTTCATTGCCTCTTCTGGCGTCATGTCTACTTCATCCACGAATGGCTTTTCCAGCTGGATGAGTCCCACAATACCATAATTAATAAGGGCGATGAATTCCGGACGTATGCCTTCGCCAACCAAAGATTCTTTCTTGATTTCGAGCGAGCGGATACGCTTAGCCTTGATATAGAGCTGGTCTGTCAGAGAAGAAGGGCGCAAGATTCTCCAAGAGGCTCCATAATCATGAAGTTTCTTCTCAAATAATGCCCTGCATTCACCCATGACAGCCTTAAACTGCTGTTCTGTTTTTAATAAATCTGCCATAATAATTTCGAAATTCGGTGCAAATTTACGCATTTATTATGAAATAGCCAAATAATTATTTTGTATTTTACATAATTTGCAGTAACTTTGGATAAGTTACGCTGCATTCGGAAGAAAAAATAAATCGCAATTTATTTTGTTTTTCGCTCATTTTGCAGTAACTTTTGATAAGTTACGCTGCATCTCAACAATAAAAACAAAAAAAATCTTTTTTTATTTTGTATTGTCTTCGATTTGCAGTAACTTTGCACCCCGAAAGAAAAAAGAGTATGAGAAATTTGACCAATGCCGAACTGGCACAAATACTGGATAAGGATATATTTCATAAGATTTCAGAGGTAGCGGATTCGTTGGCTGTGGAATGTTATGTGGTTGGTGGATATGTGCGTGATCTTTTCTTGGAGCGACCTTCCAATGATATAGATGTCGTTGTGGTGGGTAGTGGTATTGAGGTAGCTTCTGCCTTGAAAACATTGCTCGGAAAGAATGCATATCTCTCTGTGTTCCGGAATTTCGGAACTGCTCAGGTGAAGTATCATGATATGGAAGTGGAGTTTGTGGGAGCCCGTAAGGAGAGCTATAACCATGATTCCAGAAAGCCTATTGTAGAAGATGGAACTCTGGAGGATGATCAGAACCGCCGGGATTTCACTATCAATGCAATGGCTATCTGCTTGAATAAAAAGCGATTCGGCGAACTTGTAGATCCGTTCGATGGCGTTTATGATATGGAAGATGGTATTATTGCCACTCCTCTCGACCCAGATATTACCTTCTCTGATGACCCGCTCCGTATGATGCGTTGTGTGCGTTTTGCCACTCAGCTCAATTTCCAGATAGAAGATGAGACCTATGATGCTCTCTCCCGTAATGCCGAGCGCCTGAAGATCATCAGTGCCGAGCGCATCTGTGACGAGATGAACAAGATTATGCTCTCTAAGCATCCTAGCAGTGGATTTTATTATTTGAAGGATACAGGTCTGCTTGACCTTATCCTGCCGGAACTGGTAGTGATGGATAAGGTGGAAACACGGAACGGCAGAGCGCATAAGAACAATTATGACCATACGATGGAGGTGCTTGAGAATGTATGCAAGCATTCTGATAATCTCTGGCTTCGTTGGGCGGCACTCTTCCATGATATCGGCAAACCGAAAAGCAAGCGATGGGATAACAGCATCGGTTGGACCTTCCATAGCCATAATATCATAGGCTCCAAGATGATTCCGAACATCTTCCGCCGTATGAAACTGCCGATGGATGCAAAGATGAAGTATGTACAGAAGCTGGTGGAACTCCACATGCGTCCGATTGTGATTGCTGATGAAGAGGTAACGGATAGTGCCGTTCGCCGTCTGTTGAATGATGCAGGCGATGATATCAACGATCTGATGACCCTCTGCGAAGCAGATATAACCAGCAAGAACCAGGTTCGCAAGCAGCGTTTCCTGGATAATTTCAAGATGGTGCGTGAGAAACTTGTTGATTTGCAGGAACGTGATTACAAACGTCTGCTCCAGCCATGTATCGATGGCAATGAGATTATGGAGATGTTCCACCTTACTCCATGTCGCGAGGTTGGTACCTTGAAGCAGTATCTTAAGGATGCTGTACTGGACAATAAAGTGGCTAACGAGCGGGAACCATTGATGGAGCTTTTGATGAAGAAGGCACAGGAGATGGGACTTGTAAATGCAGAAAACTTAAAATAGAGAATAATTTTTGTTAAATAACGGCTCCATGCGAGCCGTTATTCGTTTATTATTAGTAATTTTGCAGCGCCTTTAAAACTTAGAGGTGTTTCTTAGTTTTCGCCGGAGGGCGGAAAAGCGTTGTAACTTAAGGAAGTAAAAAGATTAAATAATAAATTATAATATAAAAATAGGTATGAAAATTAAAAGCGTTTTGTTTGTTGCAGCAGTTTGTGTTCTTGCTGCGTTGACATCATGTGGTGGAAGTAAGAAGGGCGGTCTGCCTGACTTCAGCGACGATGAGTTCGCTGTGGCTACTATCGGTACTTCCAGCGCCGCATTGCAGACTACCTATCCTGCTACCATCAAGGGTATCCAGGATGTAGAGGTACGTCCTAAGGTTTCTGGTTTTATCACTAAGGTTTTTGTACACGAGGGACAGACTGTATCAGCAGGTCAGGCTTTATTCTCTATTGATAGCGAGACCTATCAGGCTGCTGTCCGTTCTGCTGCTGCCGCTGTAAATACAGCTAAGGCACAGGCAAATACAGCTAAGTTGACTTATCAGAATAACAAGAAGTTGTATGATAGCAAGATTATCGGTGAATATGAACTTTCTACAGCAGCTAACAGCTATGCAACAGCTAAGGCTCAGGTAGCTCAGGCAGAGGCTGCTCTGGCTTCAGCCCGCGAGCAGTTGTCTTGGTGTACCGTTACCAGCCCTTCTGCAGGTGTTGTAGGTAGCCTTCCTTTCAAGGTTGGTGCTTTGGTAAGCGCTTCTGGTCAGGCTCTGACAACTGTTTCTAACATCAGCACCATGGAGGTATTCTTCTCACTCTCTGAGTCTCAGATTCTGAACATGTCTAAGACCAATGGTAGCGTTCAGGCAGCCATCGCAGCGTTCCCAGCTGTTAAGTTGCAGTTGGCAGACGGTTCTATCTATAATCACCCAGGTAAGGTGGTTAAGATGAGTGGTGTCATCGATGCTACTTCCGGTTCTATCTCTCTCATCGCTCACTTCGCTAACCCAGAGAAGTTGCTGAAGAGTGGTGGTGCAGGTTCTATCGTGGTTCCTAACGATCATAACAGCGCTATCGTTATCCCTCAGGAGGCTTGCTCTCAGGTTCAGGATAAGATCTTCGTTTACATCGTAACCAAGGATAACAAGGTGAAGTATTCTGAGATCAAGGTAAATCCACAGGATGATGGCAAGAACTATATCGTAACTGCAGGTCTTCATGTAGGCGATCGTATTGTTTTGAAGGGTATTACCAAGTTGACCGATGGTCAGCAGATCAAGCCTATCACTCTGGAGCGCTACAATCAGAAGATTGCTGAGGCTGCCAAGTTGGCTGAGTCTCAGGATAACGCTCATGCCTTCGCTACTGCTATGGGCGGAAAGAAGTAATATATAATAAGGTATAAAGAAAAATAGTAAATTATGTCATTTACAAACTTTATAAAACGCCCGGTACTTTCGACGGTGGTTTCCATCTTCTTCGTCTTGCTGGGTATTATCGGCTTGGTATCGCTGCCTATCGAGCAGTATCCGAATATCGCGCCGCCTACCATCTCGGTAACTGCTACCTATACGGGTGCAGATGCCCAGACGGTGTTGAACTCAGTCGTTGCTCCGCTGGAGGAGAGTATCAACGGTGTGGAGAACATGACTTATATGACCTCTTCTGCGTCTAACTCTGGTTTTGCTCAGATCACCGTTTACTTCAAGCAGGGTTCTGACCCTGATATGGCTGCGGTCAACGTACAGAACCGTGTGTCTCAGGCGCAGTCTCTGTTGCCTGCCGAGGTTACTAGGGTGGGTGTCACCGTAACCAAGCGACAGAGTTCCAACGTCATCATGTTCGCTCTGACTACAGACGATGGCCGTTACGACGACCAGTTTGTTACCAACTACGCCTTGATCAACGTCATTCCTCAGTTGAAGCGTATCAATGGTGTGGGTGATGTGCAGAGCCCTTCTACCCGTAACTACTCTATGCGTATCTGGTTGAAACCAGAGAAGATGAAGGAGTTCGGACTGGTTCCTTCTGATATTTCTCAGGCTTTGGCAGAGCAGAATATCGAGGCTGCCCCTGGTAGCTTTGGTGAGAGCTCTGATATGCAGTATGAATATACCTTGCGTTACAAGGGTCGTTTGAAGACTCCATTGGAGTATGAGAATATCCTCATCAAGAGCAATACTTCAGGTCAGACGCTCCGTCTGGGCGAAGTTGCCAAGATTGAGTTGGGTGGTTTGCAGTATAATGTAAACCTGCTCAATGATGGTCAGCCTGCCGTGATGGGTATGGTTCAGCAGATTGCCGGTTCCAACGCTACCCAGATTGCAAACGACGTAAAGAAAACGCTTGATGAACTGGAGAAGAGTTATCCTCCTGGGTTGAAGAATGTCATCCTGATGGATGTTACCGAGTTCTTGTTCGCATCTATCGAGGAGGTTATCTTCACCTTGATCATCACTCTGGTACTGGTGTTCATCGTAGTGTATATCTTCTTGCAGGACTTCCGTTCTACGTTGATTCCTATGATTGCCGTACCTGTGGCTTTGATTGGTACCTTCCTCTTCCTCTGGATCTTCGGTTTCTCCATCAACCTGCTTACGCTGTCAGCACTGCTGCTGGCTATTGCGATTGTGGTCGATGATGCCATTGTGGTGGTCGAGGCGGTTCACGCCAAGCTCGACCAGGGTTACAAGAGTGCCCTTACTGCATCTATCGATGCGATGAACGAAATCTCCAGCGCCATCATCTCTATTACATTGGTGATGTCTGCCGTGTTCGTTCCTGTATCATTCATCGGTGGTACTTCCGGTTACTTCTACCGTGAGTTCGGTGTAACCATGGCTGTATCTATCGTTATTTCGGCTATCAATGCGTTGACGCTGTCTCCTGCACTCTGTGCCGTGTTGCTGAAGCCACACGAGGAGGGTCACGAGAAGAAGATGTCTTTCGTAGACCGTTTCCACGCAGGATTCAACTATCAGTTTGAGAAGATTACCAATAAGTATAAGGGTGGTGTCAAGTGGGTTATCAATCATGGCATCATCGCTGGTAGCCTCGTGGCAGTCAGTATCGTAGGTCTGGTTGCCCTGATGGGTACTACCAAGACGGGTCTGGTGCCTGATGAGGATACCGGTACTATCTTCGCTTGTATCTCTACAGCTCCTGGTACTTCTCAGGAACGTACAGCAGAGGTGGTTAAGCAGGTAGATAAGATGCTGGCTAACAACCCAGCCATCGCAACCCGTAACGCCATCATGGGTTATAGCTTTATCGGCGGTGCCGGTTCTAACCAGGGTACCATCATCGTGAAGCTGAAGCCATTCGAGGAGCGTCCGGGTGGATTCTTCCACCGTATCAAGGAGGCTTGTACGGGTGGCGGTATTGAGGCGTTGTTTGTCAACCCAATGGAATATACTTCTGTGTTGGGTATGATCTACAAGCAGACTGCTGCCATCAAGGATGCACAGGTTCTTGCCTTCGCTCCACCTATGATTTCCGGTTTCTCTGTACAGAATGGTATCACCATGACCATGCAGGATAAGACCGGTGGTGACTTGAACAAGTTCTATGACAATGTGAAGAAGTTCCTGGCTGAGTTGAACAAGCGTCCTGAAATTCAGACCGCCCAGACTCAGTACAACCCTAACTACCCACAGTATATGGTAGATGTAGATGTTGCCAAGACCAAGCAGGCTGGTATCTCTCCATCTTCAGTATTGTCTGTAATGCAGGGTTACCTCGGTGGTCTCTACGCATCTAACTTTAATGCCTACGGTAAGCTCTACCGTGTCATGATTCAGGCTGGTCCTGAGAGTCGTATGCGTCCAGACGATCTGAGCAAGATTTACGTTCGTTGTGCTGATGGCACCATGTCTCCTGTAAGCGAGTTCGTGAACTTGAAGAAGATTTATGGTCCATCTAACATCACACGATTCAACCTGTTTACCTCTATGGATGTATCTGTAACTCCTAACAGCGGTTACTCTACCGGTGATGGTATGAAGGCGATTGCTGAGGTTGCCAAGCAGACATTGCCAGAAGGCTATGGTTATGAGTACTCTGGTTTGACCCGTTCTGAAGCTGAATCCAGCAACTCTACAGGTTTGATCTTCGCACTCTGTATCGTATTCGTTTACCTGATCTTGAGTGCCCAGTACGAGAGTTACATCTTGCCATTGTCTGTAGTATTGTCTATCCCATTCGGTTTGGCAGGTTCGTTCATCTTCACCAACCTCTTCGGTCACTCTAACGATATTTACATGCAGATTTCGTTGATTATGTTGATCGGTCTGTTAGCTAAGAATGCCATCCTTATCGTACAGTTCGCCCTCGAGCGTCGTCGTACGGGTATGGCTATCAAGTACTCAGCTATCTTGGGTGCCGGTGCCCGTCTCCGTCCAATCCTGATGACCTCTCTGGCGATGGTTATCGGTCTGCTGCCTCTGATGTTCGCATCTGGTGTAGGTAAGAATGGTAACCAGACTTTGGGTGCTGCCGCCGTAGGTGGTATGTTGATTGGTACTATCTGTCAGATCTTCGTGGTTCCTGCTCTCTTCGCAGTCTTCCAGTGGTTGCAGGAGAAGTTGACCCCAATGAAGTTCGAGGATGAGTTGAACGAGGAGGTAGCTGCCGAGTTGGAGCAGTATGCCAACGCAGCTCATCAGAAGAAGGGTATCGAGAAGAAGTAATAACGCAATGTAACTTCAAAGGAAACAATGAAAAAGAATTTAAATATCATCATATTGGGTCTCGCAGCGCTCTCTCTGAGCAGCTGCAAGACTCTCTACGGAAAGTATGAGCGTCCGGATGTGAAGACCAGCGGTATCGTTCGCGATGTAGCTTCTGATACAGATACTTTGGCTGTTAAGGATACTACTACCTTCGCCAATATCCCTTGGCGCAGTGTCTTTACCGACCCTCAGCTTCAGTCGCTCATCGAGAAGGGATTGAACAACAATGTCAACCTCCTCAATGCGGCTTTGAACGTGAAGATGGCAGAAGAGCAGCTGAAGTGTGCTAAGTTGGCATTCGTGCCAGCCTTGTCTTTCACTCCTCAGGGAACTATCGCTTCCTGGGATGGTCAGGCTGCCACCAAGACTTACACGATGCCTGTTACTGCCAGCTGGATGGTAGACCTCTTCGGCAATCTGCTCTCTCAGAAGCGCAGTGCCCAGATGGCTCTGCTCCAGTTGCAGGACTATCAGGTATCTGTAAAGACCAACCTCATCGCCAACATCGCCAACATGTATTATACCTTGTTGATGCTCGATAAGCAGGTGGAGCTGGTTAACAATATGGAAGGTTTGACCAAGAATACCTGGGAGACCATGAAGGTGCTGAAGGATACCAAGATTGGTTATCGCGGAACTTCTGTTCAGGCTGCCGAGAGCAACTACTATGCAGTGTTGACTCAGAAGACTGACCTGATGCGTCAGATTCGTGAGACAGAGAACTCCCTGAGTCTTCTCATCGGTGACCAGGCTCATTCTATTGCCCGTGGCAAGTTGGAGAATCAGAGTCTTCCTACAACATTCTCTACCGGTGTAGGCATCCAGTTGCTCAACAACCGTGCCGATGTTCACGCAGCCGAGATGAATCTGGCTCAGTGCTTCTATGGCATTGAGACTGCCCGCAGCAAGTTCTATCCATCTATCACCATTTCTGGTACAGGTGCATTCACCAATTCTGCTGGTGCAGGCATCGTGAATCCAGGCAAGTGGTTGCTTTCTGCTGTTGGTTCATTGGTTCAGCCAATCTTCCAGAATGGTAGAATCATTGCCGGCTTGAAGGTGGCTAAGATACAGTACGAGCAGGCTTACAACACTTGGCAGGATGCCGTGTTGAAGGCTGGTAGCGAGGTGAGCAATGCCCTCGTGCTCTACAACTATTCTGACGAGAAGGGTAAGGTGGAGGCTAAGCGGATCGCCGTACTCGAGAAGAATGTGGAGGATACACGTAAGTTGATGTCAGAGGCTGGCGGTTCTTATCTGGAAGTAATCCAGGCACAGTCTTCACTGCTCAACGTACAACTCTCAAAGGTAGCTGATGACTTCTACAAGATGCAGGCAGTGGTAAACCTCTACTATGCATTGGGTGGAGGAGCTAAGTAATTGATAATTAATAATTAATAATTGATAATTAATAATTATGGCTAGTATAATAAGTCCAAAGGCAGAGGTTTCTCCAAAAGCTAAGATTGGAGACAACTGCAAGATCTATCCATTCGCCTATATCGAGGACGATGTGGTCATCGGCGACAACTGTACCATCTATCCCTTTGCGAGCATCATGAACGGTACTCGCATGGGTAATAATAATAAGGTGTTCCAGGCAGCCGTTATTGCTGCCCTCCCACAGGATTTCAACTTTACCGGTGAGGAGAGTGAGGTAGTGATTGGCGACAACAATACCATCCGTGAGAACGTGGTTATCAACCGTGGTACTCACAAGGGTGGCAAGACCGTTCTGGGCAACAACAACTTCTTGATGGAAGGTGCCCATATCTCTCACGATACTGTAATCGGCAACGGTTGCGTATTCGGTTATGGTACCAAGATTGCGGGCGACTGCGTGATTGGTAACGGTGTCATCTACTCAACATCTGTAGTAGAGAACGCCAAGACTAGAGTAGGCGACCTGGCGATGATTCAGGCAGGTACTACCTTCTCTAAGGATATTCCTCCTTATATCATTGCCGGTGGAAAGCCTGTGAAGTATGCAGGTCCTAACACCATCATCATGGAAGCAGCCGAGCTTACCGAGAAGGTTCGCAAGCATATTGCTAATGCCTTTCGATTGGTATTCCATGGCCAGACATCCCTCTTCGATGCCATTAACCAGATCAAGGATCAGGTGCCAGATGGACCGGAGATTCAGAACATCATCCAGTTCCTGGAGAGTTCAGAGAAGGGTGTCATCACCAAGTTGTAAGATTTGTTAGGGATTAGCAAGTCCCATAAAAGCAAATAGATTAAATTAAGTAAAAGTTCAAGTCATACCTATTTGAATTTTACTCTGTATAGGAAGGGCTGGCCGTGAGGTCGGCCCTTTTTCTCGTTTCTGTTATTCTTATTTTTCCGAATAAATGTAAATAAATGCAATTTTATTTTGTTATCTCTTCGTTTATATGTACCTTTGCAGACAATTTGGGTAATTACGCTCTTTTCAGTCAGAAATAAATAGAATTGATAATGAGAAAGAAACAATATAAACCTCGCAATCATCGTGGATTGCAGGTTGTTACTTTATGCATCAGCACCGCTATGGTGCTTGTATTGTTGGGTTTGGTCATCTTCTCTGTCCTCATGGGGCGGAACCTCTCGTCGTATGTGAAGGAGAACCTGGTGGTACAGGTGATGCTGGAGCAGGATATGACCAATCCGGAAGGTTTGCAGATGTGTAAACGCTTGAATGCCCGTCCTTACGTAAAGGATTTGACTTATATTACGAAAGAACAGGCGTTGAAGGAAGCTACCAAGGAATTGGGTACCAATCCTAGTGAGTTTGCCGGTGTAAACCCATTCCAGCCTTCTATTGAAATTACGACTCAGGCAGATTATGCCAATAATGATTCCCTGACATGGATTGCCAAGGAATTGAAGGCTTATCCGCGTGTAACTGAGGTCAGTTATCAGCATGATTTGATAGAGCAGGTCAACAATACGCTCGCTAAGATCAGTATTGGTTTGTTGATTGTGGCAGTCTTGCTTACTTTCATATCCTTCTCGCTTATCAACAATACGGTACGCTTAGGTATTTATGCCCGTCGATTCTCTATTCATACGATGAAACTGGTAGGAGCTTCATGGGGCTTTATCCGTAAGCCATTCCTGAAAAAAGCGATGGTGATAGGCGTGGTGGCAGCTTTGCTGGCAGATGGATTCCTGGGTGGCTGTCTTTATGCCTGGTCGTTGCATGAGCCTGAGTTGCTCAATGTGTTGGGTTGGCAGGAACTGGCTATTACCGGCGGATCGGTGTTCCTCTTCGGTATCATCATCACGGCTTTGTGCGCAAGCATCTCTGTAAATAAGTTCCTGAAGATGAAGGCAGGCGACCTGTATAAAATATAAGGGAAGAGTGAAGAACGAAGAGTGAAGAATTCTCTTGCTTTATTAAACATTGAACATTACACATTAAACATTAAAATAATGGATAAGAAGAATTTAGCATTTGACAAGATGAACTTCATCTTGTTGGCAATTGGCATGGCAATTGTCATTATCGGTTTCCTCTTGATGAGCGGAGCTGGCTCTAATGAGCATACTTTCGATACTGATATCTTCAGTACTCGTCGTATCGTTGTGGCACCAACCGTTACATTGATTGGCTTCCTCTCTATCATCTATGCTGTAATACGCAAGCCGAAAGACAATTAATAATTAATAATTTATAATTAATATACATATTATTATTAGATGGATTTTATTCAGACAATCATTATCGCTATTGTAGAGGGATTGACCGAGTTCTTGCCTGTGTCAAGTACAGGTCACATGATTATCACCGAAAACTTGTTGGGCGTAGATATTCAGGATCAGTTTGTTAACGCTTTTACTGTCATCATTCAGTTTGGTGCTATTCTCTCTGTTATCTGTTTGTATTGGAAGAGATTTTTCTATCCGGATTCAGTGAAAACAGGCGAGAAGACCTATTGGAAGGCAATGTTCGATTTCTATGCACGATTGGTAGTGGGTACTGTGCCTGCGGTGGTGTTGGGTCTTGCCTTTAATGATTTTATTGAGTCTAACCTTGGCAATGTGCAGTTGGTAGGTTGGATGCTTGTCATTGGTGGTGTCTTCATGCTCTTCTGCGATAAGATATTCAATAAAGGTAGTGAGCAGACTAAGTTTACTTACAAGCGCGCCTTGACCATCGGTTTTATCCAGTGTATTGCGATGATTCCTGGTGTGTCTCGTTCTATGTCAACCATCGTGGGTGGTATGTCTCAGCGTCTTACTCGTAAGGCTGCTGCAGAGTTCTCATTCTTCTTGGCGGTTCCAACTATGTTTGGTGCCACTTGTCTGGAGGTTTATAAGCTCATCAGCCATGGTGGCGGTTCGTTGCTCACCCAGGGTAATAATCTGGTAACATTGATTTTAGGTTCAGTGGTAGCATTCGTCGTTGCCATCCTCGCCATCAAGTTTTTCATCAATTATGTCACCAAGTACGGTTTCGCAGCCTTCGGCTGGTATCGTATCGTTGTAGGACTCATCATCATCATCTGCGGCCTTTGTGGTGTAGACATGCAGATGGTGGATTAAATATTTCATAATGGATTTCAGAAAAGGAGAAATTATTGCCATCGACAAGCCTTATCGCATGTCGAGTTTCGGAGCCTTGGCGCATGTTCGCTATCTGCTCAGCAAGAAGCTCGGCTTTAAGGTGAAGATAGGACATGCCGGTACGCTCGATCCCCTTGCCACTGGCGTGTTGGTGCTCTGTACAGGAAAATGTACCAAGCAGATAGAAGAGTTGCAGGCGCATACCAAGGAGTATACGGCAACTCTACAGCTGGGTGCTACTACGGCTAGCTATGATAAGGAGCACAGTGTGAATCATACTTTCCCTACCAAGCACATCACCCGTGAACTGGTAGAGGAAACACTCAAGCAGTTTGTGGGCGAAATCCAGCAGGTTCCACCTACCTACAGTGCCGTGAAGGTGAATGGTGACCGCTCTTATGCACTTCGTCGTGCGGGAGAAGACGTGCAGTTGAAGCCAAAGACCGTACGTGTGGACGAGATTGAACTCACCGACTACAACGACGAGGAGAAGACGGCAAGCATTCGTGTAGTTTGCGGTAAGGGAACCTACATCCGTTCTCTGGCACGTGACATCGGTCGTGCTCTGGATAGTGGAGCATTCCTTACAGCCCTTCGCCGTACCAAGGCTGGAAGTTTTGCCGTTGAGAACTGTATCGACTTCGATCATTTCCAGGAATGGTTGGATGTCCAGACTTTAGAAGACAGCACCCAGGCCGCAAAGTAAGTGTTGTCTTTTGAGAATAATAAAATAGAAATTAGTAATCATTTAGAAAGGAGAAAAATATATAACATGAAACTATCACAATTCAATTTCAAGTTGCCAAAAGAGCAGGTGGCACTTTATCCACATAAAGCAAGACGTGTGGTTAAGACAGCAAGTGGAGAACGTGTATTCGAGGTGACTCGCCGTGACGAGTCTCGTCTCATGGTGCTCCATAAGAAGTCTGAAACCATTGAGATGTATAAGAAGGATGAGGAAGGCAAGGATATGGTGGATGCCGACGGCAATCCTGTATACTTGCAGTTCAAGGATATTGTCAACTACTTTACCGAGGGTGATACCTTTGTATTCAATGACACCAAGGTTTTCCCAGCCCGTCTTTATGGTACCAAGGAGAAGACTGATGCCAAGATTGAAGTGTTCCTGCTCCGTGAATTGAATCCGGAGATGCGTCTTTGGGATGTACTCGTAGAGCCTGCCCGCAAGATTCGTATTGGCAACAAGTTGTTCTTTGACGATGTGAACGAGATGGTAGCTGAGGTTATCGATAATACCACCAGCCGTGGTCGTACTCTTCGTTTCCTCTATGATGAAGAAGGTAAGCATGATGTCTTCAAGAAGTCTCTCTTTGCATTGGGTGAGGCTCCATTGCCTCGTTATGTGATTGATAACCGTGAGGTGCATCACGCTACAGAGGATGATATGGACGACTTCCAGTGCGTGTTTGCAGAAAAGGAAGGTGCTGTAACTGCTCCTGCTACTGGTCTCCACTTCTCTAGAGAGTTGATGAAGCGTATGGAGATTGATGGCATTAACAAGGCTTTCATTACTTTGCATTGCGGACTTGGCAACTTCCACGAGATTGAGGTGGAGGATCTTACCAAGCACAAGATGGATTCAGAGCAGATGATTATCACCAAGGATGCATGTGAATTGGTGAATAACACCAAGTTGTCGGGTCATCATGTCTGTGCCATTGGAACAAGTGTGCTCAAGGCTACAGAGACAGCTGTGGGTACAGATGGTATGATGAAGGCATTTGATGGCTGGACCAACAAGTTTATCTTCCCTCCATACGATTTCGGATTGGCAGACTCTATGGTAGCCAATTTCTATCAGCCTGAGTCTACACTCCTGATGAATACTGCTGCCTTTGGCGGTTACGACATGGTTATGGAGTGCTATAAGAAGGCAGTGAAGAATGGTTATATGTTCGGTTGTTACGGCGATTCATTGTTGATACTTCCTGATTAATTGCGAAACAAACGCTTTTTGTGTATAATTAAGTCACTGATATACAGGGTTTAGACTGAGTTATCCACAGTTTTTGCAAAAGTGTGAATAAGTATGTATAAAGTATATTTAGGTCTCGGAACGAATTTGGGCAATAGAAAGCGCAATATTCGTGAGGCAATAGATAAAATAGGAGAGCAGATTGGCGTGGTTAAGCGCCAGTCTGCTCTTTACGAAACAGAGCCTTGGGGCTATTCGTCGCCTAATCATTACATCAATTCCTGTGTGTTGGTGCTGACCGAGATGGCTCCTCGCCAGGTATTGGAAGCCACTCAGAAGATAGAGCGAGAGATGGGGCGTACGATGAAGTCGGTGGATGGAGAGTATTTCGACCGTATCATCGACATCGACATCCTGCTCATTGATGATTTGAAAATCGATGAGCCTGATTTCAAGGTTCCTCATCCGTTGATGGAGGAGCGTGACTTCGTGATGAAACCCTTGAAGGAAATATTATAAAGAATGAGAAAAAAAGAAAAATCCCATCGTTCTTGTGAGCGATGGGATTTTTAATTCTGTTAAGCAATGTGTCTGCTTTCGCTGATTACTTACGAAGACCGAGGGCCTTGATGATAGCACGATAGCGATTGATGTCGCGATCATACAAGTAATCGAGCAATGCACGACGCTTTCCTACAAGCTGTGTCAACGCACGTGTTGTAGTATAATCTTTACGGTTCTTCTTAACGTGCTCCGTCAAATGAGCAATACGGTATGAGAACAATGCTATCTGGCTCTCAGCTGAACCAGTATCAGAGTTAGACTTTCCGTACTTGCTAAAGATCTCTTCTTTTTTTGCTTTGTCTAAATACATAGCTGTGATACTTAAAATTTAATTATTATGAATGAATGTTATGCATCTTTTGGACCTTCCTCACGGTGGTTTCCGTTAAAATGCGGTGCAAAGGTACAACTTTTCAGTGAATTATGCAAATTTTTCGGGAATTTTTTGTAATTTTGCACCCAAATTCATAAAGTATTTAAGGTAAAGGAAATGCAAGACATTAGAAACATTGCAGTTATTGCACACGTTGACCATGGTAAGACTACCTTGGTTGACAAGATGATGCTCGCTGGTAAGCTGTTCCGTGACGGCCAGGATAACAGCGGCGAGGTGCTCGATTCCAACGACTTGGAGCGCGAGCGTGGTATAACCATTCTCTCAAAGAATGTGTCTATCAATTGGAAAGGTACAAAGATTAATATTCTCGATACTCCAGGACACTCTGACTTCGGTGGTGAGGTTGAGCGCGTGCTCAACATGGCAGACGGTTGCCTCCTCCTCGTCGATGCTTTCGAGGGTCCTATGCCTCAGACCCGTTTCGTGCTGCAGAAGGCTTTGCAGCTCGGATTGAAGCCTATCGTTGTCGTTAATAAGGTAGATAAGCCTAACTGTCGCCCTGAAGAGGTGTACGAGATGGTGTTCGACCTGATGTGCGACCTCGATGCTACTGAGGATCAGCTTGACTTTACTGTAGTTTACGGTTCTGCCAAGAATGGCTGGATGAGCGATGACTACAACAAGCCAACAGACAACATCGATTATCTGCTCGACAAGATTGTGGAGATTATCCCTGCTCCTAAGCAGCTGGAGGGTACTCCTCAGCTCTTGATCACATCTCTTGACTATAGCTCTTACACCGGTCGTATCGCCGTAGGTCGTGTACACCGTGGTACTTTGAAGGATGGCATGAACATCACTATCTGCCATCGTGACGGTACCCAGGAGAAGACTAAGATCAAGGAACTCCATACCTTCGAGGGTATGGGTCATAAGAAGACAGACCATGTGGATTCTGGCGACATCTGTGCCGTTGTCGGTTTGGAGAAGTTCGAGATTGGTGATACCATCTGCGACTTCGAGAACCCAGAACCACTTCCTCCAATCGCTGTTGATGAGCCTACCATGAGTATGCTCTTCACCATCAACGATTCTCCTTTCTTCGGTAAGGAGGGTAAGTTCTGTACATCTCGTCATATCCAGGAGCGCTTGAACAAGGAGTTGGAGAAGAACCTCGCTCTTCGTGTTCAGCCTTACGAGGATACCACTGATAAGTGGATTGTTTCGGGCCGTGGTGTGCTCCATCTCTCTGTGCTCATCGAGACCATGCGTCGTGAGGGCTATGAACTTCAGGTAGGCCAGCCACAGGTTATCTATAAGGAGATTGACGGTGTGAAGTGTGAGCCTATCGAGGAGTTGACCATCAACGTACCAGAGGAGTTCGCTTCTAAGATGATTGATATGGTTACCCGTCGTAAGGGTGATATGACCTCTATGTTGAACATGGGCGACCGTGTGGATATCGAGTTCGATATTCCTTCACGTGGTATCATCGGTCTTCGTACCAATGTGCTCACTGCTTCTCAGGGTGAGGCTATCATGGCCCACCGTTTCAAGGAGTATCAGCCATACAAGGGCGAGATTACCCGCCGTTCTAACGGTAGCATGATTGCGCTGGAGACAGGTACTGCCTATGCTTACGCCATCGATAAGCTGCAGGATCGCGGTAAGTTCTTCATCGACCCAGGTGAGGAGGTTTACGGCGGCGAGGTTGTTGGTGAGCATGTTCACGACAACGACCTGGTGGTTAACGTAACTAAGGCAAAGCAGCTGACCAACGTGCGTGCTTCCGGTTCTGATGATAAGGCTCGCGTGATTCCAAAGACCGTGATGAGCCTTGAGGAGTGTCTGGAGTACATCCGCGAGGATGAGTACGTAGAGGTAACTCCTAAGAGTATGCGTATGCGCAAGGTGATTCTCGATCACTTGGAGCGCAAGCGTAGTAATAAGGATTAAGCTATAGCTTATATATAAATGGATCCGTGAGAAATCTCCTCTTGCCGATTGCCCTGGGCAGTCTGCTTGCAGGGGATTCTTTTTTAATGTATGCGTATGTGGTTGTGGAAATTCTTTAGAAAGTTTTCTTTGCCCTGTTCTCTGGTATTGGGAGCCGTGGGCTATCTGATTTTCGCCAATGTTCCTTTTCTGGAACCTTTGGGCGATGCGGTGGGACCGAAGCTGGTGGATATGATGCCGGTGGTGCTCTTTGCCTTGCTCTATGTTACCTTCTGTAAGATTGAGATCAAGGAGATGAAACCGAAGGCTTGGCATTTTATCCTGCAGCTCATCCGAACCAGTCTGGCACTGATGATGGTGGTGCTTATCTTCGAATTCGGAGATAATTATGAAACCAAGCTGGTGCTCGAAGGTGCTTTCATCTGTTTTATCTGTCCTACGGCGGCTGCCGTGGCTGTGGTGACGGAGAAGTTGGGTGGAAGCATCGGCTCATTGACAACTTATACGGTGATAGCCAATGTCTTTACGATGGTTATCATTCCTAGTCTTTTCCCGATGGTGGAGAAGGGGGCAGATGTTTCCTTTCTTTTCATGAGTGCGATGGTGTTCCGAAACGTAACCACGGTACTGGTGGTTCCTTTGCTTCTGGCTTTGCTGAGCCGCAGGTTTCTGCCTAAATGGGTGGATAAGGTGAAGAGCGTGAAGGATCTGGGCTTCTATATGTGGTGCTTCAACCTTACTATCCTGATGGGCGAGACGGTTCGCAATATCCTCCATGCCGAGGTTTCGGGATGGATTCTTGCCTTGCTGCTCATTGTTCCGCTCTTTGTTTGTATTGTCCAGTTCGCCATCGGTAAGGCGGTGGGCAGACATTATGATGCGAGCATCAGTGCCGGTCAGGCTCTGGGACAGAAGAATACCATTGTGGGTATCTGGCTAACCCTTACTTTCCTGAATCCGCTTGCTGCCGTAGCACCGGGTGCTTATGTGGTTTGGCAGAACCTGGTGAATGGCTGGCAACTGTGGTATAAGGAGAAATACGGAAAACTGAAATGGTAGGACGCTAAGTTATAATGATGCGGTAATACTGTGAATTATAGAAATCGGACTGAGTAATATTATATTCGTACTGGGTAATATTATATTCTGCCCGTACTTTGGCAGAATATAATACGATGTTTCTGAATGTGCCTCGGCATGGCAATTTATTGCCCCCTTCTAGGGCAATAAATTGCCGTACCGAGATAATTTTTTATATCTCGGGATGAAAAAAAAAGAGTAGGGCGTGGTATACTGAAAAACAGTATATCGGGTGTTTAAGAGCCAGTTTCGATTTTACTCTTCACTCTTCACGTTTTGTATATAACCTACTGTGTTACTGATGGTTGAAATGGTGAAGAGTAGATGGTCACTCTTCACCACTCTTCACCACTCTTCACTTTAGTGGGAAAATGGCTTCTATTGAGGCTTGTCTTTGCCATCTATTGAGGCTTGCTTCAGCCATCTATTAAGGCTCGCTTTAAGTCTCATTTGCTTCTGGAATAAGCCTTTTTCCAATTTGATTTAAGCCTTCTTTGAATTTGGTTTAAGCCTTAGATAAAGTTTACGTGGGGCTTTGTTAAAGTTTACTTGAGTCTTATTCCGATTCCAGGAGACTCTGAAAGCCCTTTCTGAGCTGCTCAAAATCACTTGATGTGAAGAGTGGTGAAGAGTTGTGAAGAGATAAAATAACTCTTCACCCTTCCAACTTACAGTAACACAGAAGGTTATCTGTAAAATGTGAAGAGTGAAGAGTAAAAACGTATTTGGGTTGTATTCCTTGTTTATTTGCTCGTAGAGATAAATATGCACTCGATGGTTACGTTGTCATCCATCCATTTGGCTGGAATGGTGTAGGTGCCATCCTTGGCGATATCTGTCTTCTTGAGCGATTCTATCTGGTCACCATGGGTAATGGTGAAGTCACCGTAGGTGAATCCTGGAGCAGGAACCATCTTCACCTTGAATGGCTTGCCGTATGCCACCTTGTGGTTGTTGAGGGTGGTGCCGTCTGCTGCGGTCACCATACCGTTGCGGTTAGCCTCGGTTACAGAAACAAACTCGCTGTGAGCCTTCTTCTTTGCAGCACCTTCGGTCTTCAGCAAGGTGATGCGGGGAGCGTTGGTCAGGTGGATATTGATGTCGTCAATATATACTACTTCATCCTGCTTCATCTCGTGAGGTGACTCAGCATGAGGAACCACAACCAGGCTATAGATGTCTACACCTTCTGCACTCTTGATTGGGAAAACGGCATCAGCCCACTGTCCTGCAGGAACAGGAGTGGTTGACTTGATCCAGAACTGCTCCACTTCGTTAGACTGTCCGGCTCTGTCTCTACGCTTTCCAAGTCCTACCAGCATCACTCTGCCTTCCATCGGACGGTTGATAAGTACATGAACTACTTTTCCTGAAGGCCCCAGTGCAATCGGTTTCTTCAGATCTATTCTTGCACCGAAGATGTTGGATGCCAGGCGTGAACGCTGGAAGGCAAGCACCTTCTTGTTGGGATTGTTGGTGAGGTCAGGATTATCCACAACCTCGCAGTTGCCCGCCAGTTCTCCTGTGCGGAATGGGGAATGCTCCCATCTGTCGTAAACTCCCACGGATTTGTAATCCTGGGTGTCGAACTTAATTTCTTGTCCCATTGCAGCCAATGGTAACAAACACAATGCTATGAGTAATTTCTTCATATTCTTAGTGTAGAGTCAAAGTTTAAAATACTTTTATGGAATGTAACAATGGGCAAGCCTTGCTGTCGTCGATGACAACCTTCAGGCCTTTCACCTGATAACCCTTGCCGTAACTGTCGGATGTGCTGCCGTTCAACGGGATGATGCGCTTGTATCCGATGGTTGTGGTGGTGCACTTCTCTGCGATAGGTTTCCATGTCTTTCCGTCTTCAGAGATTTCGATATGGAACTTTCTTACTCGCTGACCCTTGCGGATGTACTCCATCATATCCACATAGCGAACGGTCTGTGGCTTGTCCCAGTTGAAGGTGATGGTAGCCTGCTTCACGCCATCATCAGTAGCCCAATAGGTATTCTTGTTGTTATCGGTCAGGTTCTTGGCTGCATAGTTGCGGTTGGCACCAGCCTTTCGGGTGTTGCTTACAGTAACCTTTGCCTTCTGTGCCAGGTCCTTGCCCAGACGGGTACGAATCATGTTGCCCATATCCTTGAGGACACGGACGTCGATCTCTGGCAACAGACCACTCTTGTCTGGAGGGCAGTTGAGAATCAAGGTAGCATTTCTACCTACAGTCTCCAGATACATCTGGAAGAGTCGCTCTACAGAGAGAGGCTTCTCGCCCTCGTGCCAGAACCATCCCTTGTCAGTAAGTTTGGCATCGCTCTCTCCCGGGTCCCACTGCCATCCGTCTTCGGTACCATACATACCGTTGCTTTCAGGAGCATAACCTCTTTCGTCGGTGAGCCAGTTTGTTTCGCCAGCCCATCCTGCCTCGTTACCAATCCATCTTGACTCAGCGCCCACACCCCAGAGGATGATGTCTGGGCAAACCTTGTGGATAGAGTCTCTGAGGTTAGGAATGTCATAATAGGTAGAACGGTCTACATTGACGGTGGTATTGCGTCCGCCGTAGTATCCGTCGCCACCGTTGGCACCGTCGAACCACATTTCGAACTGGTCTTTACCATACTGAGCCAATTCAGCGCACTGGCGGAGGAAAACGTCGTTGACATATTTCTCTGTGCCGTAGTATTTGCTGTTTCTGTCCCATGGAGAAACATAGAAACCATACTTCATTCCCAAGCTTCGGGCAGCCTTGGCAAAGTCGCGTGGAATGTTGGTGGTCTTACCGTTCTCATTGCCGGCATTGACGATGGAATGGACAGTAGTAGATGTAGGCCAGAGGCAGAAACCGTCATGATGCTTGACTACAGCTATACCGCCCTTCATGCCAGCAGCCTTTACAGCCTTGAGCCATTGAGTAGGGTTAGGCTTCTTGGTAGGTGC
This sequence comes from Prevotella sp. SGI.167, assembly GCF_050313615.1. Classification (NCBI taxonomy): domain Bacteria; kingdom Pseudomonadati; phylum Bacteroidota; class Bacteroidia; order Bacteroidales; family Prevotellaceae; genus Prevotella; species Prevotella sp. SGI.167. The sequence continues at coordinate 83,460 of NZ_JBNPLT010000001.1, read as the reverse complement.
AAAAAGGGTTACGTCTTCACTTCCCAAGCCCCATTCTCTGTTGGTATAGGTGTTCATTCCGTAATGGAAGAAGGCATAGAATTCTGTCTCCTGCCATTTCATCTGGCGATCGCTAGGAACAGGGAACACAGCTGTAGGCTCGTTGTCCGGATTAGGCAACGACTGCTGCTTAACTTGGAATACACTCTGAGAGTGGCCAGCCATGGTAGACATGATGAAGGTCACTCCAAACAAAACTTTTTTGATGTTCATGGTTGTTGTATTAAAATCGATACACTTTATTCTTGCCACAAAAAGAAGTTGATAATTGTTAGTTATTGTCGTTATTGGTGATTGTCGTTAATATATATTATCTTTTGCAAAGATAATGCAAACGAGCGCAATGAAAGCTTGCTTCCAAATTGCCGAGTGTAGCTTATCTTATGCAAAGATATGAGTTTTCGGAAAAGTTTCAAAACTTTTCTGGTTAATTAAATATAAACGCCCGCAATTTGTGGTTGCGGGCGTTCATATATGATTAATCCTGTGTAGGATAAATCAAGTTAGCTTCTGTGATACAGTTGAGCACCTCTTCGAGATATTTCTTCGATTCGTACTTAGCCATAGGCAGGTCGTGGAGCAGATAGTTGCCGCAATCCTTGGCTGCCTGTCCAGGAATTTCGCCTTCGAAATCGGCAATGAACTGGAAGGTACGCTTCATCAGTTCTACGATGTCCTTGCTCTCCAGATCGCCACGGATGAGGAGGTAGTTGCCGGTAAGGCATCCCATTGGTCCCCAATAGATGATGCGGTCTTTCCACTCCTCGTCGTTACGCAGGTAAGTGGCAGCCAGGTGCTCGATGGTATGGATGGCACCGTTGTGGAGACAAGGCTCCTGGTTAGGCACCTTCATGCGGATATCGAAAGTGGTGACTACTTCTCCGCCTACCTCGTCCTTGCGGCTTACGTAGATGCCGCGGAGCAACTTGTTATGATTGATTGTGAAACTTGGAATCTTATTCATATAGTTTATAATTTACAATTTATAGTTTACAGACTTTCGAGGAAAGCCTTGGTGACATTGAATGAGCCTTCTGCCATCTTAGCCCAGAAGTCGAAGTACTGCTGTGCCTTGGTATCCTTCAGAGGAACATCGCTGATGATGCGGAAGGAGATGAAAGGAGTCTTGTAGATGTGGCAGGTCTGTGCGATAGAGCAGCTTTCCATATCCACAGCCATGGCATGAGGGAAATGTTCCAGGATGGAGCGCATCTTCTCCTTGCTGTCTACAAACCATTCGCCGCTAACAATCTGTCCGGCATGAATCTTCGGATGCTGGTTGGCGGGCAGTTCATTGATGGCAAGTGCTTTCTCCACATACTCCTTTGGAGTCTTGAAGGTGGCTGGCATACCGAGAATCTGTCCAAACTCGCATTCATCACCGCAGTAGGCATCGTGATAAACACAGTTGGTTGCCACTACTACTTCAGTAACATTGAGGTTGATGTCTGCACCGCCAGCCACTCCCGAAGAAATCACGAGGTCCGGGTGATAATTATCAATCATTTCCACCGCTCCGATGGCGCTGTTCACCTTTCCTATGCCGCACTGCTGCATCACCACCTCGTTCTCGCCGATTTTTCCGATGACGAAGTCCTTATGATTCTTTCGCTCTGTCTGCGATTCTGTCAATAATGTCTTGAGCTGCGTGAACTCCTTGTCCATCGCAACGATAATTCCTATTCTCATACTGATTTATTTCAAATTTGGGTGCAAAGTTACAAAATAAATCCCATAAAAGAACAATTCCCCACCTATATTTTATAACAGGCAGGGAAATGTATATCAAGTTTTAACTACAAAACGTATGGTTGTTTTCTTCTGTTAGAAATTTACGCCAAAATTGAGCATGACGGCTCTGTTGCGTGCCTTGTCAAATGTATCGTGGCAGATGTTGGCAAGACCGAGGTCGTAGGTGAGGTCGGCATAGAACATGTCGTAGCCGATACCGCAACCGATGCGGAGACCGCCATCCAGGCGACGGAAGTTGTTGCTTCGGAATGAACTCTGAGCCTCGCGCTCAGCAAAGTTCTTGATCTTGCCACCCACGCCTGCTGCAAAATATCCACCGGCAAACGGCTCTATGGTTAAGTCATCATCTATCTCATATTTATATTTTACTACTACCGGAATCTCCAGATAGTTGAGGTCGTAGGTCATCTTCTTGCCTCCGCCTAAGGATTTCTTTCCACCTTTTTCTATATAATAGAGACCGGTCTCCAGATAGAGTGGGTCAGAATAGGTAAGCGGGAAGCCGGCTACAACACCTACGTTGAGACCTGTCTGCCAGTCGCCACCATCGAGACGGCTGTCGTCAGAAGTGATGTATGAGAATCCGGGTCCGATGCGGATGCCGTAATAGGTATCGACGCCCTTATTGTTGAATCCATAGTCGAGATGCCCCGTCTTCTGGTTATAATATTTACTGTGCTTGTAATTCTGTGCAGTAGATGGGATGACTGCCATCAGCATCGCCATCAAGATAAATACGATTTTTTTCATAATCTTACTCATTTTATGTTTATGGGTGCAAAGGTATGGCTTATCGGCAGATAAACCAAGATAGTTTCCCTAAAAGTTAGGGGGAAACCCCTATTGTGACTTTTCTACGATAAAAAAAGTAAAAAGTTTCTTCTTTTATTTTGTAGTGTCTTCGATTTGTGCTAACTTTGTCCCCAAAATTATAAACGTTTATAGAAAATATGAAATTTTTGAAGAAGTATCTACTGGATATTCTGGTAGTAATTATTTTTGCGGTAATCTCCTTCGCCTACTTCATGCCAGCTGACATGGACGGACGAATCCTGTTCCGTCATGACTCTGCGGCAAGCAAGGGACTGGGACATGAGAAGGAACTTTACCAGCAGCAGACTGGCGAGACTACTCGCTGGACCAACTCTGTATTCGGCGGAATGCCAACTTATCAGATGTCGCCTTCGTATGGCAGTACCAAGGTGCTCGACCAGGTAACTAAGGCTTATCACCTGTGGCTGCCAGATTATGTATGGTATGTATTCGTATATCTTCTTGGCTTCTACATCATGTTGCGTGCTTTCGATTTCCGACAATCGCTGGCGGCATTGGGTAGTATCATCTGGGCATTCTCGTCCTACTTCTTTATCATTATTGCAGCCGGTCATATCTGGAAGGTATGGGCACTGGCTTATCTGCCTCCTATGATTGCGGGAGTGGTGCTGGCTTATCGCGGCAAGTATCTGAAAGGTTTGCTCCTGACAGCCATCTTCTCGGCTTTCGAGGTGTACGCCAACCACGTGCAGATGACTTATTACTATCTCTTCATCATCCTCTTCATGGTGATTGCTTTCCTGGTAGAAGCCATTCAGAAGAAGCAGCTGGCTCGTTTTGGCAAGGCTACAGCGGTATGCGCAGTGGGTGCCCTCATCGGTATCTCGCTCAACCTGTCCAACCTTTATCATACCTGGCAGTATGGTCAGGAAACCATGCGCGGAAAGAGTGAACTGGTCAAGAAAAACTCTGCTAATCAGACCAGTAGCGGTCTGGATAGAGACTATATCACTCAGTGGAGTTATGGTATTGACGAGACTTGGACGCTCCTGGTTCCAGATGCCAAGGGCGGTGCTTCCGTGCCTCTTGCCCAAAACGAGAAGGCAATGGAGAAGGCAGACCCTAACTTTGTTCAGATTTATCAGCAGCTGGGTCAGTACTGGGGTAATCAGCCTGGTACCAGCGGTCCGGTATATGTTGGAGCATTCGTATGTATGCTCTTTATCCTTGGGCTGTTTATCGTAAAGGGTCCGATGAAGTGGGCTTTGCTCGCTGCCACCATTCTGAGCATCCTGCTCTCATGGGGTAGAAACTTCATGCCGTTCACCAATTTCTTCCTGGATTATATTCCGATGTATGCCAAGTTCCGAACGGTGGCTTCCATCCTCGTTATCGCCGAGTTTACCATTCCGCTGCTGGCGATGATGGCGTTGAAGAAGATTGTGGATGAACCGGAAGTGCTGACTTCTAAAATTAAATATGTATACGCCAGCTTTGGTCTGACTGCAGGTTTCTGCTTGCTCTTTGCCATCATGCCGAGCGTATTCTTCCCTGATTTCGTCTCAGCCCAGGAGACTCAGGCGCTGCAGCAGTTGCCTGCTGAATATCAGGGTCCTATTATCAGCAATCTGGTAGAGATTCGCAAGAGTATCTTTACTTCTGATTGCTGGCGTTCGTTCTGGATTATCGTTATCGGTTCAGCCTTCCTGCTGCTTTATAAGATGAAGAAGCTCGGTGCAGAATTCATGATTGCGGGTATCGCCGTGCTCTGTCTCGTGGACATGTGGATGGTGAACAAGCGTTATCTCTATGACGATATGTTCGTGGACAAGGTAGAGCGTGATGCTCCTCAGCAGATGACAGAGACCGATAAGATCATCTGTCGCGATAAGGCACTCGACTATCGTGTGCTCAATCTCGCATCGAATACCTTCAATGAGAACGAGACTTCTTATTATCATAAGAGTATCGGTGGATATCATCCAGCTAAGTTGCGCCGTTATCAGGAGATGATTGATGCTCACATCGCTCCTGAGATGCAGAAGACAATGAAGGCTGTGGCTGAGGCTGGCGGTGATATGACCAAGGTGAATGGAGATAGTATCTTCCCTGTATTGAATATGCTGAATGCCAAGTACTTCATCATGCCTTTGCAGGGCGGTCAGACTGTTCCTGTTCAGAATCCATACGCCTACGGCAATGCCTGGTTTGTTGACGAGGTGAAGTATGTGAACAATGCCAACGAGGAAATCGAGGGCGTGGGCAAGGTGAACCTCCGTCATGTAGCCGTGGCTGATGCCAAGTTCAAGGAGCAGCTGAATCAGAGTGTAAAGCAGGATGATACTTCGGTTGTGAAGATGACTGCCTATAAGCCAAACAACTTGACTTACGAGGTGAAATCGACCAAGGGTGGTGTTATCGTATTCTCTGAAATCTACTATCCGGGTTGGGCTGCTACCGTAGATGGAGAGCCTGTAGAACTCGGTAGAGTAGACTATATTCTCCGTGCGCTCAATGTGAAACCTGGTAACCATAAGGTGGTACTCGATTTCCATCCACAGTCGCTCAAGAATACAGAGACTGTAGCATACGTAGGTTATGGCGTTCTTGTACTCCTTATTATAATAGGTATAGGAGTGGAAGTCAAGAAACGCAAGAAGAATACTGAAGTAGTTAAGGAATAAAGGAGTAGAAGAGATGCTGTTTCGGACAGAAATCGATATTCCTAAGGCTGACTTTGAGATACAGCCGGCAGAGCAAATGCTCTTTGTGGGCAGTTGCTTTGCCGATAATCTGGGGCGCAGATTTGTAGAGAATCGCTTCCGGGCTACGGTGAATCCTTTCGGAGTGATGTATAATCCGGCTAGTATTCTTCATACGGTGGAGAAGAGCCTGGATGTTCATCCACGGGTTGCGGTCTTTACGTTGGGGACAAACCATGTGTATATATTGAAGGAGACGGGCGAAATAGTGGACAACTGCCAGAAACGCCCACAGCGTCTTTTCGAAGAAAGGGAACTGAGCGTGGATGAATGTGCGGACTATCTGCAAAAGGCGATAGATTTGCTGAAGGCAGAAAGAAAGCAAACTTCATCAGCAGACGGTGGCTTGAAGGTTATCATCACGGTGAGTCCTATCCGATATGCCAAGTATGGCTATCATGGAAGTCAGCTTTCCAAGGCTACGCTTCTGTTGGCTGCCGATAAGCTGGTAAAGGCGAATCCGGGAGTGGTGAGCTATTTCCCGGCTTACGAAATCATGAACGATGAACTTCGTGATTATCGCTTCTACAAGGAAGACATGCTGCATCCGAGCGACCAGGCTGTGGAGTATATCTGGGAGAAATTCCGGACAGTATACTTCGGAAAAGCAGCCGAGCAGTTTCTGGAAGACTGGAGACCCATCCGGGAAGCGCTAGGGCATAAACCCTTCAATCCTGATAGCGAGGAACACAAAAAGTTCATCGCCAGGACGGAAGAAAGGAAAAGAGAATTTGAGGAGAAGTATCTTCTCTTATAAAATATAGAATCATTAAAGTATTAAGACAATGACATATACTATTGAAAAGGTAACCACACTGATAGGTGCGCGTCGCTATGGAGACAATGATACCAACATCGGTTTTATCCTGACCGATAGTCGTTCACTTTGTTTCCCAGAGGAAACTCTATTCTTTGCGCTCAAGTCGGAGCGTAATGATGGTCACAACTACATACCTGAGCTGTATCGCAGAGGTGTGAAAAACTTTGTGGTGACTGATGTTCCTAAGGGGTACGCTTCTGATTATCCGGAGGCAAACTTCCTGAAGGTTGTCAATACGCTGGAGGCTTTGCAGCGTCTGGCAGAGCGTCATCGTGATGAATTCAATATCCCTATCGTGGGGATTACGGGTTCCAACGGCAAGACCATGGTCAAGGAGTGGCTCTATCAGCTGCTCTCACCAAGTATGTTCGTTACCCGCAGTCCTAGAAGTTACAATTCCCAGATAGGTGTGCCATTGTCTGTCTGGTTAATGAACGAACAGACTCAGGTGGGCGTGTTCGAGGCTGGTATCAGTCAGCCAGGTGAGATGCTTGCCCTCCGCGACATCATCCAGCCTACCATTGCTGTTCTTTCCAATCTAGGTTCTGCCCATCAGGAGAACTTCTCTTCCCTGGAGGAGAAGTGCCGTGAGAAGCTCATCCTCTTCCATGATGCTGATACCGTGGTTTATGATGGAGATAATGAGGTGATTACCAAGGTGGTGGCAGAATATCCTGATTATAAAGGTGAAAAACTCTTCTGGTCGTTCAAGAATCCTGAGGCTCCTTTCTTTGTCAAGAGCATCGAGAAGCAGCAGAGCGTGAGCGTCATCACCTATATATATAAAGGTGAGGTGGATAGTTTCTCCATCCCATTCATCGATGATGCTTCTATCCAGAACTCTATCATCAGCGCTGTGGTGGCTTCTAAGCTCGGAATCTCTGCTGAGGATATTGATAAGCGTATGGCGAAACTCGAACCAGTGGCTATGAGACTGGAAGTGAAGGTGGGACAGCACGGATGTACTCTTATCAACGACAGTTACAACAGCGACATCAATTCGCTTGACATTGCTCTCGACTTCATGAATCGTCGTCCGGATCATCGTGGACGCCGTCATACCTTGATATTGAGCGATATCTATCAGAGCGGCCAGACTCCAGAGGCGCTATATAAAGAAGTGAGCGATCTCGCCCGCAAGCGTGGAGTTGTGAAATTCATCGGTATTGGTCCTGAACTCTGCAAGCAGCATGATATTATTCAGATTTCTGAAAAGTTCTTCTTCCAGGATGTAGAGGAATTCATAGCCAGCGAGGTCTTTGCTTCCTTGCGTGATGAGGTCATTCTGCTGAAGGGCGCTCGCCAGTTTGGTTTTGACCAATTGACCGAGTTGCTGGTTCAGAAGGTTCATGAAACCACTCTTGAGGTGAATTTGAATGCAGTGGTAGCCAACTTGAATTACTATCGTGCCTTTATGAAGCCTGAGACAAAGCTTGTCTGCATGATTAAGGCTGACGGTTATGGAGCTGGAGCTGTTGAAATCGCAAAGACTTTGCAGGATCACCGTGTAGATTATCTGGCTGTGGCTGTTGCCGATGAAGGTGTAACCCTGCGCAAGAACGGAATCACCAGCAATATTATGATTATGAATCCGGAGATGACCGCCTTCAAGACCATGTTCGATTATGACTTGGAACCAGAGGTTTACTCATTCCGTTTGCTCGATGCACTGATTAAGGCTGCAGAGAAGGAGGGAGTAACAGGATTCCCTGTTCATATCAAGCTGGATACAGGAATGCACCGCATGGGCTTTGATCCGGAAAACGATATGGAGGAATTGATCGGCAAGCTGAAGCATCAGAATGCCATTATCCCTCGTTCTGTGTTCTCTCACTTCGTGGGAAGTGATGATGACAGCTTCGATGACTTCTCTGCCCATCAGTTTGAACTCTTCGATAAGGGAAGCAAACAGTTGCAGGCTGCCTTCGACCATAAAATTCTGCGTCATATCTGTAATTCTGCAGGTATCGAGCATTTCCCGGAGCGTCAGTTGGACATGTGCCGCCTAGGTCTTGGCCTTTATGGAATCAACTCCCGCAACAATAAGACAATCAACTGCGTGAGCACCCTGAAGACTACCATCCTGCAGATGCACCATGTGAAGGCGGGAGATAGTGTAGGTTACAGTCGCAAGACCATTCTTGATAAGGATAGTGTGATTGCAGCCATTCCTATCGGTTATGCCGATGGCTTGAACCGCCGACTCGGCAATCGACATGCTTATTGCCTTGTCAACGGTCAGAAAGCTGATTATGTAGGCAACATCTGTATGGATGTGGCGATGATAGATGTGACAGGCATCGACTGCAAGGAAGGTGATTCTGTGGAAATCTTCGGAGAGCATCTTCCTGTTCAGACGCTGAGTGATATTCTGGAAACTATTCCTTACGAAGTTCTGACTACCATCAGCAACCGAGTGAAGAGAGTTTATTATCAGGACTAGGAAGTGAAGAACGACGTTCAATTCGTCAATAAATCGTGCAAAAACGGATAAAAATCGATAAATCCCATCCGAAAAGCTCGGATGGGATTTTTTTTAAGTAATATTTTCCATCAAAACGTATTGAATATGAAGAAAAAAGTGTATCTTTGCAGCCAACAAATCATCTAAAAACAGGTGGAGGTGCACTTTTGGTGTATTTTCTTAACTATTTAACAAATTCAAAAAGTAATAATGGAACAGGTATTTAGCTATATCATCAGTCTGGGTGCAAGCGTGATGATGCCTATCATCTTCACGGTTATAGGACTATGTATTGGCATGAAATTCGGAAAAGCGTTGAAATCGGGACTCTTCGTAGGTGTGGGTTTCGTGGGTTTGGGTGTGGTCACTGCTTTGTTGACTACTAACTTCAATGACCCGCTGAAGGCAATCTCCGACATCTATCACCTACAGTTGAACGTGTTTGACATGGGTTGGCCTGCAGCAGCTGCCGTAGCTTATAATACAGCAGTGGGTGCTCTGATTATCCCAATCTGCTTGGGTGTCAACTTCCTGATGTTGATAACCAAAACCACCCGTACGGTGAACATCGATCTTTGGAACTACTGGCACTTTGCATTTATCGGTGCCGTGGCTTACTTCGTAATGGGTGAAAGTTTGCTTTGGGGATATTTTGCAGCCATCGTCTGCTATATGATAACATTGGTATGTGCAGACTTCACTGCAGAGAAGTTCCAGAAGTATTACGATTTGGATGGTATCTCTATTCCGCAGCCATTCTGCCAGAGTTTCATGCCATTCGCCATCATCTTCAATAAACTCCTGGATATGATTCCTGGTTTCTCTAAGCTTGATGTTGATGCAGAGGGATTGAAGAAGAAGTTTGGCGTGCTCGGCGAACCATTGGTTCTCGGTGTCATCGTAGGTGCCTTGATTGGTTGGGCTGCACAGCTCGATATCAAGAAGATTCTCTTCCTCGGTGTAACCATGGGAGCAGTGATGGAGCTGATTCCTCGTATCACCTCTTTGTTTATCGATGGTTTGAAGCCAATTTCTGAGAAGACTCAGGAGTTGGTAAAGACCAAGTTCAACGGTAAGAAGGTTCACATCGGTATGAGTCCTGCCTTGGTGATTGGTCATCCTACGACCCTGGTAGTATCAGTCATTCTGATTCCTGTCATCCTGGCTATCGCTGTATTCTTGCCAGGCAACCAGTTCTTGCCATTGGCATCATTGGCAGGTATGTTCTACCTCTTTCCAATGATATTACCATTCACCAAGGGAAATGTGGTGAAGACTCTTATCATTGGTTTGATAGCCCTCATCATCGGTCTCTACTTTGTAACCGATATGGCTCCAGACTTTACAATGGCAGCCAATCAGGTTTATGCAGCTACTGGTGATAATGCCGCTCATATTCCTAACGGATTTTCGGGTGGTGCACTCGATTTTGCTTCATCTCTCTTTGGATGGGTCATCTATCGTGGCGTGAAGCTTTCATACATCGGTATGGGTGTGCTTACCATCATCACTATCGCCTTGTTGGTTCTCAACCGTCAGCGCATCGTGAAGGAAGAGAGAAAGGTAAAAGGGTAAAAAGGTAAAAAGGTAAAAGGGTAAAAAGAACCTTAACCCCTTCCTCCCTCTTTGCACCCCCCGTTCCCAGCGATTCCATCGCTGGTCCCCTAAAGATAAAATATCAATAATAAACAAGATAATTATGAAGAAATTAACATTAATATTAGCAGCAATGGTATTAACAGCAAGTCAGGCTTTTGGCCAGTGTGGTAAGTGTGGATACGAGGTAAAGGCAGAAAATGCCTACACCAACTACAACGTTCGTTATGCTAGCAACCCAATGGATGCCAAGCATTACACAACAGACCGCCTTCGCAGCGAGTTCGCTATCGAGAAGGTATTCGCTCCAGGTGAGGTAAACTGGACATACACTATGTTCGACCGTTTCCTTATTGGTGGTGCAGAGCCAACAACTGCTCCTTTGAAGCTGACTTCTATCGCTCCTCTTTATACAGATAAGCCAAACGATCAGAAGAATCTGCTCGACAACCGTGAACTGGGTATCATCAACATCGGTGGTGAGGGTACTGTTACCGTAGATGGCAAGAAATATACTCTTGGTTTCCAGGAGGCTCTCTATGTAGGTCGTGGTGCCAAGAACATCGAGGTAAGCAGCAAGGATGCAGCTAAGCCAGCTAAGTTCTATATGAACAGTGCTTGCGCTCATCAGACATTCCCAAACAAGAAGGTGACTCTGAAGGATGCCAACAACATCAAGGCTGGTAGCTTGAAGGAGAGCAATGACCGTGTTATCCATCAGTTGATTATCGATGGCGTGGCTGGCGTTCGTACTTGCCAGCTGCAGATGGGTGTAACAGAGTTGAAGGAGGGTTCTGTATGGAATACCATGCCTGCTCATACTCATCTCCGTCGTATGGAGACTTATCTTTATTATAATGTACCAGAGGGACAGAAGATTCTCCACGTCATGGGTGAACCACAGGAGACACGTCCAATCTGGTTGAACAACGAGCAGGCAGTTATTGCTCCTGAGTGGTCTATCCACTGTGCAGCAGGTACCAGCAACTATACCTTTATATGGGGTATGGCAGGTGAAAACCTTATCTATAACGATATGCAGGTAGTGAAGATTCCTACATTGGAATAATAGAGTGAGAAATATTGGCATAACCTGGCTTGAAGATACAAGCCAGGCTTTGCCGTCTAATAACTGGAATAAATAATAAATATAAAAATAACGCTTAAAAACTTAGACAAATGAGTCCTATTTCAACGAGTAAAATGTCCAACTTCCGTTGGGTTATCTGTGCATTGCTTTTCATTGCTACCACAGTCAATTACATGGACCGTCAGGTTCTGTCATTAACATGGAAAGACTTCATCGCTCCAGAATTCCACTGGACTGATGACGACTACGGTACGATTACTGGTCTTTTCTCTATCTTCTATGCCATCGCTAACCTCTTTGCTGGTAAGTTCGTGGATTGGATGGGAACTAAGAAGGGTTATCTCATTGCCATCTTCGTATGGTCAACAGGTGCCGTTATGCATGCAGGTTGCGGTTGGGTAGCTATGCAGATAGAGGGTTACGATTCTATCGAGGCACTCCGCATGGTACAGGCTGGTAGCGATGCAGCTGTTGCTATTGCTACCATCAGCGTATGGTTGTTCCTCTCTTGCCGTTTAATCCTTGCTGTGGGTGAGGCTGGAAACTTCCCTGCTGCTATCAAGGTAACGGCAGAGTACTTCCCAAAGAAGGACCGTGCTTTCTCTACTGCCATCTTCAATAGTGGTGCATCTGTAGGTGCCTTGGCAGCTCCAGCTACTATTCCATTGTTGGCTCGCAGCATGGGCTGGGAGTGGGCTTTCATCATCATCGGTGTGCTCGGTTATGTATGGATGGGTCTCTGGATATGGCTTTATGAGAAACCATCAAAGAGTAAGCATGTGAACAAGGCTGAGCTTGCTTACATTGAACAGGATGAAGATCTCGATAAGGTTGAGACTGAGAATGCTGAGACTACTGAAGAGGAGAAGACCATCGGCTTCCTCAAGTGTTTCAGCTATCGTCAGACATGGTCATTCATCGTTGGTAAGTTGATGACTGATGGTGTTTGGTGGTTCTTCCTCTTCTGGGCTCCAGCTTACTTCTCAGATCAGTATGGTTACTCTTCTGACTCTGGTATGGGTATTGCCCTTATCTTCACTCTCTATGCGATTGTAACCGTATTGAGTATCGGTGGTGGTTACTTGCCAACCTACTTTGTTGACAAGAAGGGTATGAATCCATATATCGGTAGAATGCGTGCGATGTTGATCTTCGCTTGCTTCCCATTGCTTGGTCTGATTGCTCAGCCTATGGGTGAGTACAGTGCATGGTGGCCAGCTATTATCATTGGTTTGCTCGGTGCTGGTCATCAGGCTTGGTCAGCTAACCTCTATTCTACCATCGGTGATATGTTCCCTAAGTCAACTGTTGCTACAATCACTGGTATTGGTGCAATGGCGGGTGGTATCGGTTCTTTCCTTATCAACAAGGGTTCTGGTATGCTCTTCACCTACGCAGAGGGTCAGGGTTCTGCCTTCAGCTTCATGGGATTTGACGGCAAGCCTGGTGCTTACATGATTGTATTCTGCATCTGTAGTGTTGCTTACCTCGTTGGTTGGTGCATCATGAAGGCACTGGTTCCTAAGTACAAGCCAATTGTGGTTGAATAATGAAAAGGTAAAAAGTAAAAGGGTAAAAAGGTAAAAAAAGCACCTCGCTGGCTAACATTCCGCTAGGCTTTTTTACCTTTTTACCCTTTTACTTTTAAATAAATCCTTGCTGTTTGAGGGCATCCAGGAATCCTACGCTCATCGCTTCACAGTCTTTCTTGGTATAGCGGATGTCTGTGAAAACTTGGGCGAGAGTCTCTACATTGTTGATGCGGACAAATTCCTTGTTCTCTTCCAGAGATTCCTTTTCTGAATAGAAATCATCTATTTTTTCTGGAGTGTAATCTTCAAAGGTCTCATTGTGAACGATGCTGCGTAATGGCAGACGGTCGGTTTGTGCAGGATTTTCATCTGGCCAGCCGATGGCTAATGTAGCTACAGGCATTACGAGCTTAGGAAGCTTCAAGGTATCAATAATCATCTTTGGCATATAGACCGTTGTACCTAGAAAGCAAGTACCCAATCCAGCCTCTTCTGCCAGATTGGTAAATGTCTGGGTGAAGAGGAGAGCATCTGTGGCTGCATTCATGAAGGAGAGAATGTTGTCGTAGCCAGGAGTTCCCTTGCGGTTTTCTGCCCATAGGGTGGTGCGACGATAATCGGCACAGATGGTGAGTACAACGGGAGCACCTGTCACCATCGGCTGGTTGAAATGAGCTGGAGCCAATGCCTTCTTGCCTTCCTCGCTACGGGTAATGACAACGCTGTAAAGCTGAAGATTACCCATGGTTGGGGTACGCATTGCATCTTCCAGCAATTGATTCAGAAGTTCGTCAGAAACTTCCTTCGTTGAATATTTTCTAATGCTTGTTCTGTTCTTGATTGATGTCATAACTTTCCTATTTATGTTATTCTACCTTATTATATATAGTAGCTCCGTGTTGTTTTAGAGCCCTATTTTGATGCAAAGTTAGTGAAAGTTTTCCTAAATGGTACATATCTTTTATATTTTTAGTGAAATATATGGTAAAACGTTTCATATTTTAGAAATAAAATCTTAATTTTGCACCATAATATTAAACGTTTGATAGAATGAATAAAGAAAATACAAATTTTGAAGAGGCTACAAAGGTCTTGCTAGATGAGTTGAAAAACAATTTAGCTGCTCTTCATAAACAATATGAAGTGCGTCCGGCTGAATGGAGCAAGATGCATGATCAGCTGTTGAAAGTAGTTTCTGAGGAAACTCAAATTCCTTATGTACCTGAAGAGGTGGTAGAAGTGCGTCCTAGAGAATTGGAATGTGATGTCGTAAGATATCAGAATAATAAGGAAAAGTGGGTGGCTCTTGTTGGATTGCTCAATGGACATCCTTATGAAATCTTCACCGGCTTGCAGGATGAGGATGAAGGAATCATGCTCCCTAAGTCTGTTACTAAGGGTAAAATCGTGAAAACCGTTCTTGAGGATGGTGTGAAGCGTTATGACTTCCAGTTTGTCAACAAGCGCGGTTATAAGATGATTATTGAAGGTCTTAGTGAGAAGTTCAACCCTGAATACTGGAATTATGCTAAGTTGATTTCTGGTGTATTGCGTTATCGAATGCCTATTGAGCATGTAATCAAGCTTGTGAATCAGCTTCAGCTTACCTCGGATAGTATCAATACCTGGAAGAAAGGTGTAGAGAAAGCCCTCAAGAGATATCTCAATGATGGGAGTGCCTTTGATAGGGGGGACGACGACATGGAGGAAGAGGCTTAATGCTGAGGTCTATTGAATCAGAAGACTAAACTATTTATGAAATTAAACTATGTCTGTTAGTAGTAGGATTTATTTGAAGAATGCTCGTTTTCATGCTTATCATGGCGTGTTGCCGCAGGAGAGAACTGTCGGCAACAACTATGTGGTGAATCTAGTCGTAGATTATGATTTCACTGATGCTATGGAAACGGATGAACTGTCTGCTACCATTAATTATGCAGAATTGTATGAAATCATCAAAGAGGAGATGGCTATACCAAGTAAGCTGCTGGAACATGTAGCGGGAAGAATCGGTAAAAGACTCTTTTCTGAATTTTCCGCTATTCGTCAAATACAACTGGCTATTACTAAAGAGAATCCTCCTTTTGGAGCTGATTGTGACGGTGCAGGAGTTGAAGTTGTATTAACAAATGATAAAACTTACTAGTTAGTTTAGGTTTTCTGATAATAAAGTAGTAATTTTGCAAAGTCATCAGAAAGTATGTATAAAAAAATAACACTGATATGGGTGGTATTGTGGATGTTGGCAATGACTTCGTTTGCTGCCAATAGAAACTTTACACTTGTGATAGATGCAGGACATGGTGGTCATGATGCGGGTGCGCGTGGAGCTATTTCCATGGAAAAGAATGTCAATCTGTCTGTGGCGTTACAATTCGGCAGATATGTAGAGAAGTATATGCCAGAGGTAAGAGTGATTTATACACGTAAAACAGATAAGTTTGTCTCTTTGATAGAACGTGCCAATATAGCTAATCGTGCCAATGCAGACCTTTTCATCTCTGTGCATACCAATGCTTTGCCTGCAGGTAAGATAGCACGTGGATTTGAAACCTATACGCTCGGTATGCACCGTGCCAAGGATAATCTTGATGTGGCTATGCGGGAGAACTCTGTAATTTCGATGGAGAAGGACTATAAGCAGACTTATCAGGGATTCGACCCGAAATCTTCGGAGAGTTATATCATCTTCGAATTCATTCAGGGCAAGAATATGGAGCGCAGTGTAGAGTTGGCAAGAATGATTCAGCGTAAGGTTTGCGATAATGCCAATCGTCCTGACAAGGGGGTGCATCAGGCAGGTTTCCTGGTGTTGCGTGAAACATCTATGCCAAGTTGCTTGATTGAGTTGGGATTCATCACAACGCCTGATGAGGAAAGAATTCTCAATAATTCTGATCGTGTTAATGATATAGCGAAATCTATTTATGATGGTTTTGCTCAATATCGGAATAAATATGATAAGAGGGTCACTGTACCTTATCGCCCATTACAATCTGGTGATGTAGAGGAATTGAAGGAGCAAGAATCTCAACATCAAGTTGAACCTCAGAGAAAAAATGAAGCTCAGAAGAAGGTAGAAGTTCTGAAAAAAACAGAAGCTCTAAAGAGAACTGAACCTCAGAAAAAGGCTGAAGTTCAGAAAAGAGTAGTAGCTCAGAAAAAGCCAGAGCCAAAGGATGCTCCTGTTTTCAAGCTTCAAATCTTCGTGAGTGACCGAATCCTGCGCAAGGGAGATGCCCATTTCAAGGGCGAGACTGATTATGAATCATTCAGGGAAGGTAATCTGGTGAAGTATACCATGGGTGCCTCTTCTAATTATAATGAGATATATCGTTTGCGTAAGAGTTTGCAGGAAAAATTCCCTGAGGCTTTCATCATCGCTTTCAAAAATGGACAAAAGTATGATGTAAATCAGGCGATACGTGAATTTAAGCAGAATAAAAATAGATAAAAATGAAACTGACAAAGGAAATAAAGATAGCGCTGGTTGCTGTTGTAGGTATTTTGATTATGTATTTCGGAATTAATTTTCTGAAAGGTATCAATCTGTTTTCTACCAACAATGCCTATTATATGACGTTTGATAACATTCAGGGATTGGGCGCTTCTACGCCTATCTATGCGGATGGTTACAAGGTGGGTACTGTGGATGCCATCAGTTACGACTACAAGGAAAACGGACCTATCAGAGTGACGGCTGATATTGTCAAGGATCTGAGGATTCCGGCTGGTAGTCAGGCTGAGATTTCTAAAGATATGATGGGCAACCTTCAGGTGAACCTGCTCCTGGCTAATAATCCACGTGAGCGTATTGAACCTGGTGGAACTATTCCAGGCTCTATCAATGCAGGTATCATGGGAAAGGCTGAGCAACTTATTCCTGTTATGGAAAAGATGTTGCCTAAGCTCGATTCAATCTTGACTAGTGTGAATGCTCTCCTGGCAGACCCTGCTTTGGCAGCTACACTTCATAACGCTGAGACCATTACCAGCAACTTGACAGTTTCTACTCGAGAGTTGAATACCTTGATGGCAGGTTTGAACAAGCAGATACCAGGTATGATTGGTAAGGCGAATGGCGTGCTCGATAATACCCATAAATTGACAGCCAATTTGGCTGCTTTGGATGTACAGGGGACATTGAACAAGGTGAATGCTACCTTGGAAAATGCACAGCAGTTTACTGAGAAGCTGAATAGCAATAAGGGAACTCTCGGTTTGTTGATGAATGATACCCAACTCTATGAGAATTTGAACTCAACCATGGGGCATGCAGATTCATTGATGATAGATCTGAAGGCGCATCCTAAGCGCTATGTGCATTTCTCAATATTTGGAAAAAAAGATAAGTAAACTTGATTTTACTTATATAAATATTATCTAAATAACAAAATAGATGTTTCACGCCCCGATATAACTGCCAAACTGTTTGTTTGTTAGCTATTTCGGGGGTGGTACATAAATGTTTCACTGCAAGAATATTAACGATTGTGGATAACTCTGTAAAATGCAGAGCATCAACTGGTTACATTTAATGTATTAAAATTAATTAAATGGGGAGATTTGCTGTTCTCCTTTTTTTTTCTTAATTTTGCAACTGATTTCGCATCTTTAGTGGTGTGAACACAATCAATATCTAAAAAATAATTAATATAAAATAGTCAATGTTAGCAAGTCCGAAAGCGCTTTGGGATAATAGTCTTTTGCTTATAAAGGATAATGTGTCAGAGCAGCAATATAATACATGGTTTAAGCCAATAGTCTTTGAGTCGTACAAGCCATCGACAAAGACTTTGTTGGTGCAAGTTCCAAGTCCGTTTGTTTACGAATACTTGGAACAGAACTATGTTGGCTTGTTGAGTAAGGTGCTACATCGCAATTTTGGTGATGGAATCCGACTCACTTATCGTGTTGTTACCGATAAGGAACATAAGATTGCACAAGATTTAGAGGCTGATCCTGCTGACGAAGAGGTTGCTGAGCGCAACAGAAAAGCGAAGCAGGCTCAAGCCCAAGGTGTCGTTCCTGAGGCTCTTCAGCAGGATGACATTGATACCCAGCTCGATCCTAAGCTTACATTCAATAATTATGTCGAGGGTGAGAGCAATAAGTTGCCTCGTTCTGTGGGATTGTCTATTGCTGAGCATCCTAATACCACTCAGTTCAACCCTATGTTCATTTATGGTCCATCGGGAAGTGGTAAGACGCATTTGGTGAATGCTATCGGTTTGAAGGCAAAGCAGATATATCCTCAGAAGCGTGTGCTTTATGTCAGTGCCCGTCTTTTCCAGACTCAGTATACGGATGCTATCTTGCATAATTCCAGCAATGATTTCATCAATTTCTATCAGTCTATTGATATTCTGATAGTGGATGATATTCAGGATTGGGCAGGAAAGGCTAAGACATTGAACACTTTCTTCCATATATTCAATCATCTCTTCCGTAATGGCAAACGCATTATCTTGGCGAGCGACCGTCCACCGGTGGAGTTGAAGGATATGCCAGACCGCTTGATTACCCGTTTCTCTTGTGGCTTGGTATGTGAGCTTGAAAAACCAAATGTGGAGTTGTGTGAAGATATTGTCAGCAACAAGGTTCGTCGCGAAGGTTTGAAGATTCCTAATGATGTTGTGGCCTTTATTGCTCAGACCTGCAATGGCAGTGTGCGTGATTTGCAGGGTGCTATCAATGGTCTGTTGGCTTATAGCATCGTGTACAACAGTCATATTGATATCCGATTAGCTGAGCGTGTTATCAAGCGTGCTGTGAAGGTAGATGATAAACCACTCACAATTGATGACATCGTCGAGACCGTATGTAACCATTATAATGTAACTGTTACGGCTGTGAACAGTAAGAGCCGTAAGCGTGATTATGTGGTGGCACGACAGGTAACTATGTATTTGGCGCAGAAATTTACCAAGATGCCTGCTTCACGCATCGGCAAACTCGTTGGTAATCGCGATCATAGCACAGTTATCCACAGTTGTTCCAAGGTTGAAGAACGATTGAAGGTTGATGCTGCATTCAATGATGAAATCAATAGTATTGAGAACGGATTGAAGATAAAAAAAGGTTAGAAATGCACGGAACCTTGGTATAGTGGTTCTGTTTATATAAATGAAATAAAAGGAAGTCGAGCTTTTTGCATATGCTCAGGCTTCCTTTTCCTGTTTATTTGCTTTGAACTTTAAACTTTGAGCTTTATGATTAGTTTTCTTTTTGCTCTTTTTTCATCATCTTTTTCCATTTGAAATATCCGGCTACGGCGATGATGACGTAGAGACCATAGAGCCCAGCCTTGAATGGGATACCTTTTACTATATAGAGATAGCAGCAAACGGCATCTACAAGAATCCAGAAGAACCATTGTTCTATGTATTTCCGTGCCAAGGCCCACAGACCCACAAAGCTCAGGGCATTGGTGAAGCTATCCTGCAATGGTACCGTGGAGTTGGTAAAGGTAATCAGAATATAATAGGTGATTCCCCATGCTGCCAGAAAGAAAATAGCGGTAGGGAGATAGAGCGATTTTTTCATATAAGTGATCGGAAGCTCTTCTTTTTCTGTCTGGTTGTGTTTCTTGCCGAATTTCCAAACAGCATAGCCATAGACGGCTGCCACCGTATAATATACTGCCATACCTGCATCGCCATAAAGACCATGGCTCCAGTATAGCCAGACATCCAGAGCCGGCATGATGATGCCCACTGCCCAAAGCCAGATGCTGGCACGGTACTCCAGCAAGATGTAAATCAAGCCGAGTACCGTGGTAAAGATGTCTAAACCATGTGATGCAATATAATCCATCATGATGTTTTAGTTTTTGAATCTACTTTCTAGAAACCGTGATAATTAGAACTTCAATGTTACATGTCCCATTACAGTGGTGCCTGCCATAGGAATATAGCTGATGGCACTGAGGCGGTGATCCTGAGTGTAACCGGCACTCTGACTTACCGCATTGTACCATACGGAACCGCTCGCTGCGTAATGACGGTTGAAGATATTGTTGATATCAAAACCGAAAATCATCTGCTTGATTCCCAGCTTCTTAGCTACATTTGTCTGATAGTTGAGGCTCAGGTCGCTCTGTGAATAGCAAGGCAAAGAACGGTCTTTGCTCTCAGAATTGTCGAGATACTGACTGCTTACGAAGTTGGTGTGCCAGGTTGCTGAGAATCCGGCATAGTGCAGGTCGATGAAACCATTCAGAATAGCTGATGGAGAATATGACAAGGTTGAATTGTCGTAGTGTATCTTCAATGCATCACCATCCCAATTATCTACATACTCATCGAAATCCTTGATTTTGTTCTTGCTCAAAGCAGCATTTCCCTCCAAGGACAACCATGACAATGGTGCCCAACCTGCTGTCAACTCAACGCCCATGCGATAAGAATCTTTGATATTGGTAGTCAATGGCTCACCGATTTCGCTCAACTGTCCGGTTTGAGCCAGCTGGTTGTCATAATCCATGTAGTAGAAGTTGGCACCTGCATGCCAGTTGCTTCCCTCATACTGATAACCGAATTCCACATCGAGTAACTTCTCCTGTTTAGGGAAAGGATAGTTGAGGTTGTCGGTATAGTTGTTGCGCTCCGGCTCACGGTTGCTGTAAGCTACGGAAGCGTAAGCCTTATGACCGTCCTGGTTGAAGCTGATACCTGCCTTAGGATTGAAGAAATTGAATTTCTCGTCGATGTTCAACTCCTGATTCTTGTAGCTGCCGTCTTTCTGAGCGATAAACTTATCGTTGATACCATCAGTCTTGTATTCCACACGGCGGTATTGCAGGTCTGCGAATGCATTCCAGTAGTCTGCAAAGCGATAGCTTGCCTTGATGAAGGCGCTGTAGTCGTATTTGTGGGCATCAGAATCATAGTACTTATACTTGCCGTTGCTGCCGAGGAACTGTTTCTCTGCATCCTGATTGGCGATATAAGTAAGATATCCCCAGTGGTTGCCACGGAACTGCTGGAGGTTCAAGCCTCCGATTACGTCCCAGTGTTCATCCTTATAGTTGGTGTTATATACCATGCCGTAGGTGTTCTGGGTCAATCCCTTCTTGCGGATGAAGTCAGATTTTTTAACCTTGTTGCCCTCTGCATCCTTGTAAACTAGTCCGAACTTGGCAAACTTATACTGATTCTTGAACTCCTTGTAGTAGCCGTAACCATAGGTATAGTGCAGGGCGATGTTGTGGCTCCAGTGACTGTTAGGAGTCCAGGCTGCAGAGAGAATATTGTGGTTCTGATAGAAATTATCCGTAGTTTTCTCCCATTTGTTGCCGTTTCTGAGGGTATATGGCTTGATGTTATAATCGCCCTTTCCATTGCGCACCAAATCGCCAGTCAGGACATTGAATTTCCCCAGTCCAGCCTCGTACATATCCTTGTATGTGCGTATTCCATCATCCATCAATGTGAAGTTGGTATTGTAGTCGCCTCCCAACACGCCATTCCATGCCTGTCCGGTCTTCTCGAAGTTGCCGATGTTCTTATAGCTGATCTTGAAGTTATCTCCTAACCAGGTCAGTCCACCATAGTAAGAGCCGGATCTGCCGTCTGTTCCGTCGATATAGCCATCTGTGGCAGTCTCATGATAAGCACCGTCAAAAACCAGGTGGTTGCCCATCAGTCCGGTAGAGAAGCTGATGCCCGTATTGAAAGTGTTGTAAGTGCCGTAAGAACCAGTTACTTCTGCCATAGGAGTGAGCGAAGGAGCAGCTGTAGCCATAGAGATGCTGCCGCCGAAAGCACCATCGCCGTTGGTAGAAGAACCTACGCCACGCTGCACCTGAACACTGCCCAGGAGCGAAGCATAACTGTTCATGTTAGCCCAGAAAACGGTCTGGTCTTCAGGAGAATTGAGAGCCACGCCATCGAGTGTCACGTTGATGCGGCTTCCTGCAGCACCACGGATACGCATGTAGGTAGTACCGGTTCCGATACCATTTTCGCCCCACGCCAGGATACCTGGTGTGCGAGAAAGGAGGAAAGGCAATTCCTTACCTGTAGAGGAAAATTGTTGGAGTTCTGATTTCTTGATGTTGGCAATGGCGTATGGAGCTTCTTTTGTGGCACGTACGCCTTTTACGATTACTTCATTCAAATGTTGCACCTTCAAGGTGTCGATTTTTGTCTGTGCCAGTGCAGCTTGGCTTGCCAAAGAGCAAAATGCTACACCGAGTGTGATCCCGTTGAATCTTTTCATTTATTTAAATTAAAACCTTTATATAAGGGGCATTCGTGTAAAGCTACCCCTTCGTCAGCGCTCTGCTAACTGGATGCAAAGTTAGCAATAATAACCGAAAGCGCAAAATTTTCGTAAGTTTTTTCAAGGTTTCAGTCTTTATATCATTCTTTTTTATTATATTTGCAGCTGTAATTGTATTGAACCTAAATAAAACGAAGATATGGTCAAGAATATTTGTCGTCTAAACCTTTGGGTCTTCTTTTTGGGGACTATGCTAGCATTCTCTTCGTGTCAGAATGAGCAGCAGAAGAATCTGCTCAGCGAGGATGCTATCAATGGTTCTGTGTCCGAAATTTATTCCAATGCCGTAGCGCCCCTATATGATTATATGGACAAGGATAGCCAGGAAACTTCTTATGCCGACCCGCTTTACCATGTCTGGGAATATATCTATCAGGGTATTTCTCTTGCCAATCATTCCCTTGATTTTATTGATGATAACGCCTCGCTGATTACTGCCGACCAGAAAGACCGGTTGAAGGCTGAGGTGCGAGCCATCAGAGCCTTGCTTTATTATGAGGCGATGGATAAGTTTGGGCGTATTCCGGTGGTTTTGTCTTCGGAAGAATCTGCTATTTATGCCTCTGCAAAGTCCGATTCCACTGCTTCCTTTACTGATGTCTATCTTTCTTCCCAAAGTAAGAGAAGTGAGGTCTTTCAGTTTATTTTCAGTGAGTTACAGCAGGTTTTGCCTTATCTCTCCGCTCAGCATAGCGGTAAGGAGGGCAGTTTTTTCGGTCGCATTACGAAACCGGTGGTCAACTATCTGCTGGCAAAGATGGCTTTGAATGCAGAAATTTATACTTTTGATGATTGGACCAAGGGTTATAAGAAGCGTCCAAGGGGTCGTAATATTGATTTTATGGTTCAGACAGCCGATGGTGCCTCCCTGCTGAATGACCTCAAGGCGAGCGAGAATCGCAGCAAGAAGCTGAATGCGTGGGAAACCTGTATTTACTATTGTGATGCTCTGGCTGCTGAGGGATATTCCTTGGACGAGGATGTGATATTCTGCAGTATCGACAGCCGCACAGAGCTTCCTAGCCGTACCGGCACCCCAGTTGCGCGTTTCCTGTTCCGTTATACGGATGTCTTGCTGATGAAGTCAGAGGCAAATATCCGTAATGGTGAGGATGGCAGAACTGAACTGAATATGGTTCGCGCCCGTCAAGGCAAGCCTGCCCATAGGGCTACGCTCAATCGTATTCTCGAAGAGCGTCTTGCCGTATTGTCAAGAGAAGATATTCATCGTCAGGACCTTATCCGCTTTGGTATGTTTACTGATGCCTTCAATCTCTATCCATATCTGAAAGGCAAATCGTCCGGTTATATCACCGTTTTCCCGATTCCTCAGAAATGTATCGATTTAAATCCTAAGTTGGTACAGAACAAGGGATATGAAGAAGAAGGTTCATCTGCTTATAAAACAATGCGTTATGACTAATGGTGAGTGAAACGCCGTGTGGTTGGAATAGCATTTTTTATAAATCCAGCAACGCAGCGTTTCACAGCGTCGCTAGATTTATTTTTTTATTTCCTTTGGATAGCAAATTGGTTTACAACTTAATTTCCTGTAGGAATTACAGCTGATAGAACTTGGTGAAAGCCTTCACGCAATATTCGTGGTCGATAACGCTACCGGTTTCGCGGCAACTGTGCATAGCGAGGATGGCATTGCCCATATCCACACCCTTCAATGGGATGGAAGAGGCGAGGATATTGCCCAATGTGCTGCCACCTGCTACATCGCTGTGGTTTACGAAGCGCTGGCATGGTACACCGGCTGCATCGCAGATGTTGGCGAAGATGGCTGCTGATACAGCATCGCTCGCATACTTCTGGGCTGCATTGAACTTGATGACCGGACCACCGCCCAACTTAGGATGATTCGTAGGGTCGAATTTTTCGCTATAGTTAGGATGCCAGGCATGCGCATTATCGGCTGAAATCATGAAGGCACGCTCTACTGCCTGATAATAAGCCTCTTCTGTATGGCTCTGTGCCAGGGCGATGCGCTGGAGCATATATGAAAGGAATGGACTTCCGGCTCCCTGTTTGGTCTGAGACCCCGTTTCTTCATTATCGAAGATGGCGAGAACCTGGGTGGTATCATTGGCATCAGATGCAATCATCGCCTCTACACCAGCCCAGCACATAGACAGGTCATCGAGTCTGCCTGAAGAGATAAACTCATCGTGTACACCGAAGGTGCAGGCTGGAGTGGCATCAGCCAGATAGAGGTCGAAATCAAGAACATCCTCTTTCTGGATATTCAGTTCATCGGTTATCACATTCATCAGGAGGTTACCCTTCTCCAGTTCATCATTGATGATGCCGAGGATAGGAAGTACATCCTTCTGCTTGCTCAACTTCACACCATCATTCACCTGGCGGTTGAAGTGGATAGCGAGATTGCTGATCTGCAGCAATGGGCGCTTCACATGAAGAAGGAGCGTCTGGGGATTCATCGCATTCTCGCCCTTCACGATAACTCTACCAGCCAAAGTGAGCGGACGGTCGAACCAGGTTGACATGATAGGACCACCATAAACCTCGGTATTCAGTTTTACGATACCGCCCTCGCAAAGCATCTCAGCATTTGGCTTGATGCGGAAGGTAGGCGAGTCGCAGTGGGCGCAGATCATGTGGAAACCGGCATCTGCCAAAGGCTTCTTTCCGATTTGGAAGGCGTAGATGGAAGAGTCGTTCTTGGTAACGAAGAACTTTTCACCCGCTTCAATCTTGCCCAAAGGCTCCTGTGGGTTCATACGGCGGACCCCGTTCTTCTCCAATTCCTTGGAGATATTCTTTACTGCCAGGAAATTCACTGGCGATGCGTCTAGAAAGGATAATAATCTTTTGATCATAGTCTATATCTTTATATTAATATGTTGCAAAGATAATAGATTTTTTTCATTTTATCTCATTATTCTAATTGTTTTTCATTTTTTTGTATTATCTTTGTCCCCAAATAATATCAATGAAAGAATTATGAAACGACATAAATCCTGTACTCTAATTATATTGCTGCTGTTGGCATCGGCTCTTCAGGTATATGCGCATATTTCCAGAAATATGTTCATGCTTTCCAATCTCAATGCAGACAATGGTCTTTCCAGCCCTCGTGTTTATTCTATTGTCGAGGCAGAGGATGGTGCCATGTGGATAAGTACTAAGCGTGGAGTTGACCGATATAATGGGCAACAAGTAACCAATTATACTTTATACACAGAGATGCCGTATAGTGATGCTAGTGGTAGAAGTATTAAACTGACTAAGGATGCGCAACATCTGATTTACGCCTACGACAACAAGGGAAAGGTGTATATATATGATAAGAGGAAAGATGCATTTGTTTTGAAATGTAATCTTCAGAATATTTTAGGTGGAAGTATCGTGTTGAACGAACTGTTGGTAGACGAAAAGGGCAATTTCTGGTTAGCTATGGATAGAGGCATTTATTGCTTATCAGCAGCTACTGATGGAAAGGAGATAGTTCGGGAGACAGCTAAGGGTAGGTTTGTATTGAAAAATACCTATATTAATCATATCCAATTTATAGGTGAGAAACTCTTGATAGGAACTTTTAAAGATGTTTATTGCTATTCGATGCCTGCCCGGAAGTTAGAAAAGAAGATTAGTGGCAGTTCTGTAGTATCCTCTTATCATGATATTGTGGGACATCGTATCTGGCTGGGTACTTTTCACGAAGGAGTTAAAGTGATGGATGATAGTACTTGGAAGCTGATAAAATCTGCTGATTTCCAATCTTTGCAAAACATTCCTAAAATTCCCGTACGTTCAATCATTTTATATGATAAGCAGACTCTTCTGATGGCTGTAGATGGAGCTGGAATATATGCTTATGACAGTTCGAATAAACAAACCAAACTCTTGCTTGATACAGATGGACGTCCTGGTAACGTGTTGAATGGAAATGGATTATACACCTTGTGCTGCGATCGTTTTGGCGATTTATGGACTGGCTCTTACTCGGGAGGAGTAGATTTGGCAATACCGATGAAACATACTTTGGAATATATCACACATGAATATCTCAACAATCAATCACTGATAGATAATTGTGTGAACGATGTTTTCCAAAGCCGTGATGGGAAAATATGGTATGCCACAGATAAAGGAGTAAGTGTTTATGATGCGCAGACTCATCTTTGGCATCATGGATTATATAATAAAGTGGCGCTTACGATTTGTCAGACTGTAGACGGCAGAATTCTGGTTGGTACCTATGGTAATGGCGTATATCAGGTTAATGCAGATGGCACTAGTATGCCTGCTTATTCTGTGGATACAGGAATGTTGAAGAGTGATTACGTATTCAGTCTTTTAACTGATAGCGATGGTAATATTTGGGTGGGATGTTTGGATGGAGATATGGCTTGTTTCCCTTCAGATAAATATAATTTGAATGGAACGGGAAAGTCGGTATTCTATCTGCCTGTCAACGAAGTGCAATGCATCACGGAATCATTGGATAAGCGTTTTATTGCTGTAGGAACTTCGCATGGAGGCTATTTGATTGATAAGCGCGAACCTTTGCATCCTCGTCGTTTCTTTTATCCTGAACAGTATCCCGATAAAGACATTAATTTGTTTGTCAACAGTATGGCTTTTCAGGATTCCCGTCATATCTGGATTGGAACGGATGGAGGAGGACTCTATGATTATGATTTCCTGACAAAGAAGTTTAAGCGTTATACTAATCAGGACGCTTTGCCTTCTAATACTGTTTATGGACTTATAAAAGGTATTAATGGCAATTTGTGGATAAGTACGGATAAAGGATTGGCGTTCATGAAACAGGGTAAGATAGTAAACCTCAACATCTTTAAGGGAATGGAACGTGAGTATAACCGAATGTCTGTTGCGTGTACTTCAGATGGCAGGGTGCTTTTTGGCAGCAACGATGGAGTTGTCACTTTGGCTCCTATGTTTGCCAAAGGTTTGAATTATGCCGCTCCACTTCGTATTCATAGTGTTGAGGTTGAAGGTGTCGAACGTTCCGATCACTGGAATGAATGTCTCTTTGAAATGTTGAAGGAAGGCAAATTGAAACTTAGCCATAACGAGAATACGCTGGTTGTTTCTTTCGAGAGTATCAATTATCAATACCAGTATGATATTCAATATCAATATTATTTGGAAGGATACGACCGTAATTGGAGTAAATCATCTTCTAATCAGTTGGCACGATTTGTAAATTTGCCTTCGGGCAGCTATGTGCTTCATGTAAAGGCTATCTGCAGAAGTAATGGTAGAGAATTGGGAGAAACAACCTTGGAAATTCATATAGCCCAACCTTGGTGGAAAACCTGGTGGGCATGGATTATCTATCTCTGTATTTTTGCTGCCATCTTATATTTTGTCTGGCAGTATTACAAAGAGCGCTTACAGCGAAAGTATTATGATGAAAAAATCAATTTCTTCGTTAATACTGCCCATAACATACGTACTCCTTTGAGTCTCGTGTTGGCTCCTCTTGATAATCTGGCTAATGATTCCAACTTGAGTGAGAAAAGTCGTGGATTCTTGGATATGGCGCATCGCAACGGCAACAAACTATTGAAGATGGTTACAGAATTGCTTGACTTCCAAAAGGCAGAGCAGTCTGCCGAACAGGTTCGCCTGCAAGATATAGAATTGCCGATGCTTTTACGTGTGCAGTTGGAAAAGTTTGTATTGGCAGCTCAGGAGAAGCATATTCAACTGTGTATTGAAACGTGTCCGCAGCAACAGATTCATTCTGATGTCAAAATGATGGATTTGATATTGGAAAATCTTCTCTCGAATGCTATCAAATATACACCTCAAGGTGGAAAGGTTACGTTGTCGGCTTCTATTGAAGGTAAGATGGCTATGATTCATGTATGTGATACAGGTATAGGTATCCCAAAGGCCGAAATTAAGAGTATCTTCAAGACCTTCTTCAGGGCTTCTAATGCGATAAATTCTCAGGAAATGGGAAGTGGATTAGGACTGATGCTTACACGAAAGCTTGTAGAGAAATTAGGAGGAAAGCTTACTTTCGTAAGTGAGGAAGGAAAGGGTACTACTTTCTGTGTGAAGATGCCATTAGGTAATGTAACAGATTCTTCTGTTCGGCTTGTAGGAGAAAAGAAAAATGTTGCAACTGAATCTTCTTTAGCTGAAGATAAGCATGATGAAACTTGCCAGACTGTTTCTTCTGCGGTTCTGCAGGATGCTGATGTTTCAACGGATACACTTCTTTTTGTCGATGACAATGAAGATCTTCGCAAATATATCAGAATGACTTTTGGTGATTCTTATCAAGTAGTTGATGTGGAGAGTGCAGAGGCTGCCTTGAAATATTTGAAAGAGGGCGGGGTATGTGATATCGTTGTTTCTGATGTCATGATGCCGGGAATGCACGGAGATGAGTTCTGTCGCAGCATCAAGGAAAATAAGGAAACATCATGGCTGCCTGTTATCCTGCTGACTGCTAAGGCTGGTCGTGACTTTATGATAGAGGGACTCGGACTTGGTGCTGATGACTATATAGCCAAGCCATTCGATACTGCTATTCTTGCGAGTAAGGTTGCTAGTATTTTGAAGAATCGTCGCCGGTTGAGTCAGTATTATATGGACAGAAGCCTTGCTCTTGTTAGAGGAGAGGTTGCTTCTGAGTCTGCTTCTTCCGAGCAGATTGTGGGTTCTGATTCTTCCTATGAACTCTTGGAACCTACTGGAGCTTCTGAAAAGAAAAAAGATGATACTGTCTTGAATAAGCAAGGCCAGACATTCGATAATGTGGCAGAAGCTGTTCTGAATCCACAAGACCAGGCTTTTGTAGACAAAGCTACCCGTTTGGTGTTGGCTCATCTGAGCGATACAAACTTTAATATCGACCGACTCTGTAGAGAGATGGCGATGAGCAGAACGCTTTTCTATGGTAGGCTGAAGACTCTTACGGGTCAAAGTCCGCAGGATTTTATGCGTTTGATACGTCTGGAGCAGGCTGCAATCTTCCTGAAACAGGGGGATAGTGTGCTGGAGGTCTCAGTGAAAGCCGGTTTTGTAAATGTGAAGTACTTTAGTACTGTATTTAAAAAGCACTTTGGAGTTTCTCCAAGTAAGTATCTGTAAATTAGAGTTTTAAATTCAAAGAAAAGGTTTCTGTTTAGACGATATGTCTGAATTGAAACCTTTTTATGTTTGTTATCTAACCCTCTGAAAGTTCCTTTTCTTTATCTTTGCAGCCAAATTCTGTTACGTAAGTCAAACAGTTATTAAAAAAACGAAACAATAACAATATAAACATAAAAATGAAAAGGAACTTTTTGAAATTTAGCCTCTTTTTAATAGGCATCTTCACATGTCTCTCATGCGAAGCAAGTACGTTGCACTCATCATCCAGCAGTTCTGATGGCGTAGGCGAATCCATACCTACTGCCCAGCAATGGAATAAAGACGTTGTGGGGTGGAATCTTGGCAACGAATTCGAGTGCTCAGCTCCTGGACAGGATGGTGAGTCGATGCAGATTGGCAACCCTGATGGTTCTATCCATGCAGAGACAGCCTGGGGCAATCCCGTTGTTACCAAGAAGATGATACAAGCCGTGAAGAAGGCAGGTTTTAATGCCATCCGTATTCCAATCCGTTGGCAGTGCCACATTACCAACGCTCAGGCGATGAGCATCGACAAGGCTTGGATTGCTCGCATCAAGGAGGTGGTGGGCTGGTGCCTTGACAACGGTTTGAAGGTTATCATCAATGTGCATCATGAAAAATGGCTCGAAGGTCGTCCTACCTATCAATATAAGGAAGAAAACTGCCAGAAGCTTGCGCTCCTCTGGATGAATATCGCCTCTGAGTTTGCCAATTATGACAGTCGCTTGGCTTTTGCCGGTACCAATGAGGTTCACATCAGGGACAACTGGGGCAAGCCTACTGCCGAAAACCTCGAAGTGCAGAATGCTTACAATCAGATATTCGTGGATATGGTTCGTGCCACAGGCGGCAACAATGCCAAGCGCCATCTCATCTTACAGACTTACGTTTGCAACCCTTGGTTTGGCATCGAGAATGGAGATTTCATCATTCCAAAGGATGCCGAAGGCAATGGCATCAACTATATGAGTGTGGAATTCCACTACTATCAGCCATGGAGCTACGCCGGCGATTGCACCTACGATTACTGGGGTGATGCTTACAAGGATGCTGGCAAGATACCTGCTGAAAACGAGAAGACGATGACGGATTTCTTCGACAAGGCGGTGAATACCTGGAGCAACAAAGGACTGGGTATTGTAATAGGAGAGTGGGGAGTAACCGATCATTATAAGTCAAACTCAGAGAAAGTGCATGAAAACATGACCTACTACTGTAAGTTCTTGACTACGGAGGCTCGCAAACGAGGCTTCTCTACTTTCGTTTGGGACAACAACCACTTCGGCAACGGCTCTGAGAAGTATGGCATCTTCGACCGTTTCAAGAGTATGAAGGTGAATGCTCCTTGGATTCTCGAAGGAATCTTTGGGAAAGAATAATGTTAAACTAAAAACAAAATATCAATTATGAGAAAGAAAACTATGTTTCTCGGCCTGCTCGGTGCAGGTTTGATGTGGATGCCTGCTTCTGCCATTCTCGCTGCCCAGATGAACAATGCTGCGATGAGCGTGCAGCAGAACCAGGGCATCAAGGGTACAGTGCTGGATGCCACTGGCGAAACCTTGATTGGCGCTAGCGTGAAGGTGGCTGGTACAACCAACGGTGCCGTTACCGATATAGATGGTAACTTTACGTTGAACTGCAAGCCTGGAGTAACGCTCGAAGTGAGCTACATCGGTTACAAGACGATGACCGTGAAAGCTGCTAATGGCATGAAAATCACGATGCAAGAGGATGGTAAAGCCTTGAATGAGGTAGTTGTCACCGCCCTCGGTATCAAACGAGACCGCAAGGCCCTCGGCTATGGCTTGGAGGAAGTGAAGGGTGAGGAACTCACCAAGGCGAAGGAAACCAACGTCATCAACTCTCTTTCAGGTAAGGTGGCTGGTCTTGTTGTGCAGAACACCGCTGGCGGTGCTTCTGGTTCTACCCGCGTGCTCCTTCGTGGTAATACAGAAATGGCAGGCAATAACCAGCCTCTCTATGTGGTGGATGGTGTGCCTTTGGATAATACCAACTTTGGCAGTGCTGGTGAAGCTGGTGGTTATGACCTCGGTGATGGTATCTCTGCCATCAACCCTGACGACATCGAGACGATGACCGTATTGAAAGGTCCTGCTGCCTCTGCCCTCTATGGTAGCCGTGCTTCCCACGGTGTTATCTTGATTACAACCAAGAAGGCGGAGAAGGATAAGATTTCCGTGGAGTACAATGGTTCTTATACTATCGATACCCAGTTGGCTAAATGGGACGACATCCAGGAGATATATGGCGCTGGCTACAATGGCGAGCTTCCTAATTCGAGCACTTCTGGTACGAACTCAAGTTGGGGACCTAAGGCCGATGACTTCATGTTCAAGTATTTCGATGGCGAGGAGCGTCCTTTCCTGATGCACCCTAACAATGCCTCCGATTTCTTCCGCACAGGTTTCACCGCCCAGAACTCTGCCATCCTCTCAGTTAATTCCGGTAAGACGGGTATGCGTTTCTCTGTTACCGATATGCGCAACAAGGATATCTTGCCAAATACTAATATGAGTCGTGACAACTTCAACCTCCGTGTGAATACCTCAGCAGGTCCTATTGACTTCGACTTCACCGCCAACTATACTCGTGAGAAGGTGAAGAATCGTCCTGCCCTTGGTGACTCTCAGAGCAACGTGGGTAAGAACCTCATGACCCTGGCGGGTACCTACGACCAGGCTTGGTTGAAGCACTATGAGGATGCCGACGGCAACTACTCCAACTGGAATGGTAACGACCAGTATAACAAGAACCCATACTGGGATCTCTATAAGAACAGCAATACATCCGACAAGGACGTGTTCCGTTTTACGGGTAAGGCCATCTGGAACATCGACAAGCACCTCAAGTTGCAGGGTACCATCGGTACCGATATCAACAGCATGAACTTCGAGGACTTCATCGCTAAGACAACTCCAGGAACTCCTGCCGGAAAGCTTACCGACCAAATCTTCAACAACCGCACATTCAACGCCGAGATACTCGCCCTCTACAACAACTCATGGGGCGACTTCGATGTCAACGCTACCGCTGGTGGTAACATCTTCAAGGTGAACAACAAGACCATTACCAACGTCGGTCTCAACCAGCAGATGAATGGCATCAAGAACATCATGAACTATCAGGAGCAGAATACTCGCGAGAGCATGTATAAGAAGCAGATCAGCTCTCTCTATGCCAGCGCGAGCCTCGGCTACAAGCATACTTACTATCTGGAGGGAACTCTCCGTGGAGATAAGTCTTCTACGCTCCCTTCGGGCAATAATACATATATATATCCTTCTGTATCTGGTAGCTTGGTATTCTCTGAGTTTATCAAGAACAAGAAGTTCATCAATTACGGTAAAATTCGCGCATCTTGGGCAAAGGTAGGTAGCGATACCGATCCATACCTGTTGGCACTCAACTATACCACGGGCAAGTACAGCTACTCGGGTTATACCATCGGTATGATAGCCAACTCAACACAGCCAAACAAGGATTTGAAGCCTACTATGACAGGTTCTTACGAGGTAGGTTTGGAGATGAAGTTCCTTAACGGACGCTTGGGCTTGGATGCCACCTATTACAACCAGAACTCCAAGGACCAGATTTTGAGTTTGGCTTCAACCACCACCTCTGGCTATGCTTACCGCCTCATCAATGCCGGTGAGATTCAGAACCAGGGTATCGAGATTGCCCTCAATGCCCGTGCCTTGCAGATCAAGGACTTCGCTTGGGACTTGGGTGTCAACTTCTCGAAGAATACCAACAAGGTGAAGTCGCTCACCGATGGCATGGACTACTTCGAGTTGGCGAAGGCATACTGGTGCGGTGTTTCTGTAGGTGCCAAGGTAGGTGAGAACTATGGAGCTATCCGTGGACACGACTTCCTCTACAACGACAAGGGTCAGGTGGTTGTCGATGCAGCTACTGGTCTTCCAAAGGTTGACCAGAAAATCAAGACCATCGGCAATTCTACTTGGGACTGGACAGGTGGTTTCTACTCAACCTTCAGCTACAAGAACTTCCGCCTCTCTGCTGCATTCGATGTGAAGGTAGGTGCCGACATCTACTCTATGTCTATGCGTTCTGCATACCAGACTGGTAAGGCAAAGGGAACATTGGCAGGTCGTGAGGAGTGGTACACTTCTGAGGAGGCTCGCAAGGCTTCGGGTATGGACCTTGCCGCATGGCGTGAGTCTGGCAACTGCAAGGGACTCGTAGTGGATGGTGTTATCGACAATGGTGATGGTACTTATCGCAAGAACGACATCGCCGTGAACCCTGAAGATTACTGGAAGCATGTGGCAAATGGCGTGCAGAGTGCCTTCGTTTACGACAACTCTTACGTGAAGTGTCGTGAGATTACTTTCGGCTATACCTTCCCAGAGAGCATCCTGGGCAAGTATGTCAAGGGCTTGACCGTATCCTTCGTGGCTCGTAACCCATTCATTGTTTGGAAGAACATTCCTAACATCGACCCAGACTCCAGCTACAATACTTCAGGTCTCGGTCTGGAATATGGTTCCCTGCCATCTCGCAAGAGTTATGGTTTGAACGTGAACGTGAAGTTCTAATCTCGAAAAAATAGAATCAATTTCTTTAGAAGAGTTCTAATATATAATAAGGTAAGAAAATGAACAATATAATCAAGAAATATATAGGTAAGAGCAGCCTGATGATGGCTTTCGCCCTGATGGCAACCGGCACTGCGATGACTTCTTGCTCAGATGATACCTTGAGCAACATCAATACCGACAAGACCAAAGTGAACGAGCTCGACCCTAACGCACAGTTGACAACAGCTTTGTTGCAGACTTACGGTGACTTCAGTCTGATGGATACCTACCGTAACTATATAACTGGTTTTCCACAGTATTTCGCTGGTGGTTGGAATGTAACCAATTACGCTGGTTCTAATTTCAGAGAAGATGATATGACCCGTCGTGTCTGGGACCGCTATTATGAAATCAGTATCAAGAACCTTGTGGATGCCATCCACAATTCTGCTGACAAGGCAAACTTGAATGCGGCACTTCGTATCCATCGTGTCTATCTCACGGCAGTTTTGGCAGATACCTACGGTGACGTGCCTTGTTCGGAGGCAGGTCTGGGTTATATCTCAGGTATCTCCACCCCTAAGTATGATACCGTAGAGGAACTCTACAGCTGGTTCTTCGAGGAACTTGACGCTTGCGAGAAGCAGCTTGGCACAGGTACCGACCACATTTCTGGTGATGTTACCAGCATGGGTGGTGATGTAGTTCAGTGGAAGAAGTATGCCAATGCACTCCGTATGCGCTATGCCATGCGCATTTCCGATGTTAATCCACAGAAGGCAAAGGAGGAGTTTGAGAAGGCTGTAGCTGCCGGTGCCATCGCCAGTGCAGCCGATGATGCTTATATCAAGTATGCTGATGCTCCATTTACCTATTATGATGGAGCCAACGACTACGATTTCCGTGCCAATGCATTGAGCGAGACGCTCTATGGTCAGGATGCCACATCGCCTACCATGGTATGCTCTACCTTGTTTTATCAGTTGCAGAATACCAATGACCCTCGTCTCTATCGCATCTGCCGTCACTACTACAATATCAAGCGTAGTCAGGTGAAGCCAGATAAGGAACAGAATATCGACTTGACCGATGATTTCCTGGCTTACTTCCAGAACAAGGGTCTCGGTGAGGAGCCTTGCAACCCTGGTGCAGCCTGGTACACAGACTGGATGAATCCAGCAACGTTGGATGACCTTCCTACTTTGAAGAAGTATGCAGAGATAGACGAGAACACTTATGCCAACTCTGATTATATAGCCCGAGCTAGTCGTCCTTGCCTGAACATCGACTTCGAGATGCCTTCTTGTCCTGGCGACTTGATGAGCTATGCAGAGGTAGAGTTCCTCAAGGCTGAGGCTGCAACCAAGGGTTGGAATGTAGGTGGTGGTGATGCAGAGAGTCACTACGAGGCTGGTGTTCGTGCCAGCATGGAGTTGCTCAACAACTACTATCTTACATCCAACAAGATTTCCAAGGAAGAGATAGATGCGTTCATTGCTAACAATCCGTTGGGTGACAATCCTAAGGAGACCATCAACACCCAGGCTTGGATTCTCCACATGATGAACCCTTCTGAGGGTTGGGCTAACATGCGCCGCTCTGACTATCCTGCCATCTTGAATCGTGATCTCTTGACCAAGAATGGTTTCACTTATACGGATTCCGATTGGTCAATGCCTGTCCGCTTGCAGTATCCTGAGTTGGAAGCTCAGTACAACAATGCCAACTACAAGGCTGCCATCGACCGCATGGGTGGTACAGACGATTGGCACAAGCACCTCTGGTGGGACAAGGCTGATGTAAACCTTCAGCCAGACTTCAATCCTCCATTCGGAAAGGGATATAGCAAGTAGTGTTTAATGTTAAGTGTTAAATGTTAAGTCTTATAGGACAATAGAATAGAATAATTAATTATGAATAAGACAATGAAACAATATAAGGGAAAAGTCTTGAAGGCTATGATGATGCTCTTAGCCGTGGGTTTCGCACTGGCTGGTACATCTACCTTGTCTTCTTGCTCTTCTGACGATGAACCATACTTCACTGTCAGCGAAGATGACGATCCACGTATCTTGAACACCGACTTGGCTGATTCCAAGATAGACCGCAAGACTAATTATAAGTTGGAAATCAAGGTGACTCCTGTTCACTACACCACTGTGACATGGTTGCTCGATGGCACTCAGATTTATGAAGGTACCACTATCGACCAGACTTTGCCTGTAGGTAATCATGAACTGAAGATTGTGGCAACCACCACCAAGGGCAAGAGCACATCCCGCACCTTGAACGTTACCGTGACTCCTGCTGCCGATGACCCAGCCCTGGGTACCAATGCCATCGAGCTTTGGGTAGCTCCAGGTGCTGAGACCACTATCCATAAGTGCAAGAATCTCGGTACAGTTACTAAAGTAATGGTAGGTGGCAAGGAAGTAGCCTTCGAGGTTCACGAAGAGGGCACAGCCTTGAAGCTCACAGCTCCTACAGGTTTGGAGAATGGTGACTATGATATCACTTTGGTAGATGGTGAGGGCAACCAGTTCCCTGGCGGTACCATCAAGGTAACCACCGAGGCTCGCCCATCTATGGAGAATACCCTCTGGGAAGGTGAGTTTGCAGTGACATGGGGTACCCCATTCGATGCCTTGAAGGATACCTTCCTCTCAAAGGTGAAGGCGGGTACTATCCTCCGTGTTTATGTGGATGGAAACGGTCAGGGTACCGCTGCCACAGCTTGGTGGAACAACATCCTTACTGGTAAGGGCGACCCAGAGCGTGGCGACATTATGGTGAATGGACCTGCTAAATGGGAGTTTGAACTGACCGACCTCTCTATCCAACTCTTGACAGAGCAGAATGGTCTCCTCCTCGTGGGTGACGGTTACACCGTAAAAAAAGTAACTATTGAATAATATATTGGAAAGATTTCCGTTTTTATCATAAAACGTCAAACCTTTACGACTTATGAAGAAAATATTATTTTCTATTTCAATGTTGGCATTGGCTTATACAGCCAGTGCCAATGTTCCAGTTATCAAGAGCGACCCTAAGATTGAGGCTCAGGTAGAACAAACCCTGAAGAAACTCACCTTGGAGGAAAAGATAGGTCAGATGATGGAATTGGTGACCGACCTCTTTGGTGCCAACGACAAGAACGGTGTGTTCTATATCGACGAGCACAAGACCGATTCTATCCTTTCCCGCTATAAGATTGGCTCTATCCTCAACGCTCCAAATACCTGCGCACCAACCGCCAAGCAGTGGGAGAAGTACATCGCGCAAATCCAGAAGATCTCGATGAAGCGCATCGGCATCCCTTGTGTCTTCGGTCTCGACCAGAACCATGGTTCTACTTATACACAGGGCGGAACCCTCTTCCCGCAGAACATCAATGTGGCTGCCACCTTCAATCGTGAGATAGCTCGCCGTTCGGCTGAGGCTACCGCTTATGAGACTCGTGCAGTGAGCGTGCCTTGGACTTACAGTCCTACCGTTGATCTCGGTCGTGATGCCCGTTGGCCTCGCATCTGGGAGAACTTTGGCGAGGATTGCTACCTCAGTTCAGAGATGGGCAAGGCGATGGTCTATGGTTTCCAGGGCGAGGACCCAAACAACATCGACCAGTATCACATTGCCACTTCAATGAAGCACTTCATGGGCTATGGTGTGCCTTGGACCGGTAAAGACCGTACGCCAGCCTATATCTCTCCTGCCGACTTGCGAGAGAAGCACTTCGCTCCTTTCCTGGCGGGTCTGCAGGCTGGAGCCTTGACCGTGATGGTGAATTCCGCTTCCGTCAATGGTATGCCGATGCACGCCAACAAGGACATCCTGACAGGATGGCTGAAGGAAGAGACAGGATGGGATGGTGTGCTCATCACCGACTGGGCAGACATCAACAATCTCTATACTCGTGAGATGGTGGCAAA
This sequence comes from Prevotella sp. SGI.167, assembly GCF_050313615.1. NCBI lineage: Bacteria > Pseudomonadati > Bacteroidota > Bacteroidia > Bacteroidales > Prevotellaceae > Prevotella > Prevotella sp. SGI.167. The sequence continues at coordinate 45,724 of NZ_JBNPLT010000001.1, read as the reverse complement.
GGACAAGAAGGATGCGCTCCGCATTGCCATCAATGCTGGTATCGATATGATTATGGAACCTTATTCTTGCGATGCTTGTGGCTACCTTGTAGAACTGGTGAAGGAAGGTAAGATTCCGATGAGTCGCATCGACGATGCCTGTCGCCGTGTGCTTCGCATGAAGTACCGTCTCGACCTCTTCAAAAAACCAACCCAGAAACTGAAGAATTATCCTAAGTTTGGTGGCGAGGAGTTTGCCAAGCTCGCCTTGGAGGGAGCTACCGAGAGTATGGTGCTCCTGAAGAACGAGGGTAATATCCTTCCTTTGCAGCATGGCAAGAAGATTCTACTTACGGGTCCTAATGCCAATCAGATGCGCTGCCTGGACGGTGGATGGAGCTATACCTGGCAGGGGCATCGTGCTGATGAGTTTGCCGGCAAGTACAATACCATCTATGAGGCATTCTGTAATGAGTATGGCAAGGAGAATGTTATCTTGAACCAGGGTGTTACCTATAATGAGAAGGGAAAATACTGGGAGGAGAACGAACCTCAGATTCGGGGCGCAGTTGATGCAGCAAAGAATGTTGATGTCATCGTTGCCTGCATCGGTGAGAACTCTTACACAGAGACTCCGGGCAATCTGACCGACCTTTGGCTCTCAGAGAACCAGCGCAATCTCGTGAAGGAACTCGCCAAGACCGGTAAGCCTGTCGTTCTGGTATTGAATGAAGGTCGTCCTCGTCTCATTGCTGACATCGAACCATTGGCACAGGGCATCATCGACATCCTTATCCCTGGCAACATGGGCGGCGATGCCTTGGTAAACTTGGTATCGGGCAAGTCAAACTTCAGTGGTAAGATGCCTTACACCTATCCTAAGGAAATCAATTCGCTCGCCAACTATGACTTCAAGAAGAGTGAGGAGGTGGGTACGATGGAAGGTGCTTACGACTACAATGCGAAGATTACCCAGCAGTGGGGCTTCGGATATGGTTTGAGTTATACCTCTTACAAATATAGCAACCTGAAGGTTTCTCAGTCTGATTTCCGCCACGGCGACATCATCAAGGTGAGCGTGGATGTGAAGAATACGGGAAAGGTGGCAGGCAAGGAGAGTGTCCTCTTGTTCAGCAGCGATCTCATCGCCAGTATGGTTCCTGATGGTCGTCGCCTCCGTGCCTTCAACAAGATAGAGCTTCAGCCTGGTGAGACCAAGACCGTGACCTTTGAATTAAAGGCAGACGATTTGGCCTTCGTTGGTTGGGATGGTAAATGGAGATTGGAGGAAGGTGACTTCAAGTTGATGATTGCTGACCAGAGTGCTGATATCCATTGTACTGATACTTATCTATGGAAATCAGCCAACCGATAAAGTATATTTAAAAGATGTGTTAAAGAAAAGAGCGTGCCAATAGCGGTGCGCTCTTTTTGTTTGCATAGTAAAATGCGAAGAGTTAAATATCTACAAGAATCCCCCATGATGTTTGGTGTTATGTCTTGAAATGATTACTTTTGCAAATCATAATTTTTGCAGATTTACAGAATCATTCAAAACAAGGATAAATGGAAATAGTAATTGGAATCATCATAGGGCTTGCCATCGGATTCTTCGTGGGAAAACTGATGGAAGCAAAAAGTGCGGGAGAGGAGAAAACGCAGCTTGTTGCGAAGGCGCAGGTGCTGCAGGCTAACATTGAACAGAGCAATCTGCATCATGCTTCTGAGGTTCAATCCTTGAAGCAATCTCATGCTGTAGAAGTTCAAGGTCTGAAGGATTCTCATGCTTCTGAAGTTCAAGGTCTGAAGGATTCTCATGCTTCTGAAGTTCAATCCTTAAAAGTTCAGATGGAGAACGAACGACAGTATGCCGCCAGACTCAGGGCGGAAAGCGACCAGCAGTGGGCACAGAAACTCGAGAGCCTGAAGCAGGAAATGCAGCGAATGACGATAGAACAGCAGAAGGTGGCGGCTGAGCAGTTGGCTGCCAAGCAGTCGGCTCTGCAGGAAAACAACCGTCTGCAGATGGATGAACTCCTGAAACCTATCAAGGAACAGTTTGCTGATTTCAAGAAATCGGTAGAGGAGAGCAAAACCCAGAACGAGGTGAACAAGAAGGAACTGCAGAACACCTTCGAAGCCACGATGAAACTCTTCCAGCAGGAACAGCAGCAGGCTGTACTGAACCTGAAGGAGCAGACCGAGAAGATTGGCTCCGATGCTGCCAACCTGACCAAGGCATTGAAGGGCGACAGCAAGATGCAGGGCGACTGGGGCGAGATGGTGCTGGAAACCATCCTGGAGAACAGCGGACTTCGTAAAGATGAGGAATTCTTCATTCAGGAGAATACGAAAGATGAAGAGGGAAAGAACTATCGTCCGGATGTCATCGTCAGATTCCCGGAAGGCAGAAGTGTGGTCATCGATTCCAAGGTTTCGCTTACCGCCTATTCCGATGCTCTGGCAGCTGAAGATGAGGCTGAACAGGAACGCCTGATGAAGGCACATGCGCTGAGCGTACGAAAGCACATCGATGAACTGGCAGCCAAAGACTATTCTAAACTGGTGGATGATGCCATCGGCTTCGTACTGATGTTCATTCCTAACGAGACCAGCTATATCGCAGCGATGAAGCAGCAGCCGGATCTCAGCCGTTATGCTTATCAGAAGAAGATTATCATCATCTCACCAAGCAATCTGCTCATGGCACTCCAGCTTGCCTATAATCTCTGGCAGTATGACCGGCAGAACAAGAATGTGGAGAAAATCGTGAAGACGGCAGCTGACCTGTATGATAAGGTGGCTGGCTTCGAAGATACCTTTATGAGTGTGGGGGATCTGATAACCCGCCTTTCGGGTACTTTTGATAAGGCTAAGAAGCAACTCTATGACGGCACCGGCAATGTGATGAGAAGGGTAGAGAGCCTGAAGGGACTTGGAGTGACACCGAAAAAGCAGATCAAGGAACTGGATAATCTGTAAAGTGTATACAAATAGTCTGCTGTTGGTTAAAAGGGAAACAGGGCGAAAAGCATTTTTTGTTACCGAAACATTTCTAATTGTTCAATTTAAGTTTCTAATTGTTCAATATTTTGAAATAATCTCTAAAAAGGAGCGGTATTTCAGATTAAATTCGTAATTTTGCCCTGACTCAACAGAAGAGGAATCATTGTATTGCTTATAAAAAGGCAAAAATTTACATAAAACAACATCAATAATTATTAATTATGAAACTGAATGACATTCTTTCTAACAACTTTCAAACTACAGAATGGGAAGCCAAAGGTTATGAGCTCCCTAAGTATGATATTGCTGCTGTAGCTAAGAAGACGCATGATGAACCTACTTGGGTTCACTTTGGTGCTGGTAACATCTTCCGTGCGTTCCCTGCTGCTATTCTTAACGATGCACTTAACACCGGCAAGTACGATCGTGGTGTTATTGTTGCTGAAAGCTTCGACTACGAAATTATCGATAAGGCTTATCGTCCTTACAATAATCTCTCTCTTCTCGTAAGCCTCCAGTCTAATGGTACTATCGAAAAGAAGGTTATCGCATCTATTACCGAAAGTATCAAGGCTGACAAGCAGTTTGCTGACGACTGGGCGCGTTTGGTTCAGATTTTCCAGGCTCCATCTTTGCAGATGGTTACTTTTACCATCACCGAGAAGGGATATTCTTATAATGATGCAGATTTGGCACGTGGTCTTGATGCAGTATTTGCTATGGGTAAGCTTACCGCTCTTCTCTATGAGCGTTATAAGGCAGGCAAGTTGCCACTTACTCTTCAGTCTACCGACAACTGTTCTCACAACGGCGACCATGTTAAGGCTGGCGTAAAGGCTTATGCTGAGCGTTGGGCACAGGATGGTGTCGTAGAGGCTGGTTTCGTAGATTATATCAATGACAGCAGCAAGATTACCTATCCTTGGTCTATGATTGATAAGATTACTCCTCGTCCACACGAGAAGGTACAGGCGATGCTCGCTGAGGATGGTTTCGAGGATAACAATACGATTATCACCGAGAAGCATACTTTCACCGCTCCTTTCGTAAATGCCGAGGAAGTGCAGTATCTTGTTTGCGAGGATACTTATACCAACGGTCGTCCGCCATTGGAGTTGGGCGGTGCGCTCTATACATCCCGCAAGACTGTGGATGAGGTTGAGACCATGAAGGTAACCACCTGTCTGAACCCTCTCCATACTGCGATGTCAATCTATGGTTGCATGCTCGACTATACCTTGATTTCTGCAGAGATGGCTGATGATGATCTTCGTGCCTTCATCCAGAAGATAGGTTATATCGAGGCAATGCCAGTAGTAACAGATCCAGGTGTGTTGAATCCATACGAGTTTATCGGCACCGTTATCAACAAGCGTCTGCCTAACCCATTCATGCCAGATGCTCCTCAGCGTATCGCTACCGATACCAGCCAGAAACTCTCTATCCGTTTCGGTGAGACTATCAAGAAGTATATCGACCGTGGTCTCGACAAGAGCAACCTTGTGTTGATTCCTCTGGTATTGGCAGGTTATGCCCGTTATCTCAAGGCATTGGATGATAATCTGAAGCCATTCGAGCCATCTTCCGACCCATTGTTGGCAGAACTGCAGGCCATCGTGGCTCCTCTGGAGGTAGGCAAGGCTGATCAGGACTACTCTTGCCTCAAGAACCTCTATTCTCGCAAGGATGTATTCGGACTCGATCTCTACGAGGCTGGCTTCGGCGAGCAGATAGAAGGCATGGTGAAGGAACTCTTCGCCGGCAAGGGTGCCGTAAGACAGACATTGCACAAGTACGTTGCTGCAAGATAATTCATTTTTTTGATTTAACCAATACATTATATATAAAGATATATGGAAAGAACATGGCGCTGGTTTGGCAAGAAGGATAAGATTACGCTTGCCCAGCTGAAACAGATAGGTGTGGAGGGTATCGTGACAGCATTGCACGATGTGCCTCTGGGTGAAGTTTGGACACGCGAGAAGATTCATGAACTCAAGGAGTACATCGAGTCTTATGGCATGAAATGGAGCGTGGTTGAGTCTTTGCCTGTGGTTGAAACCCTGAAATATGGCGGTCCTGACCGCGACCATCAGATTGAGGTTTACAAGGAAAGTCTCCGCAACCTGGGTGAGGAAGGCATCAAGTGCATCTGCTACAACTTCATGCCGGTTTTGGACTGGGCACGTACCGATTTGTCTCACGACAATCCTAACGGAGCCAACAACCTCTATATGAACTGGGGCGAGTTTGCCTACTTCGACATCTATATCCTCCAGCGTGAAGGCGCCCGTGAGGATTGGGCTGAGTTCTCTAAGGAGCACAAGTGGGGCAGAGACCTCGTGGCTGAGGCTGATGAAATCAAGAAGACTTCTACACCAGAGCAGGATCATGCCCTGGTAGAGAATATCATCATCAAGACCCAGGGTTTCGTATCGGGTAACTTCAGTGAGGGCGATTCTGCTCCTGTCCAGAAGTTCCGCGACCTGTTGAAGCTTTACGATGGCATCGACAAGAAGAAGTTGCAGGAGAACATGAAGTACTGGCTGGAGGCTATCATGCCTATTTGCGATGAATACGATATCAACATGTGTGTTCACCCAGACGATCCTCCTTATCCTGTATTCGGCTTGCCAAGAATCATCGGTCGTGCCGAGGATATCCAGTGGATGCTCGATGCTGTGCCAAACAAGCACAATGGTCTGACTTTCTGTGCAGGTTCATTCTCTGCCGGCGAGCACAACGACTGTGTGGCAATGGCTAAGCAGTTTGCTGACCGCACTCATTTTGTTCATCTGCGCTCTTGCTACATCTTCCCTAACGGGAACTTTACAGAGGCTTCTCACTTGGGTGGTCGCGGCCATCTCATTGAACTTTGCCGCATCTTCGAGAAGGCTGAGCAGGAAGGCAAGTGCAATTCCGGTCGTCGATTGCCAATGCGAGTAGACCACGGTATGACCTTCACTGATGAGCCAGGTGGCGTATTCGATGAGAGCAATCATGGTCACAATGCCGGTTACACTCTCCTCGGCCGTATGTTTGCCATGGGTCAGATTCAGGGTGTCATCGCAACAGTAGATGATGAACTGGGCATTGAGTATAAGCAGCCGGGATTCTATGATTAGTGATTAGTTATTAGTGATTAATTCTGATGAAATATAAAAAGGGCTAGCATGCACAAGCGCACGCTAGCCTTTTTGTTTTTACACCCTCTTGGACCGCATGTGGCCATGGGGCAATTTCAGGGTGTCATCGCCACAGTTGATGATGAACTCGGCATCGAGTATAAGCAGCCGGAATGATCTTATTTTAAATAGGAATGTAGGTTTTTTGTTCGCCCAATGATACAAATCATTCAAATGTAGCAGGATTGACGAATTTTGCTGTTTTTTATACGAATTTTAGGTGTTCTCTTCCAATTATTCGTATTAATTTTGCAGCAGAAAACAAAAGATATAGTCGGTTATAGTAACAGAAAATATAAATTATTAATTATTAAGAATATCATATATGACATATAAGTATATTATAACTCAGAGTTTGGCGATGCTGATGAGTCTTGCTTCGAATGCTTTCGAAGTGAAGAGCGGGCAGATGGTGGTGGTTTCTGCTGATACTGCCCGGATGGAACCCGTGGCTAAGACAGCTTTGAAGATGTTGAAGGGCGATATCCGAAAAGTGCTGGGCTCGGAAATGAAACTTGTTAATACTTCTGTTAATAGTTCCATCATCCTGCAGAGGGATGCCGCTGCCTTCGCCTACAAGAAGGAAGCTTTCCTGCTAAAGTCTGCCAATGGCTGCCTATATATAAAAGGTAGCGATGATCATGGATTGGCTTACGGCATCCTAGAGGTGTCTCGCCTCTTGGGCGTTTCACCGTGGAAATGGTGGGCAGATGCCGAGCCTAAGCAGCTCAAGGCATTCTCCCTGAAGGAAGGATATCACAATGAGCAGTCACCATCGGTGGAGTATAGAGGCATCTTCATCAATGATGAGGATTGGGGACTGATGCCATGGTCGGGAAAGACCTATGAACCATCGGATATTCCAGGTCATATAGGTCCGAAGACTAATGCCCGCATCTTCGAACTCCTGCTCCGCCTTCGTGCCAATACCTACTGGCCGGCGATGCACGAATGCACCCGTCCTTTCTTCCTGACAGAAGGCAACAGAGAGGTGGCCCTGCAGTATGGCATCTACATCGGAGGTTCCCATTGTGAGCCGATGGCTTCGAGTACGGCTGGCGAATGGAAGATGAGAGGAGTAGGAGAATATGATTTTCTGAACAACAGGGAGAATGTGCTCCAGTTCTGGGAAGACCGTGTGAAGGAGGTGGCTGGTCAGCCTATCCTCTATACCATCGGAATGCGTGGCGTTCATGATGGAGCCATGCAGGGAGCCAAGACAACTGAGGAACAGAAAACAGTATTAGATAGCGTCTTGAAGGCGCAGAGAGAGTTATTGGGAAAATATGTGAATAAGGATGTGGCGCAGGTACCTCAGCTGTTCGTGCCTTACAAGGAGGTGCTCGATGTGTATCATGCAGGCCTGCAGGTGCCTGAGGATGTATGCCTCGTATGGTGCGACGACAATTATGGTATGGTGCGCCACTTTCCTACAGCCGAAGAGCGTGCCCGCAAGGGTGGTAACGGCATCTACTATCACGTGAGTTATTGGGGCCGTCCTCATGATTATCTCTGGCTCGGCACCTTCTCGCCAGCTTTACTTTACCAGCAGATGTCTGAAGCCTGGCACAAAGGCATTCAGAAGTTCTGGATTCTCAATGTGGGCGATATCAAGCCTGCTGAGTATCAGATAGAGCTCTTCCTGGATATGGCGTGGAATATGAACCGCATCTATTCGGGCGATACCCCAGAGAAGGAGCTGCAACCTAACAATGAATGGCTGGCAGAGCATGAGAGGAACTTCTGGACCCGCGAATTCGGCAAGAAGCTGGCTGCAGAGATGCTGCTGGTGATGCAGGAGAGCTATCGGCTGGAGTATATCCGCAAGCCGGAGTTCATGGCGAATACGCGATGCGAGGAAAGAAATCCGAAATATAAGGTAATCACCGACCTGCCATGGAGCGAAGCCTATATCCGGGCAAGATTGGCTGATTACAAGTCGATTTCTGACAAGGCAGAGAAGATAGGGGGAATGCTCGATAAGGCGATAGCCAAGGGCGAATTGCCTAAGGAACGCAAGGATGAGTTCTATCAGCTATTCAAATATCCCGTGCAGGCTGCTGCCCAGATGAACAATAAACTCCTTTATGGGCAGCTGGCTCGCCACGGAAAGGAAATTTCTGGTTCTTCCCGTGATGTTTCTGCCGAGTATTGGAAGAAGAGCGAGGCGGCTTACGACAGCATAATCAGTCTCACCAAGATATACAACGAGGGTTATTACAATCAGGGCAAGTGGAACCGCATGATGGATTTCCAGCCACGCAGGCTGCCGGTATTCAACCGTGTGCCTCATACCGTGGCTACCCAGCCTTTGGCAAAAGATCCTGAATATATAGCATGTTTGAGCGCCAACGATTGCATTTCAGCCAGTCCTCTTTACTTGTGGAAGGGATTGGGTTATGAATGTAAGGCGATTGGTATAGTCCGAAATCAAGAGATAGGTTTTGTTTTCGACGGTAAGAAGGTGAAGGGTGATTCGGTTACCATCGAAGTTCGCTGGGTTCCGACTCATCCTATGGATGACAAACTTCGTTTCTCTCTGTCGCTGGACGGTGGAAAACCGGTTGAAGGGGAGGTTCAGACCAGAGGCAGAAGTGAGCAGTGGAAGGTGAACACCCTGCAATGTCAGGCTCGCGTATCCTTTACATTGCCAGTAGCCAGAATGAAGAAGCATCGCATTCTCATCAAGGCATTGGACGAAGGCTTGGTCCTTGACCAGGTTTGTGTGTATTGAGAGGGCGTGTTTTACGGGAATTATTTCTTCGCATCGAGTTTCACCTCCTCTACATATTTCACCAGCGAATCCTTGCCGTTCAGCAGATAGTAGTCTACTCTTACCACGTGGTTGATGTCGGCATTACCCTTCACCTTGATATGTAGGGTCTTACTATATATAAAGGTGTCGCGGCGTGAAGGGTAGGATACCAGCTGGATGATATCCTTGGTAGAACCGCTGCCTATATAAAATATGTCGGTACTGTCCACGATGGCAGCCTGCTCAGCTGTCTTTTTCGCCATCTTTTTGGCGTGGGCAGACGATGTGTCTTCCGGATAGAACTCGCTGGCAGCCACGGTGTCACCATCCTGCTGTTCGGGTGCGAACTTGCAGCTGGTACCGGTTGTCGTAATAAGGGTTGTGGCGGCAATGGCAGCCACGAAGTATAAAATCTTCTTCATGATTATCTGTTTTTTGCCTGCAAAATTACAAAAAATCCTCTGAAAAACCAATTTCTTTTTCGTCTGATAGTCTTTTGAGCGAATAATTTTCGTTCATTTGATACTATAAATCGTTCTTGATGCGTAAAAATGCCAAAAATTGCTGTTTTTTGAACGATTTTTTCACCTATTATATACAGAAAAACCTTATCTTTGCACCAGAATTCAGAAAGGTTTGGTTTACTTACGGTGAATCGATTCGTTTCGGGATGATATGGTTTACGATTATAAGTTTAGGTTTAGTTGTTTTAGGTTAAGTTTAAGGTAAAAGTTTTTAAGTTTAGGTTAGTTAGGTTTTTAGGTTTATAGGTTTAGTTTTTTAGGTTTATAGAATTGTATTCTAGAAGTCCACGGCCCGCTGTTGAAGCTCGCTGTGGATTTTTTTATCCCCAAAATACAAAAAAAATATGAGATTGTTTTTGGATTCCTAGTTTTTGCTTGGTAAAAATCTGTGACGTTTGCGGATTGAAAATCGGTGGCAGAAGGGAAAGCTAAAGCTGCGGGAGTTATTTCTTGTCCCACAGATTCCACAGATTTTCACAGATACAATAGAAAAAAAGGTCTATATGCCACGATAATCGGGTGGCGTATAGACCCTTTTGGTAGTATCAGGGATGCCGAAGGATGACGCCATGGGGTCTGATGGAGCGCTGCATGACTAGAGTTTCATCAGCTTGATTTCCTCTGCCGTCAGCCCCGTCATATCCATGACCATTGCTTCATCCATACCTTGTGCCAGCATCTTTCTGGCAATCTCAAGGCTTCGCTGGTTCATGCCTTCTTCTTTACCTTCAGCTCTGCCTTTTTCCATGCCTTCTTCCTTACCTTTCTGGTAGCTGTCATCTATGAGGGTTCTTTCAACGCTTACGGAATCCCAGAATTTGTCGTAGGCCCAGAGCTCGGCATCAGTGAAACCGGAAATCTCCAGTTCTTCTGTTGTCGGCAGATACTGTTCCTGTTGTATCAGTTCATCTTCGTTGAGTGACTGAAGGGCATTCAGGAGGTTTCTCAATCGATTAGGATGATTGCCGAATATCTTCTTGAACGTGAGGTCTGCCTTAGGATCTAAGTACTTCATAACCATCTGTTTTAAAATCTACAGCGCAAAGTTACGACTTTATTTTCAAATCCGCAAGCTTTTTCTGGAATTTCTTTGTTTTTCCTTGGGGGTGTTCTAAAGAAGCTATTAGATAGGGAAAACATCTCTGAGAAATAATAAAATATCTCTGTGAGATAAAACTATATCTCTGAGAGATAAAATAATAGCGTGTTGAAAAATCTTGATTCTTTGGAAAAAGAGGGGAAATAAAAAAATAAGACACGAAAACTGAAGGAACTGAAGGCAAAGTTTTTGGGAGTGTTAAAATAGGGTTAAAAAGTAAGGAGAATGGACAAAAATGTTGGATGAAGGACTGAAGGCACTTTTTCAAAATAATAATTTCATGTCAAAAACAGCATTTTAACACTTGATGTAAATATCGGTTATTGTTCTGATAATCATATAATTACCTCTCTTTTACTCTACGCTGCATATAAAAATTAGTTTTTAATTTCAGATTTCAGTTTTTTTTGTGACCCTTCCTTCACAACCTTCAGTTTTTCAGAGGGGTTCCTTTACTTGTAATTCTTTACAAATTCTAAAATCCTAAATCTGCGTTATCTGTGAAATCTGTGGGACGATTAAAGAAATAAAAAAGAGAATGCGCCATGGACTCATGACGCATCCTCTTTTATTTATTTACATTTCTACGATTACCTCGTGTTTGCCTTCCTGGCATGGAATGATGGTGCCTGGGATAGCCTTGCCATCAACGGTTATCTGCTTGACGCCCTTCTCCTTGCCTTCTGGGTTCTTTACCACGATGTGGTATTCGCCACCACGGAACTTGCGGGTTACCTCGTACTCATGGGCGGTGCTTGGGAGACATGGGTCGATGTTCAGACCCTCGTAATCTGGCTTGATGCCTAGGATGAACTCGCTGACCGTATACCACATCCATGCTGCTGTACCGGTGAGCCAGGAGTTCTTTCCTTCGCCCGGTTTGGCTGCATCCTTACCGGCTACCATCTGGCAGTTTACGTAAGGTTCTACCTTGTGCAGAGTCTGATACTTCTCTTCTACATAGCTTGGCAGAATCTTGGTATAATGGTTCCAGGCATCGTTGCCACGACCGGCTACGGTTTCACCGATGATAACCCAAGGATTGTTGTGGCAGAAGATGCCGGCATTCTCCTTGTAACCTTCAGGATAGGATGATATCTCGCCCATCTCTACATGATAGGTGGTATAGGCAGGGTTGTTCAATACCATTCCGTGCTCGCACTCCAGACGCTCCTTGGCGCTGTCCAATGCCTTGTCGCAGAGACCGTCTTCCAGTCCGATGCCAGCCATGGTGCACCAGCCCTGGCTCTCGATGAAGATCTTGCCTTCTTCGTTCTCATCACTACCTATCTTGTTGCCGAAGAAATCGTAGGCACGGAGGAACCATTCGCCGTCCCATCCATGCTGCTTCACGGCTTCGCTCATTGCGTCTACCGCCTGCTGCATACGCTCGGCTTCTGCCAGGTAATCTTCCTCGGCTAGTCCGGCGATTTCGCCTTCATGGCTGTTCACGGCTTCCTTGGCAAGCTGCTTGCAGAGGGCTACATAGTCCTTGCCGGTTACTACGAACAGGCCGGCAATCATCAGGCTTTCAGCCTTGCTGCCTTCGCCCTTGTTCTCGGTGGTCTGGAAACTCTCGTTAGGATCCCAGGAGAAGCAGTTCAGGTTCAGGCAGTCGTTCCAGTCGGCTCTGCCGATGAGCGGCAACTTGTGTGGACCCAGGTTGTTGATAACATGGTTCATTGAAATCTTGAGGTGCTCGAAGAGGCTTACTTCTGTGCCCGGCTGGTTGTCGAAAGGCACCTGCTCAGCGAGGATAGAGAAGTCGCCCGTTTCCTTGATGTATGCCACGGTACCGAAGATGAGCCAGCAAGGGTCGTCGTTGAAACCGCCACCGATATCGTTGTTGCCGCGTTTGGTGAGCGGCTGATACTGGTGGTAGCAGCCACCGTCAGGGAACTGGGTGCTGGCGATGTCGATGATGCGCTGGCGGGCACGGGTAGGTATCTGATGAACGAAGCCTACGAGGTCCTGGTTGGAATCGCGGAAGCCCATGCCTCGACCGATGCCGCTCTCGAAGAAACTTGCCGAACGCGACATACAGAAGGTGATCATACACTGATACTGGTTCCAGATGTTCACCATGCGGTCTAACTTGTCGTTGCCGCTCTTCACGGTGAAGATGTTCAGCAGGTTATCCCAGTACTGGTTGAGTTCTGCGAAGGCAGCATCCACCTTTTCGGTGGTATCAAACTTGGCTATAAGCTCATGAGCTTTCTCCTTGTTGATCACCTTCTTGGCGCTGAACTTCTTGTCCTGCTCGTTCTCCACATATCCCAGGAGGAAGATGAGGTCGCGACTCTCGCCCGGCTGCAGGGTAACCTCTATATAATGAGATGCGATAGGGCTCCAGCCGTGGGCAAAGCTGTTGCGTGGCTTGCCTTCGATGACTGCCTCAGGCTCGGCAAACTCGTTGTAGAGTCCGATGAAGCTCTCGCGGTCGGTATCATATCCCTGAATCTCTGTATTCACGGTGTAGAAAGCATAGTGGTTGCGGCGCTCGCGGTATTCGGTCTTGTGATAGATGGTAGAACCCTCTACCTCCACCTCTCCCGTAGAGAAGTTGCGCTGGAAGTTCTCCATGTCGGTAGCAGCATTCCAGAGGCACCATTCGGCAAAGGAGAATACCTTGAGGGTCTTCACCTCCTTAGTCTGGTTCTTCAGCGTCATCTTCTGCACCTCAGCCCATGTATGGAGCGGAACGAAGAAGAGCACACTTGCCTCCACGCCGTTCTTGCTGCCCGTGATGCGGGTATAGTTCATGCCGTGGCGGCACTCGTAGCTGTCGAGCGGTGTCTTGCAAGGTTTCCACCCTGGGTTCCATACGGTATCGCCATCCTTGATGTAGAAATAGCGACCGCCGTTATCCATCGGCACACCGTTGTAGCGGTAACGGGTGATGCGACGGAACTTGGCATCCTTGTAGAAGGAATAACCACCTGCTGTGTTTGAGATGAGCGAGAAGAAATCCTCGTTACCCAAATAATTGATCCAAGGCCATGGGGTCTTTGGGTCAGTAATCACGTATTCGCGATTGGCGTCATCAAAATGACCATACTTTTTTTCTGCCATTGTTTTTTTAATGTTATTTCTTGGTAAAATATACTATTTTGGTGCAAAGATAGTAAAAAGTTTCAGTTTCGGGGTTAGAAAACAGTTTTTTTTTGTATTTTTGCAGTAGAAAGTTTGATGTTTAACAGATTGTAATTAACATAATATACTGTTGGCTTATGAAAAGAAACATTCTAACACTCCTCATAGCCCTGCTTGCCCTGCAGCAAACTGTGGCACAGACATACGACAACTTGTGGAAGCAAGCTGAAATCATTGCTCAGAAGGACCAGCCTAAGAGCGAAATCGCGGTGATGAAGAAAATCATCGCCAAGGCTTCGGCGGCAAATGATTACGGACAGCTGCTGGCGGCTGAGATGAGGCAGATGACTCTCTGGAAAGAGATTTCTGCTGACTCGCTGGAACCGAACGTGAAGCGGATGGAAGCCGAGGTGCTGAAGGAGAAGAACCCGGTTTTGAAGGCGGTGAGATATGCCGTGCTGGGCAAGGTCAGTGAAAAGAAAAGCCAGGAGTTCTTCAAGAAAGCCCTGGAACAGCCTGAACTTCTTGCTCGACATACATCTACAGAGTATGTTCCATTGACGCAGAAGGGCGTGGATGGCAGTTCCTTTAACAACGATCTGCTGCATCTCATCGGTTTCGAAGCAGACAGCAAGGAGGCGTATCTACTGATGTATACCTATTATAATAAGGTGGGCAATCGGGGCGCGGCTTGTCTCTGTGCCTATAAGCTCATTGAAAAATACAGTCAGGACGACGTGAGAGAGGTGAAGAAGTCGAAGTATCTCCATACCATCGACTCGCTCATCCACGTTTATCAGGATATTCCGGAGGCAGGCGAACTTGCCGTGGAGCACTACCGCTTCATGGAGCGTTCTTCCGATGCCAAAACGCAGGATAAGCTCAACTATATCAACTATGCGCTGAGCCGCTGGGGCGGATGGTCGAGAATGAACGAACTGAGAAACGCGCAGAAGCGACTCACCGAACCGATGTTCCAGGTGCAGGATATGCCGCAGGTATTGCGTCCAGGAGAGAAGGTGTGGGTGCATCTGAATGTGCGCAATCTACAGAACCTGAAGTTCTGCATTTCCCGTCTCAACATCACGGCTGATAATAATTATGATGCCCAGAATGAGGCTACCTATAAGATGCTTCTGAAGAAGACCACGAAGTTGCATCAGAAGGATTACAGCCGCAACTACTATGGTCGTCCGGATTATGAAGAAGTGAAGGATTCCATCGAAATCGGTGGCAATCTGCCGCTGGGTGCCTATCTGATGGAGGTTACTTCGGACAATGACGGCATCGCTCCGCAGCGCAAACTCTTCTATGTGAGCAATTTGGCGGTGATGATCCAGCAGTTGCCTGATGACAAACATCGCTATGTGGTAGTGAATGCTACCGATGGCCAGCCTGTCGCAGGGGCAAAGGTTGAACTCTACGAAAAGGATTATGATGTGAAGACGGGCAAGCGTAAGCGACTGGTTCATGCCCGCTTGACTACAGACAACAATGGTGAGGCTTACTTCAAGAATGTGGATGGAGAGGTGTTGGTTTCCACTTCTGCAGATAAGTTTGCGCCAGCCAAATACATTTATCTCAGCCGTGACCGCTATTTCGAGCAGAAAGATGACAAGACAGCATATCAGCTGTTTACCGACCGCAGCATCTATCGACCGGGACAGAAGATGCATGCCACTGCCGTCTCCTTTATCGTGAAGAAGGGCTTGGATGCCAGCGTGCCGGGCAAGAGCAAGGAACTGAAGTTTATCCTGAGAGACGCTGAATGGAAGCAGGTGGCTGAGCAGAAGGCTACGACCGATGAATACGGTACGGCTTCGGTGGATTTCGAATTGCCGAAGGAGGGAAAGACGGGAATGTTTTCTATCTCCGTGAATGGTACGGCAACAGAATATGTCAGAGTAGAGGAATACAAGCGTCCTACCTTCGAGATTACTTTCCCGAAGGTGAACGAGCGATATACCTGGGGCGATACTATAGTGGTGAAGGCTTCAGCCAAGACCTATGCTGGTGTGCCTGTGCAGGGAGCCAAGGTGGAATATAAGGTGACCCGCAGAAACCAGATGTGGTGGATGGGTGCCAGTTCTTCCGATAAGCTGGTAAAGACAGATTCCACCGTGACCCGCGAGGACGGAACCTTTGAGGTGGAAATCCCATTGGAGGTTGCAGAATCGGAGAAGAACGACTTCATGCGCATCGCCCGCTTCTTTAATTTCACGGTTTCTGCCGTGGTTACGGATATCAGCGGCGAGAGTCATGAAGGCGAGATGAGTCTGCCTTTGGGCACCAGGTCTACTGCTTTCTCGGTGAATATGCCGAAGCGGATAGAGGTAGACAGTTTGAAGACCGTGACTTTTGCTTATAGAAATGCCAGCGGAATGCCGATTTCGAGCCAGCTGAAATATCGCATTGATAAAGGCGAATGGAAGGTGGCTGAGGCAAATGCTCCTATCGCCATCAAGGAATATAACGCTTCTTCTGCCCAGGTTTGGAAATCGGGCGTTCATCAGCTGGAGGCAATCTGCGGAACAGATACCCTGCAGCAGAAGTTCACCCTTTTCAGCATGAAGGATACCCATCCGATGGAAACAACCACCGAATGGTATTATCAGACGGCGAAGACCTTCCCTCGTGATGGAAAGCCGGTATACGTGCAGGTGGGTTCTTCTGAAAACGGAGCGCACATCGTTTATTCCATCATCGCCGGCAACAAACTGCTGGAGAAAGGTGCCTGGGAGTTGGGCGACAGTATCGTGACCCTGCCATTCA
Source organism: Prevotella sp. SGI.167 (assembly GCF_050313615.1). Taxonomy (NCBI): domain Bacteria; kingdom Pseudomonadati; phylum Bacteroidota; class Bacteroidia; order Bacteroidales; family Prevotellaceae; genus Prevotella; species Prevotella sp. SGI.167. Next base: position 29,311 of record NZ_JBNPLT010000001.1, on the reverse strand, counting down.
CCTACAAGGAGGAATATGCGTCGGGCGTGGTCATCAACTATAGTTTCGTGAAGAACGGAGAATGCTATGCCCGAACCATCAGTATCTCACGTCCTCTGCCGGAGAAGAAACTGAACATTGCCTGGAAGACTTTCCGCGACCGTCTTACTCCGGGACAGAAGGAGAAGTGGACCTTGCAGATTACCACTCCTGACGGCAAGCCAGCCAAGGCACAGCTGATGAGTGTACTCTATGACAAGTCGCTCGACCAGTTGGCTGAGCATAGCTGGAAAATGTCGCTGGGATTAAGCCAGTGGTTGCCAAGCTGCTATTGGAAGAGTAATCTGAAGTATTATAAGATGGATTTGTTGGGTGTTTATCCTACTAAATATTTCGACCAGAAACAACTGGATGTAGATAAGTTTGATGGCAAATATTTTAGCTATTATGCTTATATGGAAGCGGTGGAACGTTCTTATTTTGCAACCGTTGAGGCTGTTCGTATACAGAAAGACGAGCAGGTTCGAAATGAGGCGAAAGTCATGAGAATTCGTGGCTCTAAGATGACCCGTTTCGGAGCTGCTTCTTCGAAGCCTTTGCTTTCTGAGATGGACCTGGCTTTGAAGGAAAAAATGGTGAAGCATGAAGAATTTGGAGGTGGAGGCTCTAATAAGGTTCTTTCTTCTGCCGATGAAGCGGCACTCAACCATGTTCAGATTCGCGAAAACCTGAACGAGACCGCCTTCTTCTATCCTGCCTTGGAGAGCGACAACCAGGGCAATGTGGCTATCAACTTCACCCTGCCAGAGAGCGTGACTACCTGGAAATTCATGGGCTTGGCTCATGACATGGAGATGCGCAATGGTATGTTGGTGGATGAGGCTGTGGCTCAGAAGACTGTGATGGTGCAGCCTAACATGCCTCGCTTCCTGCGTGAGGGCGATAAGAGCACCATCGTGGTGAAACTCTTCAATACTTCCGACAAGAAGGTGAGCGGCAACGCCCGTATGCAGATTCTCGACCCGGAGACCAACAAGGTGGTTTGGCAGAAAACGCAGAACTACAGCATTGATGCCGAGGGCTCTGCTACCATCTCCTTTGATGTCCAGGGACTGAAAGAGGGTGTATATATTAATAAGGTGGTGGCTGCCGGAAACGGGTACAGCGATGGTGAACAGCACTATCTGCCTGTTTTGAGCAACCGTGAACTCGTGGTGAACACTCTGCCTATCACCCTGCATCAGAAGGGCGAGCAGAACTTCGACCTGAGCAAACTCTTCCTGAACAAGGAGGGCAAACAGGTGAAGGGCGCTGAAGAGGCAAAGGTAACCATCGAGTACACCAACAATCCTAGTTGGCTAATGGTGAAGGCGCTGCCAGCTATCAGCAATCCGGATGAGGAGGATGCCATCTCGCTGATGTCTGCCATCTACGCCAATACCATCACCACCCATATCCAGAAGACTCTCTCTTTGGATAATCATTCTCAGAAGACTCTCTCTCAGGAGACCATCCGCTTGCAGAATCAGGTGGAGAAATTGAAGAAGTTGCAGAATGCTGACGGTTCCTTCTCCTGGTGGAAAGGTATGAAGGGCAGCCGGTATATGACTACATCGGTAGCCGAAATGATGGTTCGATTGAATGCCATCGCTGGTGTGCAGAAATCAACCGCCCGGATGCTGACTTCCGCCATTGATTATCTCTCCTGGCAGACTGCGCAGGAAGTAAGAGAAATGAAGAAGCAGGAGGAGAAAAAGCAGAAGGTGAGTCCTAGCGAACAGACGCTGCATTATCTCTACATCCTTTCGATGGATGGCAGAAAGATGAAGCAGAATCTGGAAGCTGACAAGGCTTATCTCCTGGACAAAATGTCGAAGATGACCGGTGATTTCACCATCTATGGCAAGGCGCGTGCTGCCGTGGTACTCGCCAGAAACAGCCAGCAGAATGCTGCTTACCGCAAGAAGGCAGGCGAATATCTGCAGAGTGTGAACGAATATGCTGTTTACCGCGAGGAGATGGGCCGCTACTACGATACCCGCAAGGCACTCTACAGCTGGAGAAACTATAAGATTCCTACCCAGGTATCTGTGATAGAGGCGCTGCAGATGCTGAAGCCGAACGACAAGCAGACCATCGAGGAACTGCAGCGTTGGCTCCTGATGTCGAAACGCACCCAGGTTTGGGATACGCCGGTGAACACCGTAGATGCTGTCTATGCCTTTATGAAAGGCAATGAGAGCAACTGGAGCAGGAAGGCTGAGAATGCCGTGCTGAAACTGGATGGCAAGCTGCTGCCGATGCCGCAGGATTCCACTACTTTGGGCTATGTGAAGACCGGAAGACCGGGCAAGGCATCTAAGCTGAGCATCGACAAAAAGAGTGATTATACCAGCTGGGGTGCTGTCTATGCAGAGTTTAAGCAGCCTATCAGCGAAATCGGTTCTGCGGTATCGGGCATCAAGGTGCGCCGTGTCATCGTTCCAGCCGAATCTGAGAGCAAGGGCAAGGCGCAGGCGAAGGTAGGCGAGAAGGTGAAGGTAACGCTCATCATCACCGCCGACCGCGACTACGACTTTGTGCAGATTACGGATAAGCGTGCGGCATGTCTGGAACCGGTCAACCAGTTGAGCGGTTATCAGTGGGGCATAGGCTGCTATGTTTCTCCAAGAGATCATGCAACAAATTTCTATTTCAATCGTTTATCTAATGGTAAGCACATCGTAGAAATGGAGTATTACGTGGATAGAAAGGGCGACTATCAGAGTGGAACTTGCACCGCTGAGTGTACCTACAGTCCGGAATTTGGTGGCCGCACAGAGACTTATGAATTGAAAGTTAATAATTGATAGTTAAAAGTTTATAGATTGATAATTAAGAATAGAATAGTATGAAACGAATGAATATATGGATACTATCAGCGCTGTTGGCGCTGCCGGCATCAGCACAGAAGATAACAACCCAGCACGAGGTGGTGGACTGCGGACAGGTGTTGTTCCGCAAGCCCGTAACTGCTGAGTTCGTGATGAAGAACGAAGGACACAAGCCTTTGGTGATTAACAATATATTGAAGAGCTGCGGCTGTACATCTGTGGAATATCCAAAGAAGAGTATCGCAGCAGGCGAGACCTTCACAGTCAAAGCTGTTTACGACTCCAAGCAGATGGGTACCTTCATGAAGCAGATATGCCTCTACAGCAATGCCTCTGACGAACCTTTCATCGTCATGATGAGAGGCAAGGTGGTGGGCAGCGTGGTAGACTTCGCAGGTTCTTACGACCAGCTTCTGGGTGACATCAAGTCGGATGTCCAGGAAGTGGAGTTTGATGACGTAAACCGTGGCGACCGTCCGGTGCAGCGCATCCACATCTTCAATCCTACCGACCGTGTGATGGAACCGGTGGTGATGCATCTGCCTAATTATCTCCAGGCACAGGTATCTCCATCCAAGGTGGCTCCTCATCATTCTGCCGTCGTCGTATTGGGCTTGGATTCCAAGAAGCTGCGTGACCTGGGACTGAATCAGACTTCCATCTATCTGGGCGAGCGTCCTGGCGACAAGATTGCCCCAGAGAAGGAAATCGTGGTTTCTGCTGTCCTCCTTCCTGACTTTGACAAGTTGACAGCCGAGCAGAAGGCAAAGGCTCCGAAGTTGGAAATATCGGCAACGGAACTGAACCTCGGCAGCTTCAACGGCAAGAAGAAGCTGAAGGGACTTATCACCCTCACCAACAAGGGTAAGTCGGAACTCGACATCAGAAGCATGCAGATGTTTACCATGGGCTTGCAGGTAAGTTTGAAGAAGAGCAAGATTCAGCCGGGAGAAACCGTGAAGATGAAGGTGACGGCAGTGGCTGCCGAACTGAAGAATTCGCGTGTGAAGACCCCTCGTATCCTCATGATTACGAATGATCCTGACCAGGCAAAGGTGGTAGTGAAGATTAATGTACAATGAATAATGTACAATGAATAATTATACATTATAAATTATAAATTAAAAAAAGTGCAGATAGAAATAGATAACGGCAGTGGTTTCTGCTTTGGTGTGACCACTGCCATCAAGAAAGCTGAAGAAGAGTTGGAGAAAGGCAGTAAACTCTACTGCCTGGGAGATATCGTGCATAACGGTATGGAGGTGGAACGACTGCATGAAGCAGGACTCATCACCATCGACCACGAGCAGATGGAGGAACTGCATGGCGTGAAGGTATTGCTTCGTGCCCATGGAGAACCACCTGAGACCTATGCCCTTGCCGAGCGCAACAACATTGAAATCATTGATGCCACCTGCCCTGTGGTACTGCAGTTGCAGCGACGCATCAAGAAGCAGTATGTCAACAATCCGGAGGCGCAGATTGTCATCTTCGGAAAGAAGGGACATGCCGAAGTTCTGGGTTTGGTAGGACAGACCGAGAGTCACGCGCTCGTGGTAGAGAAGCTGGAGGATGTGGAACATCTGAGGGAGATAGGAAGGCTGGATTTCTCCAAGGACATCTATCTCTATTCTCAGACCACCAAGAGCCTGGAAGAGTTCCATCGCATCATCGAATACTGTCAGGCGCATATCGTGGAAGGTGCTACCTTCAAGAGCTTTGATACCATCTGCCGACAGGTGGCTAACCGCATGCCGAATATCGCCATCTTTGCCAGCAGGCATGATGTGGTGCTCTTCGTGAGCGGCAGAAAGAGTAGCAACGGTAAGGTACTCTTCAAGGAATGCAAGAGCGTGAATGACAACAGCTATCAGATAGAGAGTGCTGACGAAATAGACATGGCATGGTTCCAGGGCGTCAATACTGTGGGCATCTGTGGTGCCACAAGTACTCCCAAATGGCTGATGGAAGAATGTAAGGAAAAGATTATCAATGAATTCAAGGGGTAATCTCTTTGAATTCAGGGGTAATCTCTTGGAATTCTGGAATGTATAAAAACAAAACAAGTGGTAAATCTTCTCCCGAAGACTTACCACCTTCAAAAAACAGTAATTAACTCAAAATTTATAATCTATATCATTACTACCTTTAAATAGTGTTGCAAAGATAATAAATCATTGCTTTTTTTGCAAGGTAGTGTCAATGAATAATTCTATTTTCTCGTTAAATTATTCTTTTTTAACTAATTTTTGCAAACACCTATGCCTTGATGGCTTTCTGATACTGTTCCATGAGCCATGCCTTCTGCTGAGGGATGGTCAGCTGGCTGTTGTCGAGAACGATGGCATCTTCTGCCTGGCGCAGCGGAGAAGTCTCTCGATGGGTATCGATGTAGTCGCGCTCTTCTACGTTCTTCAGGATGTCCTCGAAATCAGCTGGCATTCCCTTCTCCTGCAGCTCATCATATCGGCGCTGTGCTCTCACCTGGGAGCTGGCGGTGACGAATATCTTGAGTTCTGCGTCAGGGAAAACGGTGGTGCCGATGTCGCGGCCGTCCATCACGATGCCCTTGTCTTCACCCATCTTCTTCTGCTGTGCCACCAAAGCCTCTCTGACGAATGGGATGGCGGCAATCGGACTCACGTGGCTGGAAACCTCCAATGAGCGAATCTCCTTCTCTACGAGTTCGCCATTGAGATAACAGTCCGGGCGACCGGTAGCTTCATTAAACTTGAACGAGATGTGGATTTCAGGCATCTTCTTCTCCAGCTCATCTACCTTGACATTGCCCTCTGCATCAAACAGCTTGTTTCTCAAGGCGTAGAGCGTAACAGAACGGTACATGGCGCCTGTATCTACATACACATATCCAATCTCCTTGGCAAGGTCCTTAGCCATGGTACTCTTGCCACATGATGAATAACCATCAATTGCTATTGTTATCTTCTTCATATTTCGAACTGATTTATAATTTATAATTTACAATTTATAATTCACGCTCAGCACCAGACTATTGCAGCTGACGTGATATTTGCCATAGGCCACATTCAGCTGGAAGCGCTCCAGGTTGATGCCTCCACCGAATGACCATCCGGCTCCATGACTGCTCTCCTCGTTCTCCTCGCCTGTAGAAATCGTCATCTCGTCAGCACGGCGGGCATTATATCCTGCTCCCAGCCACAGACTCTCGCCCAGGAGGAGTTCTGCTCCTACCACAAGATGGTTTTTCAGTCCGCTGTCCCAATGGTTCAGATTCACCAGGGTGGCAGAAATGCGGAACGGGGTGTTCTCAAACCGTTTGGTGGCTCCCACCTGCAGGTCTATCGGCATCTTCTCATATTCCTCATCATACGCCTTGAGCTGTCCACCCAGGTTCTTGGCAACGGCAGAGATAGAAAGGTCCTGCTCTGGGTCGTAATAGTTCAAACCCAGGTCTACGCCCATGGCGATGGAGTTGTAATCACCGATATAGGAGGTGATGAATCTGGCAGAGATACCACCTGCGAGATTCTGGGCAAGCATATAGGAGAAATGGCCCGCAAGCGCAATGTCCTTTGCCGAGAATTCGCCCATCTCGATGTTGTTCTCATCCGTCTGTTTCATCTTGCCATAGTCGATGTATTGAGCCGACACCGCCCATGATGCCTTTTCCTTCACGATGCGGTTGAAGGAAGCTGATGCCACGTTCACCCCCGACATGTAATTCATGTAGTTGAGGTTGATGGTCTTATCGCTCACCGACGACAGCAGCGCCGGATTATGGAATACGAGGGCTTCATCATCTTCTATCAAGGTGATGTTATCGCCTCCGAGGGCTGCGGCATGTGCACTGACCGGTAAGCGCAGAAAGTTATAACTCGTTTGGCTCTCCTGAGCGTTCATAAAAGCCGCAAAAAGCGTCAATACGAGGGAAAAAACTATTTTTTTCATTTAAATTCTATAAATCTTTGGCAAAGATACAGCTTTTTTCAAGAATATACAGTAAATTTGCATTGTTTTCGTAGAAAAGAACGGAATTGATAGTGAAATATTGCAGTTTCTGCTCCTAAAAATGGGGAAGTGGGGCTGCAGACTAGATAGAAATAGAAGAATGTTGGAAATTAAAAAATCGAAGAAAGTACAGTTGGACGACAAGCGGGTCACCTTTTTCCTGCTTGGGCTTCTTCTGGCTTTTACCTTCCTCTTCGTGGCACTTCAATATCAGAAGGGACCTCAGGGAGGAGATGACTGGGCTGAGAACTTTGAGGATCTGGCACAAGACCTGGATATGCAGACACCACCCGACCAGAAGGACATGGTGAGTGCTGAGGCGATGTCGAAGGCACCTGCATCAGAAGCCATCACGCAGGAGGTGAAACCTACCGAACAGCAGATGGTTAAATCGCCCGATAAACTCAGTACCACTACCAGCAAACTGGTTATCGGTGACGGTTCGGGAGCGGTGGAAGGTGCCGATGTGAAGGAAGCTGCACCTGAGACTGCGATTGATAATTCTGACAATACGCCAGAAGAACCCATCAAATTTACAGTGGTGCAGAAAATTCCGGAATTTCCGGGCGGATGGTCGGCATTCATGCAATGGCTCACCAAGAACCTGAAATATCCTTCTGCAGCGCAGAAAAACAAGGTGCAGGGAACCGTTGTCATCACCTTCATCGTGAACAAGGACGGCAGTATAGCAGATACGAGAGTGAGCACTTCGGTAGATCCGGTGCTCGATGCAGAGGCTCTCAGGGTGATGAAGATGATGCCGAAATGGAAACCGGGAATGGATAGAAACAAGGTATGCCGTACCATGATTGCCGTTCCGGTGGTATTCCAGTTATAGGATTATAAATTATTTTGTAAATTATTCATTATAAATTATAAATTGTTCATTATAAATTATACATTATTATGAAGACAGCTGATGAAATTTTAAACATGGTGAACGAGTTCTTGGAGAACTTGCCATACGACCGTAAACCATATTCGCTATATGAGCCGATAAAGTATGTGCTCTCTATGGGGGGCAAGCGCATCCGTCCAACCCTGATGCTCCTGGGTTACAACATCTTCAAGAACGACCCGGAGAAAATCCTGATGAATGCCATCGCCCTGGAGACTTATCACAACTATACCTTGCTCCATGATGACCTGATGGACCATGCCGACCTGCGCCGTGGTCACGAGACCGTTCACAAGAAGTGGAATGCCAATACAGCCATCCTCTCGGGCGACAGCATGCTGGTTCTTGCCTATGAGCGCATGGCACAGTGTGACGAAAAGCATCTTGCCAAGGTGTTGAAACTCTTCACCACCACCGCTCTCGAAATAGGAGAGGGACAGCAGTATGATATGGAGTTTGAGACACGCAACGATGTGAAGGAAGAGGAGTATATCGAGATGATCCGTCTCAAGACCAGCGTACTCCTGGCTTGTGCTCTGAAGATTGGTGCTGTTCTGGCTGATGCTTCTGAGGAAGATGCCGAGAACCTGTATAAGTTTGGTGAGCAGATTGGCCTGGCTTTCCAGTTGCAGGATGATTTCCTCGATGTCTATGGCGATACCAAGGTGTTCGGTAAGGAGATTGGTGGCGATATCACTTCCAACAAGAAGACCTTCATGCTCATCAATGCCTTCAACCATGCCAACGACGCTCAGCGTGCAGAACTCCAGAAGTGGGTGGATGCCAAGGAATTCGACCGCAAGGAAAAGGTAGCTGCCGTTACCCGTCTTTACAACGAGATTGGTATTGACAAGATGGCTCAGGACAAGATAGCTTATTACTTCGAGCAGAGCAGGAAGTATCTGGATGCAGTGAATGTGCCTGCTGAGCGCAAGGAGGAGTTGGCAAAGTATGCACAGAAAATGATGAAGCGCCAGTACTAATCATTTAGTTCAAAGTTCAATGTTCAAAGTAATAGATACGCATACGCATTTTGATGCGGAGGAATTTGATGAGGATAGGGCGGAGGCTTTCGCTCGTGCCAGTGAAGCGGGGGTAGGCAAGGTGTTCTTGCCTGCCATCGACTTGAAGACCACGCACGCAGTCCTGGCTTTGAGCCGGGAATATCCGGGCTACGCCTATCCCATGATTGGCTTGCACCCTGAGGAGGTGAAGGAAGACTGGAAGGAGCAGCTGGCAGAACTCCGGAAGATGCAATTTTCCGACTTTATCGCCATTGGCGAAATCGGATTGGATTACTATTGGAGCCGTGAGTTCGAACATGAGCAGCTGGAGGCTTTCGAAGAGCAGGTGAAGTGGTCGGTAGATACCCGCTTGCCATTGATGATTCATTGCCGCAAGGCGCAGAACGAGATGGTACATCTGCTCAGACAGTATCAGAAAGACCTTCCGGGCGGCGTGTTCCATTGCTTTACCGGCAATCAGAAGGAAGCCGAGGAACTCCTCTCGTTCGACAACTTCGTGCTGGGCATCGGTGGAGTCTCTACCTTCAAGAGCAGTCATCTGCGTGAAGACCTTCCAGCCGTGGTTCCGATGAACCGCATTGTTTTGGAAACCGACTCTCCATACATGGCTCCCGTTCCATATCGCGGAAAGCGCAATGAGAGCGCCTTCGTAGTAGAAGTTCTTAAAACCTTGGCGAAAGCCTACAACGTGAGCGAAGAAGAGTTTGCCAAGCAAACCAATGAAACCGTGGAAAGAGTATTCCACTTGAAATAAATAAACTTTAATAAATATAAATCCTAAACCAACTATTCATTATGACTAGAAAAATGTTGATGGCAGCCCTCCTGATGGCTGCATTTGCACAGGGCACTCAGGCACAAGACCTGAGCGGCCAGCGTTCTGAAAAGCAGGACGTAAACATGATTCCGGGTAAGAAACTGGATCATCACGGACTCATCGTGAGCCCTACACCACATCTCCTGAATGTGGATGCTGCTAACCGACTCGATCTGCAGAAAGGTGTCAAGGTGATAGACAAGAAAGGCAAGTTTGCCGATGACGTGAAGTTTCTTACCGCCAACGCCAAGGGCATTCGCCTGACTATCGATTTCGGTGAAAAACTCGCTGCCAAGGCTGGCGTAAAGCCTGTTTCGGGTGCTTACAGCCTGAAGGCTGATGCCAAGGGTATCCAGATTGTGGGTTTCGACGAGCGTGGTGCCTTCTACGGTTTGCAGACTCTGCGCCAGATTGTTAACAGCGAGATGGCAAAGGGACAGATGCCTTACACCACCTGCAACGACTACCCAGATCTTCCAAACCGTGGTGTGGTAGAAGGCTTCTATGGCGAACCTTGGTCTCATCAGGTGCGTCTTTCCCTCATCGACTATTACGGAAAGAATAAGATGAACACCTATCTCTACGGTCCGAAGGATGACCCATATCACAGTTGTCCAAACTGGCGTCTGCCTTATCCTGAGAAAGAGGCTAAGAACATCAGCGAACTCGTTCAGGCTTGTCGCCGCAACCGAGTAGACTTCGTGTGGGCTATCCATCCGGGACAGGACATCAAGTGGAACGAGGAAGACTATCAGAACCTGGTTCACAAGCTCGATCTGATGTACGACCTTGGTGTTCGTTCTTTCGCTATCTTCTTCGATGATATTTCCGGCGAGGGTGCCAACCCGGTAAAGCAGTCGGAACTCCTGAACCGCCTGGCAAAGGAATTTGTGAAGGCTAAGGGCGATGTAACTCCGCTCGTGATGTGTCCTACCGATTATACCCGTCTCTGGGCGAATCCAAAGCCAACCGGTTCTCTCGCCATCTTCGGAAATACCCTCGACCCTTCTATCAACGTATTCTGGACAGGGGATGTGGTATGTAGCGACTTGACCCGCGAGACGCTCGACTGGGTGAATTCCCGCATCAAGCGCCCAGCTTACTACTGGTGGAACTTCCCTGTAACCGATTATGCCCGCCATATCATCATGCAGGGTCCTACCTACGGATTGCAGACCGACCTGACCAACAAGGATCTCTGCGGTTTCGTGAGCAACCCGATGGAGCATGGTGAGGCATCCAAGCTGGCGCTCTATGGTGTAGCTGACTATAGCTGGAATATCGCCAACTATAATCCGCTCGATAACTGGGAGCGTGGTCTGGTTGATCTCACCCCGGAAGCACATGAGGCATATCGCACCTTCGCCATGCACTCTTGCGATACCGAGACCGGTTATCGCCGCATCGAATCATGGGAGACCAAGAGCTTCCGTATCGACAACTTCACAGATGCACAGTTCAACGCTTTGCAGAATGAGTTTGTCAAGGTGAAGAATGCTCCTGCCCAGATGGAGGCAAACTGCAAGAACGCCCTGCTGATGAAGGAACTTCGCCCATGGTTGACAGAGTTTGGCAAGTTGGGCGACCGTGGTTTGAAGACCATGAGTCTTATCAAGGAATACAAGGCTGGCAACGACCAGGCGTTCTGGGATGGCTATGTCAACAACCGCATGAGCAAGGAAGATGTGGCTGCTTACGAGAAGCATAAGTCAGGAACCATGGTATTGCAGCCATTCTACGAGCAGTCTATGGACGATATGGCATCTGGTTTCTTCAAGAAGTTGACCGGCAAGGTGCCTGCCTTCTATAAGGGTATCGGTACCTATGCTACCTTGAGAACTACCCAGAGCAAGGCGATGTTCGACAACGATTCTACTACCTATTATACATCGGGTAACGGCCAGAATACAGGCGACTGGATTGGTGCTGACCTGGGCTGCGTTCGTTCAGTTTCAGAGGTAAGAATCCTTCAGGGGCGCAACTCTGTAGATGATGTGGACTACTTCGACAACACCGTATTGGAGTATTCTGTAGACAGAAAGGAATGGAAGGCGCTGACAGGCGAGTTGAAGAAGCAGTATATCATCAACTGGAAGACCGATACCCCTGTTGAGGCTCGTTATATCCGTATCAAGAAGTTGAAGTCAGACAAGCGCAACTGGGCCGCTGTCCGCACTTTCGAGGTGAATCCAACCACTCCAGAGCGTTTGAGCTTCCCTGTAGAGGCAACCAACCTTCAGGCAGCGATGTATGGTTTCGATGAGAATCCTTGCACCTCATTCACCAACGAGGGCATCCTTACTATGGGTATTGAGAAGGATGTAAAGAGTTACACCCTGCTTCTGAAGTTGACTCCAGGCAGTTCTTTGGTTTGTCGTCAGTTGAATGCCAAGGGCAAGGTTCTTGCCACTACCACCATCGACAGTTCATTCTGCAAGGTAGAATTGGTGAAGAAGGCAGCCAAGCTTCAGATAGAAGGCTCAGCCGAAATCTTCGAGATTATTCCTGAGAAGTAAAGGACAGAACTTTCGCAAGTGGGGAAGTCCGCTAGGTGTCTCGCCAGATTGCAAATCTGCCGGGACGCCTAGCGGGTTTACGCTCTTATATTTTCGTTAAAGAAATATAAAAAGCAAGCGAATATGTGGCATTTCGGATAAAAATTGATACTTTTGCATTCCGAAATAAAGGAAAGGTGCTCGAGTGGCTGAAGAGGCACGCCTGGAAAGCGTGTAACCGGCAAAACCGGTTCGGGGGTTCGAATCCCCCTCTTTCCGCTTATATATATAATAAGGTATATATGATTATGAAGAAAAATACATCTATTGCGCGTTTCGCAATATTAGTTTTCACAGCAATGTGTTCTCTGCCTATGATGGCACAGGAGGAGAACATGGGATTTCATCAAGCTCTTAAAACGAAATTCATTGAGGGTAACGCTGGCTTTATGTCGCTCGTTGCCATCGCACTCATCGTGGGATTGGCTTTCTGTATCGAGCGAATCATCTATCTCAGTCTTTCTGAAATCAATGCCAAGAAGCTGATGCAGGACATTGACCAGAAGGTGACTGCGGGAGATGTGGAAGGGGCTAAGGACCTCTGTCGCAATACCCGTGGACCTGTGGCTTCTATCTGCTTTCAGGGATTGATGCATATTGATGAGAAGCTGGATGATATTGAGCGCTCCGTGAACGGTTATGGCACGGTGCAGGCGGCTAATCTCGAGAAGGGATGCTCCTGGATCAAGCTCTTCATTGCCATGGCTCCATCTCTCGGATTCCTGGGAACGGTGATTGGTATGGTGATGGCGTTCGATCAGATTCAGCAGGCGGGAGACATCAGCCCTACCATCGTGGCATCGGGTATGAAGGTAGCGCTGATTACTACTATCTTCGGCATCATCGTAGCCTTGATTCTCATGGTCTTCTATAACTACATCCTTTCGAAGGTGGAGCATCTTACTAGCCAGATGGAGGAATCGGCTGTAACTTTAATGGATATTATTGCCAGGAATAAATAAACGAATAGAGAAATGTTTAAAGTTCAAAGTAACAAGTCATCGGAGAATATCTCTCAGCGCATTTTCTATCTCTTGATAGGCTTGGCGGTGCTAGTATTCGGATTGTTCTTCCTGGTGGGCTATGATATGCCTTTCGTAGAGAACCCAGACTTCAATGCGCCTCTGTTTACGGATGTGCTCATCGTCCTGATGTGGCTATTCCTGATTGGAGGAGTGGGCTTGGCAGTCTATTCGATGATCAAGGGTTATCGCACAACGAAATCGGAGGCAGTGGTGAATGGAGTGCCCGTGCGCCGCATCTTCCGCATCACATGGCTTTCCCTGCTGGCAATCCTGGTTGTTACCTTCCTGTTGGGAGGTTCCGACCCGATGCTCATCAATGGTGAAAACTATGCCGACTGGATTTGGCTCAAACTCTCTGATATGTTTGTCGTCACATCGCTTCTGATGCTGATGGCAGGCATCGGTGCCGTCTGCTTTGGCGGAACCCGATATATCAGAAAGAAGAAGTAATTGACTGATAATTGATAAAGATTTTAGGTTCTATAAGATAAAAGCAAAATGCTGATAAGAAGGAAAAGTCATGAAATCCCGGGGTTGAATACCACTTCCACAGCCGACATTTCGTTTATGCTGCTGATATTCTTCCTTGTCACCACATCGATGGATGTGGATAAGGGATTATTGCGCCAACTTCCTTCACCGGAACCTCAGAAAAAGGAACGGCAGGAGTCGGTGGTTGACAAGAATAACCTGATGGCCATTCATCTGACTGCGGGCGATACCTTGCTGGTAAACGACAAGCCGATGAAGGTTGCTCAGCTCAAGGAAGAAACCGTCCGTTTTGTGCATCGCCTGGGGAAGAAGCATCTCATCTCTATCGAGAGCGACCGTGATGCAGATTACAATCTCTATTTTCAGATGCAAAACCAGCTGATGGAGGCTTATGACCAGCTGCGTAATGAAGCAGCTCAGAAGAAATATCATAGAAACTATGCTTTGCTGACCAATGAGCAGAAGGAAGAGATACGTAAAATCAGTCCTCAGCGTATCACGGAGTCGTATGCCAACGCTATGACTCAACAGGATAAGAGCATCGACGCCCATGCTGAGGAGCAGGAGGAGAAAGGAGGTAAACCATGATTCGTTTCTGCAAGAAATCGCACGATGTGCCTGAACTGAATACCTCATCTCTGCCAGACCTGATATTCTCCGTACTCTTCTTCTTCATGATTGTTACCCACATGCGTCAGGTGACCCTGAAGGTGGAATGCAGAGTGCCACAGGGCAAGAATCTGACCCGATTGACCAAGAAGTCTGCAGTAAGCCATATCTATATCGGCAAACCAACCAAGGATTTGCAGGGTAAATATGGCAAGGAAACGCAGATTCAGCTGAATGACAAGCTGGCTACTGCCCCGGAGGTGATGGACTATATGGCAGCAGAGAAGAAGCGCATGTCGGCAGAAGACCAGCGGTTGATGACAGTTTCCATCAAGGCAGATAAGGATACCAAGATGGGAGTCATCACAGATGTGAAGCAGGCTTTGAGACAGGCAAAAGCCATCAAAATCAGCTATTCTGCTGTTGAAAAAGGTCAATAATGCGGCCTGAAAGGAAAAATAATATTAATTTATTATTTTTTTATTCAGAAAAGTTGCTGTTATTAAAATTTTGTACTATCTTTGCAAGTAAATTAATAGAAGATATGGCAAAACAAATATTAGATTCATTAGACAGGCAGATTTTGAAGTTGATTTCTCAAGATGCCCGTATTCCATTTTTGGAAGTAGCACGCGCTTGCAATGTGAGCGGTGCAGCTATTCATCAGCGTGTAGCTAAACTATCAAACCTAGGCATTATCAAGGGTTCGCAGTTTATTATAGATCCGGAAAAGATTGGTTATGAAACCTGTGCTTACATGGGATTGTACCTGAAAGAACCTGAAAAGTTCGACCAAGTGGTAGAAGAACTCAAGAAGATTCCTGAGGTGGTAGAATGTCATTATACGACAGGTGGCTTTGATATGTTTATCAAGATTTATGCCATCAACAACCACCATCTCCTGGAAATCATTCATGATAAGTTGCAGCCTCTGGGCTTGTCTCGCAGTGAGACTATCATCTCATTCAATGCGGCTATCAACCGTCAGCTTTCTATGGCAGATATCCAGAGATTTGATGATGTTGTGGAGGAAGAGGCAACAGAAGAAGAATAATTTTTATTGCTTTCTATAGAGTGTGAGGAATGTGAACGATAAGTCGTTTTCATTCCTCATTTCCTTTTCTGCTACTTCCCATTCATCCGGGTTGATTTCCGGAAAAAAGGTGTCGGCAGCTTCCGGTTCATCATCCACTATCGTGAGATAGAGTCTGTCGGCAAACGGAAGGGCTTGGGAATAAATGCTCTCACCGCCGATGATAAAGCATTCTTTATCTATGACGGTATTATTTCTTTCTGCTTTCTCTTTTCCTGTTTCATTTGTGACAGCAGCCAGCGCTTCCTCCAAAGATGCGTAAACCTCGCAGTTCGGCAGTTCTTTCCTGCTCCTGGAAACTACGATGTTACGGCGGTGGGGGAGTGCACCGTTAGGAAGTGATTCATAGGTCTTTCTGCCCATGATGATGACATGTCCGGTAGTTAACTCGCGAAAGCGGGTCATGTCGGATTGAATATGATAGAGCAACCGGTTCTGATAGCCGATTGCTCTATTTGCTTTGGATATGCAGGCGATGATGCTGAGCATTTTTTTAATGTATAATGTATAATGTTTAATGTATAATTATTAATTGTTAATTATAAATTATTAATTATTAACTGTTTCTCCGGCACATGGCTGCTCTTGATCTTCCATTCTTGTGGATAGAGGTTGTTGGCACGGTTTCCGATGTTCTTTTCCCATCCCAGAGGCATTTGGCGGTACGTAACCAGCACATAGCCCTTAGGGGTTTCTGCAGGGAGATTGACAGCCTCCTTGCGCAGGTAGCGGATGGCATCTTCGTACGACAGTTCTACTTGCGGAAAAACCTCTTTGTTGAGCATCACGGAGAGGGCGAGACTCTGGTCGGGAATGATGTCTTTCCCCTTGCTCGTTCCCAGTTTGATGCCGGCATGTATTACCTTCAGATTCCTGGCTGCCTCCTCATAGATGGCTTTCCATCGGCTTGGGATGGCATAGAAGTTGTCCTCTACGGCTATCGTTTCATAGTCGGATGACTTCAGCCAGTCTGTAGGAACCAGCTGACTCTTTCCCTTGTTTCCTCTGTTTTTTCCTTTCTCCTTGTTCTTGTCTTTCTTCTTCTTTTTGTCTTCTTTCTCCATTTCCGCTTCACCCTCTTTTCTGAGTGCTGCGAGGAAGATGCCTTCTCCACGGGTCTTGCCAGGGAGGAAACGATAGACTGGGATTTCTGTACCGATGAGATTGCCGGTGATGTTCCAGCTCTCATCAATGCCGGTTAAGGCAATTGGTTCTGCACCCAGTTCCTCACAAATCCAGGCGATGTTCTCCTCGTCTTCGTGGGCATTGAAGGTACAGGTGGAGTAGATGAGGATACCGCCCGGTTTCAGACAGTTCCAGATATCGCTCACGATTTCACGTTGCAGATGCCAGCAGTTGTCCACATTCTGCAGACTCCATTCTTCGATGGCACCATCGTCCTTGCGGAACATACCTTCGCCCGAACACGGCACATCGGTGAGGATGACGTCAAACAGAAGCTTCGACTTCTTGTAATCACGTGGATAATTGTTGGTGACAATCATGTCGGGATGACCGAACTTCTGGATGTTCTCGGCAAGAATCTGCGAGCGGGTGCGCATCGGTTCGTTGCTGAAGAGCAGACTTCCTTCAGGCAATGCAGCCCTGAGAGCAGTTGACTTTCCGCCTGGAGCAGCACAGAGATCGAGCATCATCACGGGTTCGTGAACGAGCTGGCGGACCACCAGGTCCACAAACATGGATGAAGCTTCCTGCACATAATACTTTCCGGCATGGAGCCAAGGGTCAAAGGTGAAGTTGGGACGTGAGGATAAATACCGTCCGGTAGAAGGACACCATGGAATCGGTTCGCCCGGCGCATCTTCTCCCTCCTTGCACTTGAAAGGATTGAGACGGATGCTGGTAGGAGCTTCTCCCTCGGTGATGCCCTGCTTCAGCTGCAGGAACAATTCTTCGCCCATCAACTCTTGTGTATATTTGATGAAATCTTCTGGTAATGTCTTCATTTTATGCGTATATTCTTTAATTTGTTTGCAAAAATAAGAAATTTTTCGTTTCTTTGCAACTAAATTGGCAACGGATGCGTCTAAGAGATAGAAAATTTAATAAATAACAAGGTAACACAATAAAAATATTGATAGATATGAAGAAAGCGTTATTGACATTGTCGCTCATCATGAGCATCGGAGCTACACAGCTATCTTTGGCATCTTCTGCTCCCAAACACCGTTATCAACCTTCCACACAGCAGGTGGACAAGAAGACTGCTGCATCGGCTGATAAAACGGATGAAGGATTGGAGGCGTATTCTGATACGGCCAGTACGGATACGGCTGATTATAATGTTTACGATGAAAGCAATGATAATGCCCGTGATTATCATTCCAAATACAGTCTGGGCAACTATGATGACCCGTTCGATTTCATCGGTTCGGTGTTTGGTGGCGGTGCGCTGTCTGTCATCATCATCTTTTGTGTAATCTTCGGCTTGTTGTTCGTCTTCGCTCCGTTGATTATCATATTTCTCATCGTCCGTTATCTGATGCGCAGACACAACGACCGGATGAAGCTGGCGGAGATGGCAATGGAGAAGGGCATCAATGTTCCGGAAAGCGACCGGCCGATAGACAAGCAGAGCGATGAGTATCTCGTGAAGCGGGGATTGAGAAATGCCTTCCTCGGAGCAGGCTTGTGCGCCATGTTCGCTTGGTGGGGAGCTGATTTCCTGGCAGGTATCGGAGCCCTGGTCTTCTTCTATGGATTGGGACAGACCCTGATAGGCTCGCTTCCTGCCATCAAGGACTGGTGGAAAAACCGTCATGACAATCAGGGCACAGGATATAATGGTACTCCGGTGTAAGAATCAAACAACAATTATTAGTTAATATATATAGTGGAAAAGTTATCCGATATTTCTCTCGTCACGAAGGTGGTGATGCTTCACGACCGCAAGTCGTTCGACCTGCTGGTCAAGAAGTATCAATCACCCATTCGTGGGTTCTTCCTACGGCAGACGCTGGGGGATGCGCAGCTGAGTGACGACTTGGCGCAGGATACCTTTGTGAAGGCTTATACCCATCTGGCAAGCTTCAAGGGTACAGCCAACTTCCCCACTTGGCTTTATCGCATCGCCTATAATGTATGGTATGATTATACCCGCAGTCATAAGGAGACGCAAGACATCGATACGCCGGCAGTTTCCCGACAGAATGCGCCGGGAGGAAACAGCGGATTGAAGATGGATTTGATGAAAGCCTTACAGATATTGAGCGATAACGAACGGACATGCATCACGCTGCAGCTGATGGATGGACTCTCTATAGATAAGATTGCAGACGTGACGGGAATGGCACAAGGTACCATCAAGTCGCATCTCTCTCGTGGAAAACAGAAACTTGCAAGTTACTTAAAGCATAATGGTTATGACCGATAAGATAAATGATAAGATAAAAAGCCAGGATATCGAGCCGCTGAACGCCTCAGACGAGCAGTTCTTGCAGGCTTTCTTTGCAGATAATATGATGGCAGGGATTCCTGATGACGGATTCTCTGACAGGGTGATGCAGGCTTTGCCGGATCTTGAGCAGGAGAAGGCATTGGCTAAGCGTCGTAGACTGGAGCATTTGTGGACGGCCGCCTGTGTGGCTGTCGGCGTGATTGCTGCTGTGGTTTGTCAGGGCTGGGAACAGATTCAGGGCTGGCTCTTCTCTATGAAGATAGATTTCCTGCTGTCCGGCTCCCGTGCTCTTACGCATGTGGCAGAGTCCATCGGTCATTCGCAGAATCTCTTGACTCTGCTGGCAGGCTTCGTTGTCCTCATCATCGTTTGGGGATATAACGAGCTGGCGGATGCCAGGGAATAGGAATATAAAAACTGAAGTTTCGGAGCTCGAATACACGATATACTTGGACATGCCGTTGCTTTAACAAATAGCAAACATTAATTTACCATTAAAATTAAAGCAATATGGCAAAAGTAAAAGTAAAATTCAGAGCATCCTCAGTGTCGGGAAAGGTAGGCACATTGTGTTATCATCTCATCCACCAGCGCAGTCTGCGACAGCAGCTGCCACCAAGCCAGAGCGTTTTTGCTTTCTTCCGCCAGCAGATAGCCAAGAAGGAGCAGATGCAGTGCATTGGTACAAAGAACAACTATACCAATGCAGCCAACCGATTCATGGAATTCCGAAATCAGGAAGACCTGACCTTCTCTCAGATGACCAGCGAGATGATGGAAATGTACCAGACATGGCTGTTCAACAGAGGGGTTGGGCAAAACACCGTATCCTTCTATCTGCGAACCCTCCGCACTCTCTACCACAAGGCGGTGGAAGCAGGGCAAGCTCCACCCAACGACATCTTCGCTCACGTGCAGACAGGCAGCGTTAGAACCGCCAAACGAGCCATTACTGTAAAGGACATTCGCAAAATCGAGAAATTGGACTTGCCGAGAGGTTCATCCCTTGACAAGGCACGCGACCTCTTCCTGCTCAGCTTCTATCTGCGAGGGATGGCATTCGTGGATATGGCATTCCTGAAGAAGACCGACCTGAGATGTGGCATGGTGAGCTACAACCGTCGCAAGACCCACCAGAATATCAACATCGAGTGGATAAAACCGATGCAAGCCATCATCGACAAGTACACCGAACAAACGAAGGATTCACCGTATATGCTACCCATTTTGACAGGCAGGGAATCCTCTCCATACGCCGCATACCGCAAGAAGGAGCATAACACGAACTACAACCTGAAGAGAATCGGTGAGATGGTAGGTTTGAAAATACCATTGACCACATACGTGGCACGCCACACCTGGGCAAGCGTAGCCTTGCACATGAACATACCGGTAGCCACCATCAGCGAGGGCATGGGGCACAACTCCTATAAGACCACCCAAATCTATCTGGAGTCAATAGACGTAGCAACCATCAATGAGGCCAACAAGAAAATCATCCAACAGGTGATTACAGCCCGTTTTTAGAGCAAAAAAGATAATAATAGGAAAAGAGTTATCAGAGCAGGTCATTGTTTTAGACCTGTTCTGATAACTCTTTTTCTTTATATATAAAAAGTGTAAACCCTTGTAAAGAAACTGTCACGAATTCGCCACCAAACCACTTTGAAAAATGTTCAACCAACTTCGCCCATTCTTATTATGAATGATAGAACTATTTGCAAAGATACGAAATTCTGCTGAATTTTCTGTCAAATTTTATCACTTTTTGTTTAAATCTTCCAAATTATGCTATAAATGCTTTGCAAATCTGCATTAGTAGCTTCCTCAAAATGGCTGATTTGGGGTTTGGTTCTGCATGTTTTGCTCATTCATAATAAGAATGTGCAATAAATGTAAATAAACATGTGCAAGATTATATGAACTAATACTCATGGGAGATTAAGATTATGCACAACAATAACAACTTGACTAAGCTTCTACAACTATCATGTATGGTTGCAGCTAAGAACATAAAGTAGAACGAGAATATGACGCAGGATTGCTTGGATTCACCTTCTACAGCCGACGTAAGCAAGCGCTTACCAAAGGGCATCCACGTTATCGGGGCTGAAAGACTTTCGGATCCGAGTGTAGAAGGAATACCCCGACGTAAACGGATAAAAAAGAAGGAAGACCCTTCCACCGACCCCACTTCGTGGAGTTATCTTTTTATTTTTCACATGGCAGCTAAAGGGATGGAGAAATGGCTGGAAGAGTTTAATGCTGACGAGAACAATACCAAACAACCTTATTTCATTCATAAAACCCTTCGTTATTCCTACAAGGATGAGGAAAAGCAACAAGGAGTGAAAAAGATTTGGGAGCAATCTGTCAGTGGACTAATCTTCTTGCAAGGTACAGTGATTGACCTACAAAGATTTCTTGCAGATCATTTTCCCCAATTTCACTTAGTCAACGATCGCAGTTTAAGACGACCTGCCTCCATCAAGGACTCCATCATGCAACCTTTTATGAATGTGATGAAGACCCATCCGGAGCAGGTAACATTCCTTCGAGATGCTTTTGAGAATTTTGCCAAAGACCACGTGAAGTTGCGTGTCCTTTCAGGTCCATTCAAAGGCTACGAAGGTTACATTGTCCGCATAGACCGTGACCGCCAGCTAGTCTTCGATTTCGGTGGAATAGCCGTAGCCATCCGTGGTGTCCATAATGAAGATTTTGAGGTAGTAGAAGAGTAGTACAGTAATGAGGAACAAAATAAAATTAAACACCATTGTATTCCGCACAACTCAAAGATCTGCGTCATCAGCGAGATCCGCGTGACCTTAATCCCCCAGACCGTACAGGTCTAAGATATCTGTGAATTGAAAATCGGCGGCTGAAGGGAAAGCCAAATCTGTGGGACATTAGAGCACAAAGCAAAAACTCCCCTAAAAATTTGGTAGTTTCACCGAAAACCCTTATATTTGCACCATCATTTTAATAAAAAGAAGATAGGATATGGAACAGATATTAGTTACAATAGATGATACGCAGCCATCTGCTAGTATTCGCAATGCCATTAAGATGTTGCGTGGAGTTGTTTCTGCGTCTATAATTAAAGAATCACCTTTGACTATAGAAGAGAAGCAGAAGGCTTATGTCAAGGAAAGCTTGTCACGGGCCTTGCAAGAGGTAAAACTTGCTAAATTGCAAGGTAAAAAGCTTCAGGATGTTGATGATTTCATTCGGGAAATGAAGGAAGCATAGCCGTATGGAAGTGAACATAAACACTGGTAGTTATGATAATGGAGAAATATCCAATGTCAATGATGACTATATCAAGTTTCTGGTAGAAAACTTGTAAAAAACTTCTATTTCATCAATGGAGACAATACTCCCGTAACAGCTCGGCGGTCCCATCCCGCACAATATGGCGCAGGGCTTTGATGCCCCGCCAACCTTATAGCGTAGCGGTTCCGAGCACCGGAGGGCGGTTACATCCCTAATCCCTATGGTAGGGATTTAGGGCTTGGGTATAGGGTAAGGACTCCCTCTTCGCAAGAGGGGGACAGGGGAGTCGAAAAAATACAATAATTAATAAGGAACTTACGTTATGAACATAGAAGGAAAAAGGCAGATAAGGAAGCAGAATCATTTTGTGTATTGTGATGTTTAGCCCTAAGCCAAGTAATTGGTCTGAATTGTAAAAACTCCCCCGAAAATTTGGTAGTTTCACAGAAAACCCTTATATTTGCAGACAAAAAAGGAGATACAATTATGAACACAATAGCAATTGACAGCAATATATATAAAGGTGCAGAAAGTTATGCTAAATTACATAATATTAGTGTGACAGCTGCAATAGAAAAGGCGATTTCTTTGTTTTTGCAAAAGGTACAACCTAAGCAAAAACTATTAGAAACTGCTGAGTTTAATGATGCTTTGTCTTATGTTAAAACATTAAAGGCAAAAGGTGGCAAGCCGATACCGGCAGATGAAAATAGCTTAGATGCGTTGGTTGATAAAAAATATGCATTATGAGAGTTTTTATAGATACGAATATCTTAATAGATTTCGTTGTAAATCGGGAGGGCTTTTCTGAAGATGCAGATAAACTCTTTGCCCTTGGAATAACAGGAGACATAAAGTTGATGACATCAGCTTTGTCTTATGTTACAACCATGTATATAGCACACAAGTATGAGTATCAAGATGTAAAAGAAACTCTTCTGGCGGTGTCGAATTTTGTAGATGTTTTGGACTTGCAAGGCAATACGGTAATTGAAATGCTCTCTTCTGATTGGAAGGATTATGAAGATGCAACTCAAAATGCCACAGCTTTGCGAGCTAAGGGAGATTGTATTGTAACTCGTAACAAGAAGGATTTTACGAATTCTTCTTTACCCGTTTATACTCCTGCTGAGTTGTTGAATATTTTAAACCAATAAAGGTGGCGTAGCTACTGCTGTCACAATGCTGAATATTCCTCATTCGAACGACGACCAGTGCAGAGCGATACTGCAATGAGGAACAAAATATAACTTTTTTCAAAAACTGATAGGTGTAACTATTTGTAATATAGTGGTGACGCTGTATTGGTGATATACCGGATATGGAACGTAAGCAAGAATTTCTTCAGGGGATTCTTTGACATGATTGTAGCTGGAAGAAGGGATTATGCCTTGATGACAGAGGTACTTTTAGTTAAACCTGTTTAAAAATCAGAAAAGTCCAATTTTTTAAAATACTCTGTATCTCCAGTAAACACTGGGGATGGAGTTGTATTGCTATAGGGGTTGGATGCTTACCTTTAACAGTAAGAAAAAACTCCTTTTAGCTAGCAATGCCAGCCAAAAGGAGTTATAAGAGTTAATCAAGATGGTGTCGAGCAGCCCAGCTGCCAGCATCCAGGCACGGACACTCCTTTGGAGTAGTCCCGGGCAGATCCCGATGGCCCACGATCTTCGCTTTCGGAAAGAGAATCTTCAGATTTCTGAAAAGATCAATGAGGCTCGTTTCCTGCTCAGCCGTCATGGTGTTGCAAGGCTTGCCTTGCTCATCGAGCCCTCCCTCATAGCAGATGCCGATAGAGCATCTATTATAAGGTCGGGTATGAGCACCCACCTCCAGCAGCTTACGGTGCTGCGTTATCGTTCCATCCTTTCGGATGTAGAAGTGATAGCCGATATCATAAAACCCACGAGCCTTATGGTCACGTCGCAGTTGTTCAACACTATAGTCCTGATTGCATCGGGTAGCCGAGCAATGCAGCACCAGAAATCTCACAGAGTCGGCAGACGTCATGTATTTGCCGTTTTCAACTCCGGCGAGGAGTGTACGCTCTGAGCGTACCTTCTCCTCACCGATGATCATTGGAAATGTATCTTTTATCATAAGAGTCATTCTTAATTATAAATTATACATTATAAACTATTAATTGCACTCGCGCACGAGCTTACTCCCAATGCCGTAAGTGCAGCAATCAGAGCTTGCACGACGGCATTCACAATCTGTACCCAAGAAATTTTCTTGGAACCATTAGAATCATTCATCATCATGGATCAATTTAAAGGGTTAAACAATACGGCTTAGAGTCCAAGATCGCCGCTATCACCGTTCTCAGAACCGGTACCTCCCGTATTCTCACTGCCACCACCTTGTGTGGTATCCCCAGTAGTAGGCTTCTTCTCCTCATCGGTAGTACCGTCAGTAGTCTTGTCCTTCTTCTCTTCACCGTACTTGACGAGTTCTATGGAAACAGGAAGCAGGTTGTAGAGACGAGAACCGTTCTGCAACTTGGTGAAAGAAGGACGGAAGGCAGGAACAAGAGTCTTGACGAGTTTGGCGTTCGCCTTGCTCTCATCTTCTACGGCTTTGCCGGTAATGAAGCGAATGAAGAGCTTGCCGAATCCAAGCAACTCGATGTCGTAACCCTTCTTCAGGTTCTCCTTCACGTAGTAGGCATAGCGGTCAAGCACTGCCTTTACGTCTGCAGGAGTAGCAGTTGACTCCACAGCAATTTGGTTAGCAACCTCCTCGGTAGTCAAGGTGCCGTAACTGTAAGGGCGAACGCTATAGACGGTCTGCCCCTTCTTGTCACCCATGTTAATGGTCTTCTTTGCAACTTTGTAGCTTTTACTCATAATTTAAAACATTAAAGAAATTAATAATAAAGTTCAGTCATCGTCAGTTCAAAGAGATTAGCAATCCCGTTTGTTCTGATTGACGCTGCAAAGATACAGCATTGGCGAGGCGAAAACAAATGCCTTCACTGACGTTCACCATCTGTTTACTACTCATTCACTATACGTTCACTTTTATTAAAAATCAATGCAATGGAAGATAATAATAAGGCAAATATCGTCTTTAATATCTCTGGCGGTAACAACCAGATTCTGCCCAATGCTATCAAGGCTGAGCAAAACTTTTATGGCGACAAGTACATAGAGGAGATGATGAAGGCGAAGACCAAAAGTCAAGAGCCTGTTCTCTCACACGAAACAACCCGTCTCTCCTTATATATTAATAATGTGGAAGCATTAGCAGAATATGTAGCCAAGCTCTCTGCATGCACCAATGCCAAGGAATTGGCTCAGGTGGTGATGGATATGGTGAATGATACAGATGTAAAGGTTGACCAAGATATTATGGTGAAGCAGGAGTTCATCGAAGTCTTAAAGCCCTTGGCTCCTCAGGTTACTACAGGCATCAGTAATATCCGCAAGTATATCAATGAAGCTTGGTATAAGTGGAAATGATCACCAATGAAGTAGCGTGAGGAAAAATACTGACAAAAGGCACTTTTACGCACTCCATAATTTCAGAATTTTCAATGAATCCAAATTCAATTTGTAGAATTGAAAATATGCTAAGGTTTGTTAAGTTGCTGGTAGTCAACAGTATACGAAAATGAAAAATATGCTAGGGCTTTTGAAAATCTATAGTTGTACGACTATGACCCCTATAGTTGTACGACTATAACTCCAGAGTTGTACAACTATAGCATGTATAGTCGTACAACTGTAGCTTTACAGTCGTACAACTATAGAATTTTCAACTCGCGAAACTTGCGGATTGTGGTCAATTGCTGCTGAAAATTGGCTTTTATTGATTCTAGATGGTTAGTTTAGTATGGAGGATAAATATTTGTACATGATACGACAGGCACAGGAGTTCATGAATGAGAACCACTTTGCCGACATCTCCCGTGTGCATTGTCTGCTACGCAAGATGATGCCCAAGGAGTATCATGACCTCATTGATCAAATCAAGGAGTGCCAGGATCCTCATGTCATCTTCAATATTCATGGAGGAAACAATCTCATTGCGCCCACTGCCAGCCAGGCAGAGCAGAAAGTGGAGGAGAAACCGGCAGATGAGATAAAAAAAAAGATAAGGAATAATCTAAGACGAAGGCCTATGGACTTACAAGTACAACGATTTTCAGATATCGATCTCAATGATTCCTTTTTCGATTCATTGAGAGCCAGTTATCCTGAGTTTAATGAATGGTATAACAAGAAGGCTGCAGCAGGAGCCACAGCTTATTGCTATTATGTAGATAACGAGTTGAAAGACTTTCTTTATTTGAAGATAGAGGAAGAGGAACTTTCCGACCTTACCCCAGCGCTTCCTGCCAAGAAACGCCTGAAGGTGGGTACCTTCAAGGTGGACAATGAAGACCGACATACCACACGCGGTGAGCGATTCATGAAGAAAATCATGGATAAGGCAATTGCTGAAGATGTTGATGAAATCTATGTCACCATGTTCCCGACAGAGGAATTGCGGAAGCTGGTAACGATGTTCGAAAAATTCGGTTTCTCTCATATAGCAGACAAGAACCACAAAGATGGTAGTAGCGAGTATGTATTGGTTAGGGACATGAGAACACAAGTCAACGACCTGATGCTTGACTATCCGTTTGTCCGGAAGGCAGGTTCCGGAAAGTATGTACTCTCTATCAATCCGGAATATCATACAAAACTGTTCCCAGACTCCATATTGAAAACAGAACAGAAGTATGACCTCATACAGGATGTATCGGAGACCAACAGTATCTATAAGATATATATATGCTGGATGCGAGGAGTCAAGGATTTGAAGGAAGGAGATAAACTTGTCATCTACCGCACTTCAGACTATCAAGGACCAGCCTCCTATCGTAGCGTATGTACATCAGTCTGTACCGTCTGCGAGGTAAAGACTATCAAGGACTTTGCCAACGAGGATGCTTTCGTTAATTATACCAATCGCTATTCTGTTTTCAACGAAAGAGAATTGAGAGGCTGGTATCGCACAAAGAACCACTTCACTGTTGTTAAGATGGTGTACAACATAGCCTTCACCAAAAAGGTAATCAATAAAGTAATGAAAGAACAAGTCGGTCTGAACCCTAACTATTGGGGATTCTTTAAACTTACCGATGCTCAATTTGATAAACTATTGGAATTAGGAGAAATAGATGAACGTTATATTATCGATTAAGCCTGAGTTTGTAGAGAAGATTTTTTCGGGCGAGAAGCAATATGAATACCGCAAGATTCTCTTCAAGCAAAAGGTAGATACCGTATATATTTACGCCAGTCGTCCCATTAGTAAGATAGTCGGTGAATTCAAGATAGACGAAATCCTTTGTGATACCCCTGAGAACATCTGGAAAGAAACCAGACGTCAGTCTGGCGTTACCAGGAAGTTCTTTGATAAGTACTATAAGGGAAGGGAGAAGGCAGTAGCATTGAAGATAAAGGATTGTAAGGAATATAAGGAAGCAATTAATCCCGAGTCTTTGATACCAAATTTCAAGGTCCCTCAGTCGTTCATCTATGCAGAAGATAAGATTACTCATCAAACCAAATAGGTCAAATATCTGCGTCATCAGCGCAGTCTGCGTGAGATTTAACACCTCAGACTGAGCAGGTCAAAAGTGGGTAAGGACCCTCCCGTTGGAAAAAAGTTATTTAGTGAAGATTTTCTCTTAAATCCTTGGTGATTACAAAATTAAATCGTACTTTTGTCGCTATATTAGCAATAAAAATGTATGATTATGGCAAACGACAATAACAAAATACAGGCAACTACTGATGAATCTCAGATAGTACTCTATCAACCAGACGAAAGCATTAGGTTGGAGGTGAAACTGGATCAAGATACGGTTTGGCTCAATCGACAACAAATGGCGCAGTTATTTGGTCGTGATATCAAGACTATAGGTAAGCATATCAACAATGCTCTTCATGAAGAGCTAGCTTCTGACCCAACAGGCGCAAATTTTGCGACAATTGAAAATCGTAAAAATCCAACTGTCGCAAAATTTGCGATAGTTCAAAATGAAGGTGGACGTTTGGTTACTAGACAAGTTGAGTTTTATAGCCTTGACGTTGTTCTATCTGTTGGTTATCGCGTCAAGTCTAATAGAGGCATTCAATTCCGACGTTGGGCGAATGTTGTTTTACGTGACTATCTTCTCCAAGGTTATTCCGTGAATCGTCACTTGATAGCCCTACAGGAGAATATGGACAAGCGTATGACCCATATTGAGGATGTCCAGGCTAAGCAGCAACAGCAGCTTGATTTCTTTATTCGGACTTCGACCCCTCCTGCAGAGATGGTCTTCTTCGAAGGTGATTTCTATACTGCAAGAGTTGCTTTGGAGAACCTTGTTCGTTCTGCCAATCATCGAGTAATCATCATAGATGGCTATGTTTCATCGCTAACTCTAAGTGTACTTGATGTCCGTAAGTCAAATGTAACAGCTACAATTTACACGGTTGGAGTAGGTCAAGGAATGCAACGCTTGATGGAGGAGCATGACCGCCTATTCCCCAACAATCATATAGATATTAGAAAATGGCGTAACGAGTCTCATGACCGCTGGCTTATCATAGATGACAGCCTCTATCATTGTGGTCATTCATTAAATGCCAATGGCGGTCATAAGATTTCCGCCATAACCCTGATGGGTACCTCTCCTGAGGTAATCCTATCAAAAGTAGAATAAAAACAATATTCCTCATTCGAGCGACGACCAGTGCAGAGCGATACTGCAATGAGGAACAAAATATAAAATCATGAAATCTTATTTCTCAACAAAGCCAGGAGCAACCTTCTCTTTAGGTAGCTCCCGCACCCTTGTCTATCATAAAGACGATGTCGAGATCATTTACAAGACCAAGACACCATCCGGCAAGACCTACTACGCCCATGTCTATTTGATGTTGGGCGGAGAAAACTCCGTTACTCCTCTCGCTCCAACTTACCTTCCTTTCCATCCGTTGGTAGAGTTAGGTCTAGACAAGTTCATAGATGCCGTCAATAAATTATATGTAGAACTCAATTCCCACTGTCCTCTGAAACTCTGGAAAGACCGTCTGGTAGCAGTCTGGGGACAGGAAACATTATAATGTTATGATAGCAATTGGAAAACCAGGAATGGAATATGCTGATGCCATCAGAGTTAACCAAAACTTTATCCACCAGTCTCAACTTCTATTTGGATATGGCAAACAAAGGCATCAAAGCCCCATCTGCCAAGCAACTCCGGATGATGTCT